>DASTMP010000307.1:0-23574 GCA_035714085.1 Blastocatellia bacterium
TTTCTCTTGGGTATGGCGCTCATCGGCGTTAGAATTCGCGCGCTTCGCTGCCTCGTTATCTAGAAATTTTCCATTCGCAGAAAATAGTTCCTGAGTCTTCGTCAGAGGGAAAGAGTCCATAATGAAAACAATCACCCGCGCCGGGAATATTCTCCTGGTAAAGCCATTCGACCTGCTCACCGCCGGATTGTTCCTTCTTCTCCTGCTATTCTGCGTCGCGCAGCCTGCGTCAGCGGCAATAAGGTTCGACAACTCCAGTTCCTCTTCGGCTACCCCGAACACCCGCTCGATCGCCTGGAGACATACCATCGGCGGCGGCCCGGATCGCGCGCTGGTCGTGTCGGTGGCGATAGACGACTTCATCATCTTCAACGGCGACATCGCGACGGTGAAGTTCAACAACGTCGTAATGCATGCGGCGCCGAATTCTCGCGCTGTGGTTGAGGGATTGCGATTTCTGGAAACCCAGATTTTCTTTCTGACCGGCGACGAGTTGCCGCCCGCAGGCTCTTATGAGGTCTCGGTTAGTTTCACCAGGAAGGTCGATGTAGCGGCCGGAGGCGCAGTCTCGTTGTTCGGCGTCCAGCCAGGCGCCCCGGCGCTGGCTGTTACCAACGTCAAACCTCTCAGCCTGGGGCCGATCAGAACGACAATCAATGCGCCTGTCGACTCCTGGGTCGTCGACATAGTGGCGTCTGAAATCGATGCCAGCCCTACGCCCGGTCCGGGTCAGATCAAAAGATTCAGCGCGGCGCGAAACCTGTTTGGCGTTGCCGGCTCGGCTCAAGCGGCGGCAGCGCCCGGTCCCACAACACTCGTGTGGGACGGCGCCTTGAGCCGCCTTGTCACATCGGCTGTGGCTTTTGCGGCAAGGCCTGAATTCAGGCTCTCTCTGTCGACGACCGGCTCAGGGACAATTCAAAGCGACCCTCCCGGCGACAAGTTTCCCGCCGGATCGAGAGTGACGCTCACCGCGACGCCCGCTCCGGGCTGGAGGTTTGAAGGCTGGAGCGGCGATCTTACTGGGACGGATAATCCAGCCATCATTACGATTGACAGAGACAAATCCATCACCGCCAATTTCGCGCCACTCCCGCCCAGCATCGTCACTCAACCGAACTCGCAGACAGTTATCACCGGATCGAATGTTACCTTTACGGTCGCGGCGAGCGGCGAGCCTCCGTTGACATATCAATGGAAGAAGAACGGCGTCGAAATCGCGGGGGCGACAACGGACACTCTCGCGCTCACGAACGTTCAATTACCCGACGCCGGAATCTATACCGTCACGGTGAGCAACGCGGGCGGAACCGTCGGGAGCGCGCCGGCGACGCTCAGCGTTACTTCTCCGTCGGGCCTGACAATCATGAACGACAGCTTTGCGGATGGTGAGCGCCTAACTCTCGCGCCGCCAAACTCCGCCACGTGGCTCAAGGCTCAGAGCAGCACGGTCGCGGCAGTCGCGCCAGGCTCGGCCCGGTTTACCTGGAACACCACGAGCGCCGACATGATCTCCGGTTATTTCACGAGCGCCGGCTCGCCGGTCACACTGGGCGTGGGCGACACGCTGAACCTCAGCGTCACATTCTCATTCACTGGACTCAACCCGGATGCGATAGCCGCTCCGTCGCCCGGACTCAGATTCGGAATCCTCGACTCCAAAGGCTCGCGGCCCGCGGATAATGGCGCCACTGGGAACGCCGTCTATATCGGCGACACCGGTTATGGCTTGTTCACATCGATCTCAACAGCCGGATCCGGTACCGCATTCACTCTCAACCGGCGCACGACTCTCACTTCCAATAACATCTTTAACACGGGCGCCGATTTCACGACGATAGGAGCCGGAGGCGGCGCCGCGCAGGCGTTTGCCGACAACACCGATTACACGCTGAGCTATTCCATCACGCGACTCTCCGCCACACAGACTCGCCTCGCGGCTTCAATTACGGGAGGAGCGCTAGGCGACGCGTACAACTTCTCGACTACCGAGACCAGCGCGACGCCGGAGACGACCTTCGACTACTTCGGTTGGCGAGTCGGAAGCTCCAACTTCGCCGCTTCAGTCACATTCAAGAATCTATCCGTGACTCTCGGACTGACGCCGCCGGCGATCACCACACAACCTGCTGGCGTGACCACCACCGAGGGCGGCAACGTCGTCCTGACGGCGGCGGCTTCGGGCAGCGCTCCGCTGACCTTTCAATGGAGCAAGGATGGCGTTCTGATAGCCGGCGCCACAAGCCCGATTCTCACGCTCAACAATGTTCGGGTCTCTGATTCCGGCGCATACCTCTTCACGGCGACGAACCCATTGGGGAGCGTCGCGAGCGATGTTGCCGCGGTTGTGGTCAATCTCGCTCCGCCGGTCATCACAATGCAGCCGCGGTCGCAGACGATTCTGGTCGGGGAACCTGTGACCTTCACGATCGCGGTCAGCGGAAGCGCGCCATTCATCTATCAGTGGAGAAAGAATGGCGTAAACATCGCAGGCGCGACCGCGCCGTCGTTCACCATCGCGAACCTGCAGCTCAGCGACGCGGGCGCGTACACGGTAGTTGTAAGCAATGGCGCAGGCTCTGTGGTGAGCGACCCGGCGACGCTCATAGTCACTACCACGCCCGTGCCGCCCGCCATCATCACGCAGCCTCTGTCCATAACAGTGGTCGCAGGCGCGCAGGCCCAATTCACAGTGACCGCCGAGGGTAGCTCGCCGCTCAGTTTTCAATGGCGAAAGGATGGCGCTGCGATTCCGGGCGCGATAAACGCCACGTATTCGATCACCAGCGCGACCGCCAATGACGCCGGAAGCTATTCCGTCATCGTCACGAACGCCGCAGGCAGCGCCACGAGCGATCCGGCTACGCTCACGGTGATCACGCCTCCGTCAATCGTCACACCGCCAGCCTCGCTGACGGCGCCCGCCGGCGCGACCGCCACGTTCTCTGTGGTCGCGAGCGGCACGGCGCCCTTGACCTATCAGTGGCGCAAGAACGGCGCGAATATCCCGAACGCAACCACGGACACGCTCACGCTCAACAATGTGCAGGCCGCGGACGCCGCCGCCTACTCGGTCGTCGTGAGCAATGCGGGCGGCTCGGCGCCCAGCCCCGCCGCGACTCTCACCGTGGTTGATCCCGCGCTCACCGTAATCGCCATGTTCCCGGCGAACGGCGCGACGGGACTGCCTGTGGACGCGCCGCTCAAGATTACCTTCGGCGTCGCGCCGACGCTGGGCGCGGCCGGTCTTATCCAAATTCACGACGCCGCGACTGGCGGGGTCATTGATACGATTGACCTGGCCGCCGCCGCTCAGGTGAAGATGATCGGCGGAACCTTGTACAACTATCTTCCCGTAATCGTGAGCGGCAATACCGCGCTCATCACGCCGCACGTCGCGCTAGCCTACAACAGCGCATACTTCGTCACCATCGATGCCGGCGTCTTCAAGACGGCAAACGGCGTCTTCGCCGGAATCACAAGCGATACCGTATGGCGGTTCACAACAAAACCCGCCGCGCCTGACGCCGGCGCCACGACGCTGCTGGTCGCGGCTGACGGCAGCGGGGATTTCGCCACCGTACAGGGAGCGATAGACTTCGCGCCTGTGGGCAACGCCACGCGCAGACTCATTTTCATACGCAAGGGCGTTTACCAGGAGCTTGTCCGCATCAACAGCAATAAGCCGCTGATCACATTGCGCGGCGAAGATCGGAAGGAGACTGTAATCGCCTACGCGAATAACGCGAACTTCAACCCGAATTCGCGCAGCGTGGTCTGGGTTGACGCCGGAGATTGGGCGGTCGAGAACCTCACCGTCCGCAACCTGACGCCGCAGGGCGGTTCGCAAGCCGAAACCATTCGGACCAACGCCGCTCGATCGCAAATCAGGAACTGCGATCTCTATAGCTTCCAGGACACGCTACAGCTCAACGGCTCGGCCTATGTTGAAAACTGTTATATCGAAGGCGACGTCGATTTCATGTGGGGGAACGCCGCCGCCTATTTCTTGAACTGTGAGCTGAAGAACGTCAGGTCCGCCGGATTCTATGTGCAGGCGCGCACGCCGCAAAATCAGCCCGGCTTCGTCTACGTCAACTGTCGTCTCAGCGGCGCGGCGGGAGTTACCGGGACCTTCCTTGCGCGCATCGATCCCAACGTTTTTCCCGACAGTCAGGTCGTCTACATCAATTCAGCAATGGGTCCGCAGGTGTCGCCAGCCGGATGGCTGCTCAACAACGCGACCAGTTCGAACACGGTCCGGTTCTGGGAGTACCGCAGCACAGACCTGAACGGGGCCGCTCTCGACGTGAGCCAACGAATCGCATCCTCGCGCCAAATCAGCGATGCTGAGGCCACACAGTTGAGCGACACGAACTTTGTTCTCGGCGGCTGGGCGCCGCAGACGCTGCCATTCATCCTGAGCCAGCCCGTAAGCCAGACTGTAAGCGCGGGCCAGGACGTGATCCTCTCAGTCGGGGCGGTCGGCGCGACCGCGCCGGGGTACCAGTGGTTCAAAGATGGCGTGGAGATTCCTGGCGCAATCGGGCCCACATTACTCTTACCCGCGGTTCAGGCTAACGCCACGGGCAATTACATGGTCGTCGTGAGCAATTCGATCGGCTCGGCGACGAGCGTTCAGGCCAATCTGACAGTTGTGGCGGGAGCCGGATCGCCAGTGATCATGCAGCAGCCTCAGCTTCAGACCGCTGTGATCGGCGATGTGGCGACGTTTATGGTCACTGCAACCGGCGCCGAGCCTCTTGCTTATCAGTGGTTGAAGGACGGCATGCCGATTGCTGGCGCTACCGGGACGACGATTACTCGAACAGGTCTGCAACTGTCCGACGCCGGCTTCTACAGCGTTACGATCAGCAATGGAATCGGCTCCGTGACAAGCGCGCCGGCTCTGCTGACGGTCCGCGCAACGCTTATCGTTTCGCCGGTGACGATCGTGACGCAGCCAATGAGCCGGACGGCATTCGCCGGCGACACCGTTATCTTTAGCGTCACAGCTCAGGGCGTGCCGCCTCCTTCCTATCAATGGTTCAAGGGCGGCGCGCCTATCGCCGGGGCCACCGCCGCGACGCTCACGCTGACAAACGTCCAGCTCAACTCGGCAGGGTCATATTCGGTCACGGTCACGAATACGTCCGGGTCTGTCACGAGCAATCCCGCGACGCTGACCGTATTCACGCGTGGAAATCTGATCGCTCAACAACCGCAGAGTCAGGTTGTGAACATCGGCGAAACAGCCACATTCACCGTAGTAGCCAATGGGGCCGGCGCAATCAACTACCAATGGCGAAAGAACGGCGCCGACATCACGGGCGCCACTGATTCGACGCTGACTCTGCCGAATGTTCAGCCCACAGATACGGCGGTTTACACTGCGCTGGTCGTGAGCGGATCTGAGGCGGCGCTCAGCGCGCCGGCCATTCTCGCTGTGACAAGCCCTGCGACCGGCTTGCCTCCGCTTACCACGTTCGCGCTGGAAGGTTTCGCTATGATGGGACAAGGAGTGACCGGCGGCGGGCTCGCAGCCCCTTCTGACACATCGAGCTACAAGATCATAGACTCCGCAACGCCGAATCCGGCGCAGACGCTCCAAAGTTATCTGCAAAGCCCCGACCCACTGATCATCGAGTTGCGCGCCGACATCGATCTGGGGGCGCTCAACAACCAGAGCCGCCGTCCGCTTGTTAACCCGGAGCTCATCGCATCGAACCTTGGTACGATCCGCGTCGCTTCGAACAAGACGCTCTTCTCAGATCGCGGCGCCACGTTGAGACACGGGACTCTTAACATTGACGGCGCGCAAAACATCATCATTCGCAATCTGAAGTTCCGTGGTCTTTGGGAATGGGACGACGCCACGCAGGGGGCCTACGATCTGCAGGGCTGGGACTTCATTGCGCTCACGAACGGGGCGCGCAATGTCTGGATCGATCACTGCGATTTTGCGAAGGTTTATGACGGCCAGGCTGACATTGTGCGCGGCTCGGATCTCGTGACCGTCTCCTATTGCCGCTTTACTGGCGACCTCGGAGACGAGGTCCTCAATCAAATCAACTACCTTGAGAGCCTCTACCAGGCCAACCCCGCCGACCCGCGCATCAGCTATTACGCGAGTCTGCGCAACGCGGGCCAGTCTGTCCTGCAAATCATCACTCACGAGATTCCGCAGGATAAGACCAGCCTCGTAGGCAATGACGACAACGCCGGCGCGACGGACACGGGCAGGCTCAACGTGACTTATCATCACAACGCCTTCACGCTCGTCCGCCAGCGCACGCCGCGAATGCGCTTCGGTAACGCGCACGTTTACAACGTCTTTGTGGACGACACGCTCTCGGCGACGGACACGGGCACGCAGACGGCGGTCAACTCCACGATCAACGCCGCAGTGCTCGTGGAAAACAGTGATTTCCTCGAAGTGCGGACGCCGCTTATGTTCTCTGGCGGCGGACGGATCACGCAGCGGGGGAGCCAGTGGACATTGAATGGGACGCTTACGCCTTTCGATCCTGCTCGGCTGAATCCGGTTGATCCGAATGCGCTCGTCTGGAACCCGCCCGCGAGCTTCACGTGGACAGACCTCACGAGGCTACCCTATGCGTACACGCTCTCGCCGGTTGATTTCGTCAGAAACAACCCGAACCAGATCGGCGCGATCACTCCGGCGGATGACGCCGATCGCGCGCTGTTGCGGAGCTATCTGCCGCTGACCGCCCTGCTCGCGAACACCGGGTTCACTCTATCGCTGTCAACGCAAGGACAAGGGACGATTCAGAGCATTCCTTCCGGCCCGACATACCAGGCCGGAACAATCGTTCAACTCACTGCCGTTCCCGCCGCCGGTTGGCAGTTCTCCAATTGGAGCGGCGATCTGACGGGCGCCGCCAATCCCGCCACGATCGTGATGAACAGCCCGAAGAGCGTGACCGCGATCTTCACAGAAGCAAACACGTCTCCCAGCATCACGACGCAGCCTGCGTCGCAGACCGCGCCGACAGGCTCGAATGTGACTTTCAGCGTGGTGGCGAGTGGAACTGCGCCACTCAACTATCAATGGAAAAAGGACGGCGCCGACATTCCCGGGGCGACCGGCGCCACACTGACTCTGACCAACGTCCAGCCCTCTGACGCCGGAAGTTACAGCGTCGAGGTCAGCAACAGTCTGGGGGCCGTCACGAGCGATCCGGCTGCATTGACGGTCACAACCGGCCCGACCTTCTTCCTGCGCGAGCGGTTCGCGGATGGAGATCGAACGACGCAGAACCTGCCTGACTCGGGGGCGTGGTTCACGTCTTCGGGCAGCAACAACCTGACCGCGATCGTCGGTCAGGCGACACAGATAATCAGCTCGAGCCGCACGCTGCTCGCATATTTCACCAACACGTCCGCGACGCCCGTCAACGTCGGGGTAAATCAGACGCTCACACTAGATTTCACTGTTCAGTTCACCGGATTCGACACCGGGGCGACGGTCGGCGCGAACACTTTCGTGGTCGGCCTGCTTCGTTCCGTGGCCAACCCCGACGCCACGAGCGGAACGGGCTTCACCGCGACAGCCCCGCCGAACACCAGCGCGCGCGTGAGCGGCGACTTCGGGAGCAACAATCCCACTACCAACGCGTTTAACAATTACGGCGGATATGCGGCCATGACCTATACCGGTCCGTCCGGCGCGGACACGCCGATCAGGCTCTACGCCCGAACTGGGACTAGCGCTTCGCTCCTGAACAGCACAAGCCCCTTCACGCAATTCACCGGCGACGCGCCGGCGCCCTCGACGGGGATGGCCGTAAACACTGACTATCGCGGTACGCTCACGCTCCAAAACACCGTCAACGGCGTCAGCGTCAGTTACACGCTGAAGGATGCGACCACGGGCAGTGTGGTGATGACCTATTCCGCCACGCAGCCAGCGGCGTCCTTCACACAATTCGATACGGCGGCGTTCTATCTGAGCAAGAATGCCAACAGCGCCAACTACAACTTCATCATCAAAGCGGTGGACGTCTCGCTAGGCGCCGCCAATTAGCTCGGTTTGCAATTGCGTGTATCGAGTTCGATATCTGAACCTGCGCGCGCGGAGCGTAAGGCTCGACTCTGACCGAGGGAAATAGACAGGATTCACAGGATTGTTCAGGATTCAAACAATTCACATTATAACGTTGCCTATGGTTGATCTCCCGTGTTTTAATTGCCAGGTTTTTCAAGCTATATGGGTGAATTGATTGATCGGCCAAGGCCAATTCAAGCAACAGATGCCGGGGTATTTTTCAATCCGCCTTTGGCCATCATTCGAGAGGAACATCAGCATTAGTGGCAATGTCAGCCAGCAGTGACCCAGGAGGAATATCGACGATGCTAACCGATAATGATCTGCAACAGATTATGCCGAGGTTGCCACAGGCGAAGCGCCAGCTTTACCTGCCCTTCATAAACAGAGTTATGGAGATCTACGAGATCGACACTCCGCTGCGGGCGTCCGCATTTCTGGCTCAGATCGCCCATGAATCGGCAGAGCTGAGGTTTATGGAGGAGATTTGGGGGCCTACGGCGCAACAGAAGAAATACGAACCTCCGAGCGACGTGGCCAGATCGCTCGGCAACACACAACCGGGCGATGGTTTCCGCTACCGTGGACGCGGCCCCATTCAGGTCACCGGCCGCGCCAATTACAAGAAATATGGCGATCTGCTCGGCGTCGATCTGATCGGCAACCCCGATCTGGCGGCGACGCCGCAATACGCGTTCTCCACGGCGGGCGTCTTCTGGAAATTGAACGGCTTGAATGAACTGGCCGACGTTCAGGACTTCGTCGCCATCACAAAAAAAATCAACGGCGGTTTGAACGGATTGGCGGACCGGCAGAGATATTACGAGATCGCTAAAAACGCTCTGGGCGCCGAGGAACCCGACGATTTCGCATTCTCGAAACCCCTCGCGCCGTCAGACGAGAGCGAGGCGGTCGATGACCCGCTCGTCTTGCCTCGAGGGCAAGAGGTTATTGATCCGGACGACACAGCGCCCGCAACTCTTACGGATTCCCAAGACGAAACGAATCCGACTGTAAAAAAAAAATCTAGTCGAGGGCTAGGAAGCCGGTTAAGAAATTGGTTCCGGTAAGTGGGGAATAGGGAATAGGAAGTAGGGTTCCCCATTCCCTATTCCCCATTCCCTATTCGCTATTCCCCATTCCCTATTCCCCAGCCAACCTGCGAATTGACTGAAGCGCCGTCTAACGGGTACTCTTGTTCCTACCACGTATTTCAAAACTCAGAGGCGATCAATACACAGGATGTCTGGCGCCTTGACCCACAAATCGCCCAAACCAACGAGGAGTTTATGCCGAAATACATTTTCGTCACCGGAGGAGTGGTTAGCGGCCTCGGCAAAGGCATTGCCGCAGCCTCAATCGGCGCGTTGCTCGAAGCGCGCGGACTGAAGATCACGCTGATGAAATTCGACCCGTACATCAACGTCGATCCCGGCACGATGTCGCCTTTCCAGCACGGCGAGGTCTTCGTGACCGACGACGGAGCGGAGACCGACCTCGATCTCGGTCATTACGAGCGTTTCACCAGCGCCCGGTTGACGCAGGCTAACAACTGGACTTCTGGCCGCATTTATTTATCGGTCATCGAAAAAGAGCGCCGCGGCGATTACCTGGGCAAAACCATCCAGGTGATCCCGCACATCACCAACGAGATCAAGGACGCGATCAAGGCCGTCTCGGACGGGATGGACGTCGTGATCGTCGAAATCGGCGGCACGGTCGGCGACATCGAATCGCTTCCCTTCCTCGAAGCCATCCGACAGATGGGCAATGAGGTCGGGCGCCACAACGCCGCCTTCGTACACCTCACACTGGTGCCATTCATCGCCGCGTCCGGCGAGTTGAAGACCAAACCGACGCAGCATTCGGTCAAGGAACTGCTGGCCATCGGGATTCAACCTGACATTCTACTCTGCCGCTGCGATCGCGAACTATCCGCCGAGATGAAGGCCAAGATCGCGCTCTTCTGCAACGTCTCGCAAGACGCCGTGATCAACGCGCCAGACGTCAAATCAGTCTACGAAATCCCGCTGGTCTTCAACCACGAGGGACTCGACCAGTTGATCGTCGACATACTCAGATTGCCGCTCGGCGAAACCGACCTGCGGCAATGGAATGCGCTCGTCAATCGGATGCACAGCGCGCGCGAATCGGTGACCGTCGGCATCGTCGGCAAATACGTCGAGCTCGAAGACTCGTACAAGAGCCTGAACGAGGCGCTGGTCCACGGCGGCTTCGCCAACAACCTGCGCGTCAATCTACGCTGGATCGAGAGCGAAGACCTCATGACCAATGACCGCTGGGAAGACCTCTTGAGCGACGTCGACGCGATCCTGGTTCCAGGCGGATTCGGCAAGCGCGGAATTCCGGGAATGATCCGCGCCATAAATTACGCGCGCCGCGAAAAGAAGCCGTTCTTCGGCATCTGCCTGGGGCTGCAATGCGCGACAATCGAATACGCGCGCAATGTCTGCGACGTTGAGAACGCCGACTCGACCGAGTTTGACCCCGATACGCCGAACCCGGTTATCTTCAAACTGCGTGACCTGCTCGGAGTCGAGGCGATGGGCGGCACCATGCGCCTCGGGGCTTATGAATGCGAGCTGGCGCCCGGATCGCTCGCCGAAAGCATCTACCGATCGAGCCTCATCTCCGAACGCCATCGCCATCGATACGAGGTCAACCCGGCCTACAAAGACCGCCTGGCGGAGGCCGGATTCGTCTTTTCGGGTAATTCGCCAGACGGGAAATTCATCGAGATGATCGAGCTTGCCGATCACCCATGGTTCCTGGGCACTCAGGCGCACCCCGAATTGAAATCGAAGCCCCTGGCGCCACACCCGCTTTTTGCCAGCTTCATCCGCGCAGCTTACAATCATCGCCTGCGCGATCAGGTCGGCGAAGAGCAAATTAAGAGTGAGGTCGTCGCGGCGGATTAATTGGATTCCGAACATTGGGCGTGCAACCCCCGCATTTTCCCAGGCGCGTCATTGAGAGGAGAATTCCAACATGCGTTATAGACGTTTGATGACGATGGCAATCGTTTTTGCCGGGGCGCCATTTGCGCTAGCGGCGTTTGCCCAACAAAACACCAACCCACCTCAAAAGTGGGAGTACAAAATAGTCAATTACTGTGATCCGGAAAATCAGGAGATAGATAAACAACAGTATATCCAGCAACTCGGCGAAGAAGGATGGGAGTTGGCAAGCGCGGATACGCAAATTTTGGGAGACGCAACCAGATGCTCCGTCCACTATTTCAAGCGGCCCAAAGGGACCGAGTCCAAACAGGTTGCGAAACGACCGCCTCAATGCTCGGTTCCATTGGACAGGGCGCCGACCATCCGCGGCTTACGTTTGGGAATGAACGCTGATGAACTCCTATCAGTTGTCGCGCCTAACAACAACTCAAAGATTCAAGCCGAAACCGCTCTCAAAAACGCCGGTTTAGCCCCCAATTATGGCCTGGCGACTTTTAGCTTATCCCCCAGGAACGCCGCCATGATGGAAGTGAGGGAAAAATTTGCCGGTATCAGGGACCTCAACTTCAAGACATTTGATGGGCGGGTGGTAGAGATAAACGTGACTTACAATATGCGCAGTCCGGACCTGTATCCTTCATGGACTATCGATGAATGGACGGCAAAAGTTTCAAGCGCATTTAGCCTGCCGGGGTCGAACTATTGGGAGCCGTCTCCGGGCAACGACGAAAGAAAGCTAAAATGCAAAGAGCTTGAGGTTGATGCGGCCATATTGCCCCCGTCCTTTGCGGCTCTTCCCGCGATCGGGATCTATCGCACACCAAGTCTGACAATCACCGATCCGTCGTATCGTCAGGTTTTAGATCAAAGAGCGAAATCGGATCAGGAACAGAAACAGCGCGAGTTCGTGTTTTAACCAATGAAAGTCCACCAATTCGCTGAAGAGTCGCAATCGCTGGCGACCCGCCACAACGAGAAGGCTGTCAAGCTCCAGCAGCGCGGCCTGATCGCCGAGGCTGTCAAGTATTACCAGAAAGCGATCAAGCTCTGGCCTGCGTGGGCGGCGCCCTGGTACAACCTCGGCCTGTTGCGCAAAGAGCAACGCAACTGGCAGGAATCGCTGCGTTGCAATCAGAAGGCCGTCGCGCTGGCCCCTTCGGAGCAGGACGCCTGGTGGAATCTGGGCGTCGCCGCGACCGCGCTCGGAGATTGGGCCGAGGCGCGCCGCGCGTGGAAAGGGTTCGGAATAGAAATTCCCGAAGGCGAAGGCCCCATCGAGATGGAGATCGGCCTCACGCCGATTCGAATCAATCCGTACGAGGATGCCGAAGTAGTCTGGTGCCGGAGGATCGATCCGGCGCGAGCGATCATCGCTTGCGTCCCGCTGCCGCAATCTGAGCGCCGCTTCGGCGACCTGCTGCTCCACGACGGCGCGCCGAACGGGTTCAGGAAAGTGGACGACAAAGAAGTTCCGGTCTTCGACGAACTGCAACTACTGACCCCGAGCGAATACGGGACCTTTGAGGTCATCGTCAGCGGCGTCGGCCCGGAAGAGGTCGAATCGTTGACCGACTTGGCCGCCGAGCGGGGCTTGGCCGCCGAGGACTGGTCGTCCAACCTCCGAATTATCTGCAGGGCCTGCAGCGAGGGAAGCGTCAACGGTAAACATGCGCACGACTTGGATCAAACCGATTACCTGCGCATCGGTTTCGCCGCCCTCTCTGAGATACAGGCCAGAGAGATTTTGCGTAAATGGCTGGCCGAAAAGCGCATGGCGAAGATCGAAGAGATCGATTGCCTGCTCGAACCCGCTTTCATCAACTGACAACGGTACAAGGAGCGGAGGCGGCCTGGCGCTTTCATAACGCGAGCATTATGAAGCCGCCAGGTCGCTACCGCTCCCTGTACCGCACCCAAAAAATGAACGGTTTTTATCAGAACATCAAACGCCGCGAAGGCGATCTCTTCCTGATCGCCGGCCCTTGCGTAATCGAATCGAAGGATCATGCGATGATGATGGCCCGCGAGATTTCGCGCGTCGCATCGAGGCTTGACATTCCTTTCGTCTTCAAAGCCTCTTACGACAAAGCCAACCGCTCTTCGGCCCGCTCGTTTCGCGGCCTGGGGATGAAAGAAGGGCTGAGCGTCCTTCGACAAATCAAGGAGGAAGTCGGCGCGCCCGTCATCACCGACATTCACGAAACCCATCAGGCTGATGAGGCGGCTGAGGTCGCGGACATCCTGCAAATCCCCGCGTTCCTCTGTCGCCAGACCGATCTGCTGCGGGCGGCGGCGGCGACAGGGCGCGCGGTCAACGTCAAAAAGGGCCAGTTCCTCGCGCCGCTCGACGTCCGCAACATCATCGAGAAATTGGAGGCCGCGGGCAATCGCCAGATCATGATCACCGAGCGCGGAACGAGCTTCGGTTATAACAACCTGGTCGTGGATATGCGCGCCTTCCCGATGATGCGGCGATTCGGATATCCGGTCGTCTTCGACGCCACGCACAGCCTGCAACTGCCAGGGGGCCTGGGCGACTCGACCGGCGGGCAATCGGAATATGTCGGGCATCTGGCGCGCGCCGGCGTGGCCTGCGGCATTGACGGATTGTTCATGGAAGTCCACGACAACCCGCCGACGGCGCTGAGCGACGCGGCCACCCAATTCGCGCTGGACAAACTCGAACCGCTGCTCGAAACTTTACTCAAGATTCACGAGCTTGCGCGGACAAACATGTCAAAGAAGCAAGAGCCGTAGCGCTTCTCGGCTTATCCGGTTGGTTAACCGGTTGGATTGTTACCCGATGACTCAACTTTTGATATCCTCTCAATGACTTCGTTTCCCGCGCAGATCCTCGGCTTGAAAGACCGTGGCATGCTCAGGGAAAATTACCGGGCCGGCGTGACGATCTTCTATCCCGAGAAAGTCCGCGACCGCGCCATCTATGCCAATCCGCGTCAATATGCGGAAGGCGCGCCTTACGTGACGCTCAACGGCGAGATGGTCGTGGATGGGGGAAAAGGACCGGCAAATTGCCGAGCAAGGTTTTGGCGAGATCGGGCCGCCGGCAAAACACTAAGAATCAACCATGATTAAGAAACTTTTTTTCTGCTCCATTTCCATTCTTCTGCTCTCCTCAATCGCCTTCGCGCAGGAGTTCGAGATCAAGAAATACGAGATCAACGCGCGCGTCGTTCCCGAAGAACAGAAGGTCGAAGCGCAGGCGAAGCTGCGCCTGGTCAACCTCTCGGACCCTGATCTGGGCGAAAGGATTCTGCTTTCCCCAGACGACAAACCGCGGCTGTCGTTTTACCTCAACCCGAAGGCGAAGGTCGAAGCGATGAAGGTCAACGGCGTCGCCGCGCAGCCCAAGACCGCCGAGGACACGCGCAACAACCTGATGCGCGTTTACATTGAGATGACGAGCGCCATAACGGGTCTGCCCGAATTCGACGTCGATTTGACATACTCGATTCCGGCCACCGAGCGCGGCGCGACGCTGCACGTTTCGAGCGGGGAGACGTTCCTGCTCCCGGCCAGCTTCTGGGTTCCGGTAACGCACACTCCGTACGCCGATCATGGGGCCGACACGGCGCCGTTTTCGCTGACGGTCACGGCGCCGGCCGGGTTGAAGGTGATTTCGTCGGGCGTCCGCAAGAGCGAAAATTCGTTTGAACAATCGCTGGCCGCGCAGCCTTTCTTCATCATCGGCGATTACGACGTCGTTTCGCGTGGCGGCGGGGACCATCCGGTCGAAGTTTATTACCCGCGCGGTTCAGGCGAGGTCGGGAAACAGCAGGCCGAGCGGATCGCGGCGGAGGCCGAGCGCGCCGTCACGTTTTACGCCAAATACTTCAACGTCGCGGCCGTTGAGCCTTTCCGCATCGTCTCCACTCGGGCGCGCCAGCTCAACACGGCGACCTCCGACTCGTTCTCGGCTTCCCGCGAAACCTCGGCGTCGATGGTCGGCGCGGTCACGATTGACGAAAACGTCTTCCGCCGCGATGCGATAGACTTGGGGATGATCGAGTTGCTTTCTGGCGCGGCGGCCAGGGCATGGATTGACGGGCAGGTTCTGCTGCGCGGGCGCGGCGCAGGGATGTTGCGCGACGCGCTGCCGATCTACCTGGTAGCGCAATATCTGGGCGACCGCTTCGGAGCGAGTCAACGCGACGCGGCGTTCGAACGATTCCGCCGCGCCTACGCGACAATCGCGCGCAATGACGCGCCGCTTCTGACGCAGAGCCCGCTCGACCGCAACTACGCCACCAGCGTCTACAACAAGGGGGCGCTGGTCTGGCGGATGATCGAAAAGACGTTCAGTGGTCCGGTGTTAGAGACCGCGCTGCGCTCATCGCTCTCTCGCAGCAAGGTCGACGCGCTCAGCCTGGTCGGATGGCTGGCGCCGCAACAAAGCCAGCAAAGGCGCGCGGCGCCACGAGCGGCGCCCCTCTGTCAATTGTCGCGCTGCGCGAACTTCAAAGAGAATCTGGTCACCGCGGGCGCCGATCGCAAACTCGTCAACGAGCTTTTCAACAACTGGATCGAAACCGTTGTAGACTCTAATGGCGTAGTTACGGTGGCTCTGCCCGACTTCGCCATCGGCAAGCCGCAAAACACGGCCAACGGCGTAGAATCGACCATCGTCAATTTCGGCAGCGGAGATTTCACGGTCGGGGTCGTGGCGACAAACGACAAGGGAGAGAAGATCTCCAGGACCGTGGCGGTCAAGGCCGGTGAATACGGCTCGGTCAATTTCCCCGCCGGCGTCGACATCAAAACGATCGAGGTCGATCCCGACAAAATCTATGTGCAGAGCAATTACTCGAACGACGTCTATCCACTCCGCCCGTCGCAATCCGAGGCATTCGGCCAGGCCAATCTGGCTTTCAGCAAAAACGATTTCGCGACAGCCGAGGTGAAAGCCCGCGAGGGTCTCGCCGCATCCGATTCCTCTGGCGCCCCTTCTAGCGCGCCGACGCTTAAGGCGCTGCTGGGCCGCGCTCTGCTCGCCCAGAAGAAGAGCGACGAAGCCGCGAAATTTTTCGACGACGCCCTCAAAGCGGAACCGCTGCCCATCCAGGCCTACGGGCTGGCGCATTTCGGCATGGCTGAACTCGCGATGCAGCAGAGCAAATTCGACGCCGCGGCGAAACACTTCCGCTTCGCGGCGGCGGCGGACCTTGACGCCGCGACTACCATCGCCGCGCGTGACGGAGCGCTCAAAGCCGAACGCGGCGCTAATGCCGTGAAAATTCCCGATGACATTCGCGCCTTCCTGCAAAAATTCGACGCAGCCGTGCTCCAGGGCGGCTCCGCCGCGGTCAATCAATTCATCGAATTGGGCAACCTCAGGAAGTTCGCCCAGAATCTGGTCGTCAGAAAACCCTCGGTCTGGGTGACTGAAGCCCTCCGCGCCGAAGAATGGGACGCCAGCCAGGTCGCTGTGGACGTGACCCTGAAGATCAAGATCGAAGGCAAAGATTATGCGGGACGCGCCGTCTACATCATCAGCCGGGCGGGTGGTAAACTGCTCCTGAGCGAAGTCCCGACGTTTGATGTTAAATAGGAAGGAGTCGTTCATTCGGTAGTGGGCGACTCGGGAGAAACAACGAAAATAGACAGGATTAACGGGATTTCGCGGGATTTTGCGCATCGGGTTGAAGCCTGAAAAATCCCGTCAATCCTGTCTATTTTCAACAGGCGCCGCCATGGTGTCCTCGGAAGAGTTAGTGTGACTTTCGGTCAAAGGACATCCGGCGCTCGAAGAAAAGAGCGAAGTCCGCTTCGCCCAACCATCTCAGCCACTGGAAAACCAATGAACAACTCAGACGAGATTATTGCCCGCGCCCGCCACATCAAGCTTCTGCTGCTGGATTGCGACGGCGTCTTGACCGACGGCGGCCTGCATTACACCTTCGACGGCAAGCGCGTGCTGGAAGGCATGAAAGTCTTTCACATTCACGACGGTCAAGGGTTGAAGCTCGCGCGCGAGGCCGGTTTGAAACTCGGCATAATCAGCGGCCGCGTCTCGCCGGCCTTAACCGCCCGCGCCCGCGATCTGCAGATCGACTACTTGCATCAAGGCATTGACGACAAACTCTCCGTTTACGAACAGATCAAAACCGCTGAAGGCCGCCCCGACGACGAGATCGCTTACATCGGCGACGACCTGCCCGATCTGCCCGTGATGCGCCGCGTGGGGTTGGCCATCGCCGTCGCGGACGCCGTTGACGAAATTCGCGAATGCGCTCATTTCGTGACGAATAAACCCGGCGGGCGCGGCGCGGCGCGCGAAGCCATCGAACTGATCCTCAAGGCGCAGGATAAATGGCGCGAATCGCTTCTCCGTTATTCCCCTTGATTGTGACAGATGCAAAAGTGTCACGGGCGCCAAAGCCACCGACACGCTTCAGCCACTATGATCGCGGTGTTTGAAGGTCGTGTTTATATCTGAAATGAGTCCTTCATGTCCGGCGCCCTGAAGCGACGAAATCACACAACGTAGTAACGAATTTATTCGTTACTGCGTGGATAATCGGAGGAGAGATAAATGGCCGAAGCGGTCTATATCACTGCCCTGGGCAAGTTCCTGCCCGGCCCGCCCATTTCCAACGACGAGGTTGAGGATTACCTGGGAATGATCGGCGGCAAGCCCTCGCGGCTCAGGGCGCGCGTTCTCAAGCAGAATGGCATTCTCAGCCGCCATTACGCGATTGACCGGGAGGGCAAGGTCAATTATTGGAACTGCGATCTGGCGGCGCTGGCGGCGCGGGACGCGGTCTCGAGATCGGAATTGACGCTGGCTGAGATAGAGATGCTGGCGGCGGCGACATCGCAAAGCGACTTGCTGGCGCCTGGATTCGCCAGTCTGACGCACGGACGGTTGCAGTCACAGCCGTGCGAGATCGCCAATCTGAGCGGGGTTTGCGCCAGCGGCGTAATGGCTCTCAAATACGCCGCCCAATCCATCCTGAGCGGCGAGCGCCGCAACGCGCTGGTCTGCGCCAGCGAATTCGCCAGCCGCTTCTTCCGTCGCGAATTGTTCGAGGAGACTCGAGTATTCAAAGAGGAGGGCCGCGTCTCTTTCGACTCCGAGTTTTTGCGCTGGATGCTGTCGGACGGGGCGGGCGCGGCGACGCTCGAATCGCGGCCAAACGAGCGCGGTTTGTCACTGCGCATCGATTGGATTGATCTGATCTCCTACGCAGACCGGCTCGACGTCTGTATGTACGCGGGCGCGAACAAAGACGAGGAGCGCCGGCTGGGCCGTTCGTGGCGCGACTACCCAAACTTCGCCGCCGCGGCCGAGGACGGCGTGTTTCTGCTCAAACAGGATGTTCATCTGCTCGACAACATCGTGAAGCTCGGCGTGGCGCGGTATTTCGAGCTGATCGAGCGAGGGCGCTTCAAGCCTGACGAAATTGACTGGCTGGCCTGCCATTACTCATCCCACATCTTTCGCGGCAAGATCATAGAGCTTTTGGAAAGAGGCGGCGGGATGATCCCCGAAGAGCGATGGTTCACTAATCTCTACACCAAAGGGAACACTGGCGCGGCTTCTATCTTCATCATGCTCGAAGAGCTCTTCAACGAAGGGCATTTGAAGCCCGGCCAGAAGATTTTGTGCATGGTTCCCGAAAGCGGGCGGTTCGTCGTCTCGTTTATACTGCTCACTGTCGTCGGCGCCGAGACCGCCGCCGGCGTCATTCGGGTCGAAGCGGTCGAGGCGAAAGAGCTTGCGGCCGATCGGGCGCCCGATCAGGAGAATTCTGACCTGCAGCGCTCGTTGATGCGGCGGCTGGCTCAGGTGTGGGTGGATTTTGAAACGCGGCTCGACCGAGCGCCGATCGTCGACAAGCTCAACCGCGGCAAACTACGCATTGAAGATTACCGTTCGCTGTTGCTCAACCTGCGCCAGCAAGTGATGGAGGGCGCGCGGTGGATCGCGCGCGCGGCGTCAAACATCACCGTCGAATACTTCCCTCTGCGTTCGATGTTTATCGGCCACGCCGGCGAAGAGAGTCGCGATTATCAGATGATCGAGCGCGATTACCTGGCGGTGGGCGGCGGCATGGAAGAGATCCAGCGCGCCGAGAAGAACATCGGCTCCGAAGCGCTTTCGGCATGGATGTTCCATCGCGCGAACCAGGAAAACCCGTTCGACCTGCTCGGCGCGATGTTCATTATTGAAGGGTTGGGGGCGCGGATGGCGCGCCGATGGGGATTGAAGATCAGTGAGCAATTGGGCCTCGATGAGCGCCAGGTGTCCTTCCTGCTGTATCACGGCGCGAACGACGACGGTCATTTCGCAAAATTCGAAGCGGCGCTCGGGAGCGGCGTGTTGACTGAGGAATTGGCGCGGCGAATCGTCAAGACCGCGAAGGTCACAGCGCGGCTTTACGCGCTGCAACTCGAAGAACTGGGCAATGTGTGACGCCGTGAAAGAATGAAAATCAGCTATGTAGTGACGACTTTAATCGTTACGTCTCAATCACGTGACGACTAATAGCCTTTGAAAATCAACTACAACCATGGGTGTAGGGGCGGGTTTTCCCCGCCCCTGTGTTCGGGACCCTGGCGATGGGGCGGGTAAAACCCGCCCCTACGTTGGAGCGCGTGGTTGCAGTTAATGATCAAACACCATAAGTCGGCGCCTACATAGTTGTTTTCCGAGGAGTAAAATATGCGATTCTCCGAGCGACTAAACTTTTTGAAGTATGACCAGCGGGACCCGGACCCGTGGATGGCGCTCTACCTCGACCGCAGCGTTCAACTCGACGACGAGGCGAAAGCCGCGATGCTGCTTTCCACGCGGTCGAAGTCGCGGCAGTTCCTGCTGCCCGTCGCGCGGCCGCTGGCGAGGCTGGCGATGGTCGTTATTCAACTGATCAAGATCGTCGTCCCGAAACGGTTCACTTCGTCGAGGCTTCTGCACCGGTTGATCTACTGGGGGTTAAAATATTTCGTCAGCCCGGAGGCTAATTTCCTGATCGTGCGCCATTTTCATATCGGCTCCGAGATCCTGGCGTTTATCGCGAGCAACGTTCCGGGCGTCAGCACGGAGCTTCACAGGCTCAGGCCGCGCAACCTGGAAGACCTGATCGACGATTTCTTCCTCAAGCATGATCTTAACCTCTTCAACTTCGTCATCCAGTTGAATGGCCAATTGCGCGAGCGCGGAGGCGATGTCGAGCCGCCGGGGCAAATCGACTTCGACAGCGTCACGGACGGCCCGTTCCCGATAAGCGAGTTCCCGGACCGCTGGACGAACGTGATTGACGCGCAGACGGCGATTGAAATCTACACTCCACTCTACCAGCTCTTCCTGACCGACAACGATTTCTGGCGGGCCTCGAATTCGCTGCAACTGGACGAGACCGTGGCGCTTTACGTAGCGCGCATCCTGAACGAATCGCATCACCTCGGCCTGCTCAACAACAAACACCCGATAGTGCCACTCTCGACCATGGGGGCCGGCTTTCGGCTGATGCTGCATGGGCTGGCGGCGGAGACGCTGCACGCCACGCTGCGCGAACAGAAGCGGCGTTCATTGCGGCAGACCCCGCGATAAAGATAAAGTCGTTGCAAACAAGCCTGCTTCGACTATAATCCGAACGCGCCAGGGGTATGACTTGGGCGCTTTCCCCAAAGTTTTACCAAGAGGTTCACCATCAAATGAGCTACCTGTTTTTTCTCAGCTACGCGCGTGAGGACAATAATACAGACGGGCTTGTCAAAAAATTTTACGAAGATCTCTGCAAAGACATCGCCGGGAAAATAGCGGTTTCGCCGGATGACGTCGGGTTTTTCGACGGCGCGGAGATAGAGCCCGGAGCCGTCTGGGATCAGAAGTTGGCCTCGGCGCTGCAACAAAGCAGCGTCTTCATCGCCGTTTACTCGCCATACTACTTCCAGAAAAAATTCTGCGGCAAGGAATGGACCGTCTTCAAATCACGCGTCGAGGCTTACGCGAAGGGGCTGCCCGACGGCGCCGACTTCCCCGCCCTGATGTTTCCGGTCCTGTGGCAGAAGGAAGATTATGTGAAGACGCGCATCCCCGCTCCGCTCGGCAAGATTCAATACAAATTCGACGACTACGGGAAGGCGTACGCCGAGCAGGGATTGCGGGTGATGCTGCGAAATAAAAAGTTCAGGCAGCAATACGACGACTTCATTCCAGTCCTCGCCGACAAAGTGATCGAGGCCTCCGAGCTGCATAAGCTGCCGGCCTTGCCGAATCTCCCTTCCCTGGACCAGGTCGCCGAGTTATTTCCGTCGCAAACCGCCGCGCCGGCGCAGATCGCGCAGCCGCCGGCCGCCGGCGCGAATCCGCGCTACGTGAAATTCATCTTTCTGGCCGGGCGGAAACACGAGTTGAAGCCGGTCAGGACCAGCCTCGACCCTTACGGCGACAGCGGCGGCGAATGGCGCCCCTGGCTTCCCGATCCGAAAGACGAAGTCGACCGGCTGGTTCAGGACGTGATTCATCGCGAGAATTTCGTCTCGGAAGGCGTGATCTCGCTCGAGGATGATTTGGAGAAGCGGCTCGACGAGGCCGAGAACACCAACAAGATTGTCATTATAGTGGTGGACCTGTGGACCCTGCGGCTGGAAAGCTATCGCAAGCTGATGCATGACGTCGTCGATCCCAAACAACTTGTCAACTGCGTTATCGTCGTGCCCTGGAATCCGCAGGACACCGAGGCCGTGAACCAGCGCCAGACTCTCGAAAACCTTCTGGAGGCCACATTTGTCAGGCGCACCGCAAATGACTCCCCCGACCTTCTCACGCAGATAGATTCGGCCACAAAAATGAAAGATCGCCTGGCCGCGACGCTGCAAGTCACTAGAAGCAAGATCATCAAACGCGCGGAGGTTCTGCGGAAGGCCACCGGCGCGGAAGCCATCGCTCTCTCGAATATAGAAGGGCCAGGGAGAAATTAAGCAATGACCGCCCGCGAAAATACACCGGCGCCCGAACCGCTGGGCAACATCACCACATTCTACTCATACAAAGGCGGCACGGGCCGGTCTATGACACTGGCAAACGTCGCCTGGATTCTGGCGAGCAACGGCAAGCGCGTGCTGGCGGTCGATTGGGACCTCGAGGCGCCGGGGCTGCACCGCTATTTCGCGCCGTTCCTGAGCGACAAGGACCTGACCGGCTCCGACGGGTTGATCGACCTGCTGATCGAATTCAGAGACGCCACGGCCATCGGCGGCGCCGGCGCCGGCGACGACAAGTGGCACGAAGCTTACGCCGACATCTCCGCCCATGTCGTTTCCCTGGATTGGGACTTCCCGAGTGGCGGGACGCTCGATCTGCTGCCCGCCGGCCGGCAGGGCGCCTCCTACTCGGCGCGAGTCAACTCCTTCGACTGGGTGGAGTTCTATGAGCGTCGCGGCGGCGGCGTCTTCCTGGAAACGATCAAGGAGAAGATGCGGGCCGATTACGATTACGTGGTGATCGACAGCCGCACCGGCGTCAGCGACACCTCGGGCATTTGCACAGTGCAGATGCCCGACGCGGTGGTGGTCTGCTTCACGCTCAACAACCAGGGCATACAGGGCAGCGCCGCGGTATCGCATTCGATTTACGAGCAGCGACTGCGCAAGGGCCGCGACATCGCCATCTTCCCCGTCCCGATGCGCGTCGAGCCTTTCGAGAAGATCAAACTGGACGCGCGCCGCGAATACGCCAAGAAGATGTTCGAGGTCTTCCCCGCTCACCTCCCGCCGCAATCACGGGCGCAGTTCCAGGAAGACACGCAGGTCAAATACCTGCCTTATTACGCCTACGAGGAAATTCTCGCCACTTTCGGCAACAAGCCGGGCGAGAGCGAGAGCACGTCGCTGTTGGCGCCGGCGGAGCGCCTGACCGCCTACCTGACGGATTATCTGGACGGCGAGACAATCAGCCGTATGGAGGCGTCGGAGTACATGGAATCGCGCCGCCAATCGGTCCTGGCGCTCTTCGAGGGCCAGCAGGCCATGGCCGATCCCACACAGTTGTTGATCCTGTCGGCCGACGCCGCCTGGGCCGGATTGAAGCCGGAAGACGAGAGGGTCGCGCGGCGGGCGCTGCTGCGGATGGTGCGCGTGGCCGACGTCGGCGAACAGGGCGGGGACACGCGGTTACTCCTAAGGCTGTCCAAATTCGACCGCGGCGCCCAAATCGTCCTGCGCAATCTGGCGACAACGCCTCTGCTGACAATCGAAAGCGATACGGAGCCGGGAGAAGCCCTCATACAGCTCGCCGGCGACGAACTGTTGCGCAAGTGGTCGCGCCTGCAAAGCTGGATTCAGGAAGACCGTGAATTCCTGCTCTGGCGGCAGAAGCTCAACGTCGCGATCGCCGAATGGAGAAGATTGAACGATGACAAAGGAGCGCTCCTGACCGGCGCGCCACTCGAAGTGGCGAGGCGGTGGCGGGCCAGCCGCGCCGAAGACCTCAACGAGAACGAGGCCGAGTACATTGATCGCTGCGTCGCCGAAGAAGAGCGGCGGCTGCGCGAACATGCC
>DASTMP010000308.1:0-50382 GCA_035714085.1 Blastocatellia bacterium
AGTCCTGGCAGGAGGCGCATTGAAAAGCAATTGGGCGAGTGGCCGAGACTGCACGCTGGAAGCGATGCGTACCCAGGCGTCTACCGATTTATGCGCAGGATTCATTGAAGTAGTTGATTGTATTCAGCTTTAATTTGCACATGCCTCAAGTAATTGGAATGGGATAACGGTACGACACCTCCTAACACATACCGGCGGGATGGCCGCCCTTGAACACGGCTTTGCTTCTCTACCGGATAAGACATATTACACAACCGCTGAGAGCTTTAAGTCGGCGACCGAAGACCCGATCAGTTTTAAACCGGGAGAGCGACATCAGTACAGTAATGTCGGTTACTTTATACTTGGGATGATAATTGAAAAAGCCAGCGGTCAACGTTACAAGGATTTTTTAGCAGACCAGTTCTTTACACCACTTGGAATGACGTCAACTTCCGTCCTCAATCTATTTACGATCTTGAAGCATCGCGCTGCCGGATACACTCTTTTTAACGGTCGACTCGTCAACATCAGACGCGTCGTGCAACACGAACTCCCCTCTGACTACGGGGTATTTTCGACAGTCAGAGATATAGCGAAATGGGAAAACGCGCTTGCCTCAGGAAAGGTCTTGAATGAATCGGGCCTCACTGCCATGTGGACTCCTGTGAAGTTGAACGATGGAACTTCTTACCCTTATGGTTTTGGTTGGGAGATCGAGAATGCGCATGGCCATCGGGTAATCACGCATACCGGTATGACGGGGACAGAATACACTCGTTTCCCAGATGACAAATTGACTGTCATTGTGCTGACCAATCTTGGTTACCGACCTGGCGGAGACGAAGTAAATTCATGGGGGTTAACTCAGGAGATTGCAATGCGCTATCTTTCCGGTCTGCCCTGACGCCCGATTGAATGGTTACCTGCGGATTATGAAAGTTGTCCTCACCTACGAAGGCGTCGCAAATCGCGGAGGGATCGCAGAGAGTAGATAATCTCTACGATCCCTCCGCTGCTTGCCTCTGGTTCATGCTTCAGCCTATATCAATGACCGTGGCGCACGTTGAATCCGTTCCCATGCTCAGTCCTTTGCGGCGGCCTCATCGGCGGCGCGTGTTCAGGTCTGATGACCGGCTCCCTGTTCGGCCGGACGGGCGCCTCGAAGCGCGGTTCGGGCCCATGCGAGAGAGGCGGGTTGACCGGCCTTGTTATGCGCGGTTCAGGCGCGCGCGCAGATGGCAGGTTGAACGGCCTCGTTGGCATTCCTCCCGGACCCCGGCGGTTCGGCATGGCGCCGCGAATTCGTCCGAGCGTAGGCGCGTCGAGCGGCCTGCCGGGGGTGGCATTCAGCGACGTTTGCCGCGCCGCGAACGGGATGGCGTTCCGAGCCGGAGAGAGTCTCGTCCTCACGATGCGCTCTCGCACAAAGTCCGGAGGCCGCGCCACAAGTCCGCCGTGGCCGCCCCTGACCAGCAAACTCTCCCGCACGGGCGGCAACGGCGCGCCCGCTCCCAACAACGGGGCGCCTGCCAACATTCGCGGCTCGACCCTGACCCTTGAAACAACGTCTATACGTCCGCGCGTGAAGACATCCCGCGACACCACGGTGACTGAACCGGGAACCTCACGGTTCACGAAGCGATTGACGACGCGCACATTCAGGTCCAGAGCCGGATTGAGGCCGCGAATGTAGCGTTCGCTAACAAAATAAACGGGGCGGTAAATTTCACCAGGCCCCAGCGGGAACCATCCGATGCCGGGGCCAAAGCCAAACGACACGCCCCAATTATTCCCGCCTATAAAGCTGACCAAGGCGGGCGCGAAGATCGGACGCGGCGCGAGCGGCCCTGGAACCCAGTACCAGGTGTTTCGGACGAACGCCCAGCGACCGTAATGGAACGGCGCGAACCCCCATGGCTCGACATCCACCCACGTCCAGCCGTACGGTTCGAGCCAGAGCCAATTGCCGGCGCTATACGGCGCCCAGCCCGCCGGGACAGAATACGGCGCCCATGCGTTTCCGTATTCGGGCAGTACCGTCCAACCGCCGTAAGCGTCGAGGTCCTCATAACCTATCATCTCGCGCGAGACATATTGCGTGGAGACGCATTGTTCTTCGCGGCGCGTGCGCTCATTCGCCCATCGCTCGAAATCATCGATCGGCTTGGGGGGCGAAAGTTCGCAGATAGGGTCGGCGGAGTTGGCGACGTTAGCCTGCTCATCGTCGGTAACGTCAATGGGCGAGGCGCCGACTGTTACTTCCGCCTGCCCGCGCCGTGTAATGATGGTCGCGTTCCCGGCCTCATCAACTTCCAGACGGTAATCGCCCGTCTGTGAGAGTGAAGCGGAAGCGCAGGGCGTGTCTATCTCATAGCTCTCTTTGGGATCGAGGCGGTTGAGATGAAGCTCGACCACGCCTTTGGCGAGCCTGATTTGAACGACTTGATCGTTCATGTTGAGAAACGAAATGGATGTTTGATCGGAAAGGCGCATGGCCGTCGAGCCGATGTGCAGCTCGGCGCGCGCATGGTCATCCGTCCAAAGACTGTCGTTGGCGACCAACGGATAGTTGATGACCGCCTGACTCCATTCATCCAGATCGCCGCGCTGCAAGGACACAGACCCTTGCAGGTAATTGATTCGCGCTACGCGCGCCGGCGGATCGGCCACGACGATTGTCGCCAATATCGCCGCCGCTCCAAGAGCGGAGAAGATTCGCTTGCTTGAAAACATGTCTACACCTCCTCTCTGTTTCAATCGGCCGTCGCTCAGCCTTCATTTTTGCCAACTTTCAGATCGTGCCTGAAGCGTTTCATCAGGTGTTCGACCGCGCCATTTATGGTTTTGTCGGCCTTGTTGTAATTGATCGTCTTCGTGTCATAACCGCGCCAGACGAGTTGTTTCGTGTGCGCGTCATACACGTCCATAACCAGCGTGGATTTAAGGTTAGGGATCCTTACTACGGTCGTTGGGCCCCAACCGAATCCCCAACCGGCCCAATGCCTGCGGTAACCGAAGCGGCCGTAATAACCGGGGAAACCAGTGTTTAGGTATTCGGTTTCATATCCCTGCCGTGTACCCAGGCGGTAACTGATCAGCAAGTCCGGAGCGGCGGCGCCGGCCTGCGTTAACCCCGAAGCCGCGAACTGTCCGGTCAGGTCTTCCCGCACTCGCCGGTCCCACAACCCATTGTTACCGAACGAATCGTTCGCCGTGTTCCTCTGCGCTCGGAAATCCCAGGTGCTCCCTCGCGCGAGCCTGTAGCGGTGGTCGTAATCGGATTTTGTTTCCGCCAGGCTGACCGCGCCGAGCATTGCAACCAGGGCGAGGAGAGCCAATGACATTGTTGTGATGCGTTTCATACCTTCCTCCTTTGTAAATCAGCGTCCACTATGAATCGCCGATACCGCTCATCTGAAAGCGCAATCGTTGTGCCGTCGCAGGCCAAGGAATTTGATCGCGCGAATTGCTTGAATCATCGGCGAGTTACAACGTGATACGAGGAACTATGAAAATATTCGTTTGTGGCGATTTGGTTAGTCGGCGGGCTTCGATAGTAGTTTGGGCCACTGTACAGAAAATTGTAAGGCAGAAAAATAAAAGACGCCATTTTTGCATCTTATAATTTTCTGGCTGTTGTACGACAGGGTCGGGAATGATGTTGACGCCGGATGGAATCGAATCAGCCACCTCGGAGTTTCCGGCGATGGCTGATTCATCTGCATGTAGACTGCGGGCTATTGTCCTTCGGCAGCCTGGTTATCGCTGAGCAGAAGCGCATAATGGGCGCCCTCGAAGGTAATTTTGGTGAGCATAGCGCCGTTGGCGCCGGTCTTGACCTCGAAAGACGTCATGGGAGCTTTCTTCGCAAGCGCCTCCTCTTTGACTGTTGTTGTGACGATGGCGCGATTGCCGTCGAGAATGGTTAACTCGTTGTTCTGATCGTTGAATCTCGCCTGGTACTCGCCCTTCTTGACGTGGGCGCCGTTGACTAACATATCCTGTTCGAAGGTAATCATATGGGACTTGCTTTTGGCCAGCGCCATCGTTCCTCCCAGCGCGCACAGCGCCCCCGCCAGCGCGATGATCATTGCGTTTCTTTTCATGCTTGCTCCTTCTCTTTTGGGAATCCGGTTGATTGTCGTTTCACTTCTTTGGTGAAGTCTGTTGACTCGACCAGATGAAGCGGCTTGCCGATGCAAACAGCTTAGAAGGCAGCAAAGCGTGTGCCTGTACGGCGCTGAACGGATGACACGTTGATTGCTTAATATAACTGGGCTTTTCCTCACGCAGTCTGTGGCTTTTTTTCTGACGGGGATTGGCTTGAGACTCTTTGTCTCACCGGAAATCGTCAGGCGCTATTGATGAGTGGATACTGAGATGGCGAGGACATCCCGCTTCCGTTTGATTTGACTGCCGATCTGACGGCTAGTTCAACCCCTGCCTCAGCCGCCAACCTCCAGCGCAACCCCGGCGCAATCCTGGCATCGCCATTGCAGCGTAACCAGACCGTGGGTAGTAACAAGAGCGATTGAAAATCGGGTGCGGCCGAACGCCCGGCGATTGCCGGGAAATGCGAGGAACCGCAAAAGATCATTGAAAATCGCCTTCACTAATCAAGGAGAAGAGGGTTATGAAAAAAAAATTGAAGACAATGGCCGTGATACTGGGGCTTGTGGCTGTTGCGGGCGCAAGCGTCGCGCAAGCGCAGATCATGGGCCGGCTCAAGAGTGAAATCCCCTTTAGCTTTTATGTCCGAAATAAGCTGATGCCAGCCGGCGACTATACCATCACCGAGATGAACCCCGGAGCCGGCTTGATGGAAATCCGTAGCGACGACGGAAAATCGACCGCCATGTTTCTGACCATTGGGAGGCAAGAGAAGGATGCTTCGATGCCGTCCGAGCTGATCTTCAACAAATACGGGGACAGCCTATTTCTCTCGCAGATCGTGGAACAGGGAGAAATAGACGGGGCCGAAGTTCTGAAATCGAAGATGGAAAAGAGGCTCGAAAAGGCCGCCGCCAAGGACAAGGATGTCGCCATCGCGCTTCATCTGGAATAGGCGCGGCGCTGAAACAATTAAAGCACGCCACGTAGTGACGACTTTAGTCGTTAAATGTCGTCACGACTAAAGTCGTCACTACGTGGTTGTTTTCATTACGTGGTCGATTTTCGGAGGAGGAATGGTTGTTATGAAGGAAGGATTCTTGCGCGTTGCGGTCTGGTTGTCACTGTCATTGCTGATGGCGTTGTCGCTGGCGTCCGAGGCCACGGCCGCCGACGGAGAGTGCGATAAATCGGCCGCAACGATCTATCAAACGGCCTCGCCCGCAGTGGTCTACATCTCGGCCACGACGATCAATCCCTACCGGCTGGCCGACCGCGTCGAACACATAGTAGGCTCCGGTTTCATCATTGACGGCGAAGGACTGGCGCTGACCAATTCACACGTAGTTTTCGGACGCCAGTCCCTGACGGTCAGATTGTCGGACGGCACGACGCTGCCGGCGCGGCTGCTCGGCGCGGATCCGCTCTTCGACATCGCCGTGCTGCAGATTCCGAAGCCGGAAGACAGCAAACTGCCCGTCCTCGCGCTCGGCGATTCCAACAGCGTCCGTGTGGGCGAGGATGTGCTGGCGTTGGGCAATCCGCTGGGGCTCGATCAGAGCCTGACGCGCGGCATCGTCTCGGCGGTCAATCGCATTCTCCCGCCGACGTTCTTCTCGTTACAGGAGCCGTTCATTCAGGTAGACACGCCGATCAATCACGGTAATTCTGGCGGGCCGCTGCTCAACCGCTGCGGCGAAGTCATCGGCATCACCACCGCTATCATCTCCGACGCGCAGAACATCGGGTTGGTCATTCCCATCAACCTGGCGAAAGAGGCTCTACCCGAACTGCTCAAGAATGGCCATCTCTCGCGCCCGTGGTTGGGCTTCCACGGGCAGTTCATCGACAACAATCTGAAAAGGCTGCTGCGACTGCCGCTCAGGACAGGTTTTCTTATCGAAGCGATTGAACCGGGCAGTCCCGCTGAGCTGGCGCAACTCCGGGGCGGCGACCTGGAGCTGACGATCGCCGGAGACGATTTTCTACTCGGCGGCGACATCATCACCATGATGAACGGCAAAAGGCTCGACTCCCCCGAATCCGTAGTCAACGCGCTTCAAGAATTGAAGGTCGGCGGCGACATCAGCCTGACCATCTTTCGAGATGGCAAGACGCAGGAAGTGACATACAAGCTGTCGGAACGGCCGCTGCTGCCGGGCGATATTGCCGACCAAGCCGTCGCCACGCCGGTGAGCGGCCGCCAGATTGGCAAATCGGCTCGCCTCAAGTTCTGATAATTTTCGTGGGAGAAGAAATGATTTCTCAAACGCCGACAGGCTCAGCGAGTCAGCCCATCGTGGCGCAACCGGCGGTAATAGCCGAAGCGGGCGAAGCGCCGGAGCATTCTTTAATGGTCGTAGGCTCATCCCAGGAACGCATGGGGAGATTACGGGCCGCCCTGGGCGCCCCGGGCGCGAAGATCGCATGGCGCGCGTCAACAGAAGAAATAATGCTCGCGCTTGATTCCAGTTATGATGTGGTTATTGTAGATGTGGAGCCGGAACGATTGACCGAGACGCTGAGGGTGGTGCGAGAAAGAACGGATCGCGCTGTGGTCCTTGTTCTGGTTGAATGCGGAAGCCTGAATGCGGCCGCCGACCTGGCCGGCGTATTGCCGACTTATCGGGCGATGGCGTGCAGTTATAGTGAGCTTGTCAAACTCGTTCAGTGGCGCTTCACGCAATCGTTTTCTCCTCATCAATCACTCCGGCGCATTTTATAGGTGAGTAGGAAAACAACTAATGCAAGGTAACGCGCAACGCCTCGATGGAAACGCGTCTTACGCTCCCGGCTGGCCGGGAATCGCCCCGAGATGGACTTCGAGCGCCAAGAGCGGCGTGGGCACGGCGCTCAATGCGGAGAGCCGCGTCTGGTTCACGCTCAGCCACGGCATCTTCAATGAGATTTATTACCCGCGCCTCGATCATGCATGCGCGCGCGATCTGGGCTTGATCGTTACCGACGGGCGCGACTTCTTTTCAGAAGAGAAACGACATGCCCGGCACGAGGTGAAATATCTCGCCGAAGGCGTCCCCGCTTACCGGTTGAGCAATACCTGTCTGGAAGGACGTTACCGGATTGAAAAAGACATCATTGCCTCCCCGCAACACGACGCGGCGCTGCAGTTGACCCGATTCATTCCTCTCCGTGGCGCCTTGGAGGAGTACCACCTTTATGCGTTGCTGGCCCCCCATCTGGGCAATCGCGGGTGGGGCAACACCGCTTGGGTTGGCGACTATAAGGGCGCGCCGATGCTCTTTGCCGAGCGGAACGGGTATGCGCTGGCGCTGGCTTGCTCCGCGCCGTGGGTGAAAGCCGCGGTGGGATTCGTTGGCGTCTCAGACGGGTGGCAGGACTTGAACGCGCACAAACAAATGACCTGGAGCTATGAGCGTGCGGAAAACGGCAATGTGGCGCTCACGGGCGAGATTGATCTGTTGGCTCATGGCGGAGAGTTCACGCTGGCGCTGGGTTTTGGCTCAAGCGCGGCTGAAGCGGGCCAATCGGCGCTCGCCGCCGTGACGCATGACTTCGAGTTGGCGCAGGCCCGATACATCAGCGAGTGGGAGGCATGGCGGCGGCCGCTGACCTTGACGCCGGAAGCAGGAGACTGCGGTCTTTATTACATCAGCCTGGCGACGCTGCGCGCTCACGAGGCCAAGAAATTCCTGGGCGGGATCATCGCCAGCCTTTCAATCCCCTGGGGCTTCATCAAAGGAGACGAAGACCTCGGCGGCTATCATCTGGTTTGGCCGCGCGATCTGGTGGAGGCCGCCTCAGCGCTGCTGGCCGCCGGCGCGCGCGACGAGGTCAACCGCGTGCTTAATTATCTGATGGTGACACAGGAGTCCGACGGCCATTGGCCGCAGAATATGTGGATGGACGGCACGCCCTACTGGAACGGCGTGCAGATGGACGAGACGGCGCTGCCGATCCTGCTAGTGGATCAGGCTCAGCGCGAAGGCGCGCTTTTGGCGCCGCTGGACAGTGAAGATCTGTCGCGCCTCTGGCCAATGGTGAAGAAGGCCGCGGGCTATCTGGCGCGAAACGGCCCAGTGACCCAGCAAGAGCGGTGGGAGATGGACCCGGGCTACTCGCCGTTCACTCTGGCGGCGGAGGTCGCGGCGTTGCTGGCCGCCGCTGACATCGCCGACCAGGCAGGCGTCCCGCGTGTGGCGACTTACTTGAGGGAGACGGCGGATTACTGGAACGCCAACATCGAACGATGGACTTACGTGACCGGCGCCGAATTGGATCGCGCGCTTGGGATCGAAGGACACTACGTGCGCATCGCTCCGCCGGAGAAGGCCGATGCCGCCTCGCCGCGACACGGCTTCGTCCCGATCAAAGGCCGACCGCCCGATCAATGCGTTGGGCCGGCCTCTTACATCGTCGGCCCCGATGCGCTGGCGCTGGTGCGCTTCGGTCTGCGCGCGGCCGACGACCCGCGCATCGTCAACACCACACAGGCCATTGACGCGCTGCTCAAAGTGGAGACGCCCAACGGCACCGCCTGGCGCCGCTACGTCGGGGATATGTATGGCGAGCGCCAGGACGGCTCGCCTTTCGATGGATCTGGGATTGGGCGCGCCTGGCCGCTACTGACAGGCGAGCGCGCTCATTATGAATTGGCCGCGGGGAGACGAGATGAAGCGGAGAGGCTGACGAGGGCTTTGGAAGACTTCGCGAACGAGGGCGGGATGATCCCGGAACAGGTCTGGGATGCCGAGGATATTCCTGAAGCCGAACTCTTCCGCGGCGGAGCTACCGGTTCGGCCATGCCGCTGGTCTGGGCGCACGCGGAGTACATCAAACTGCGCCGTTCATTGCGCGACGGGCGCGTCTTCGATCTGCCGCCACAAACGGTTCAGCGCTACCTTGTGGAAAAGACCGGCTCGCCTTTCGTCGTGTGGCGATTCAACAATAAATGTGACGCGATGCAGGCGGGCAAGACGCTGCGCATCGAGACGCTGGCTTCGACCGTGATTCACTGGAGCGCCGACGGCTGGCGCACGGCCCACGACACCGAGACTCAAGACACCAGCCTGGGCGTACACGTAGCCGATCTGCCCACCGAAGCGCTGCCGCATGGCGCGCAAATCGTGTTCACCTTCTATTGGCCCGAGGCCGGCCGTTGGGAAGGAGAAGATTTCGCCGTGCAAACAGTCTAGTGGTCGAAACGACTATCAAGGCTTGATCAGTTTGCGATTGCGCGTACGGGAAAGTTGCGCGATCTCCGGCGGTTAATCGTCCATCACGCGCGCCAGGAAATATCCAACGCCGCGCGCGGAACGGATGCGCTCGGCGCCGTCCGCGCCGGGGCCGAGTTTCTTGCGCAAATTGCAGACATGCATATCAATGCTGCGGTCGAACGGGTCCGAATGTCGGCCATTAACGCTCAGGGAAAGCTCTTCGCGCGAGACTATCGCCCCCGCCGAGCGCGCGAGCAACGCCAGCACATCAAACTCCGCCTGGGTCGTTTCGATCAGCTTCCCATTACAATGCACAACACGCGCGCCATAATCGAGTTCGAGATCGCCCATGGAAATCCGTTCGGCGGCTGGAGGTTTACCGGCCGATTGGACGGAAGAATGTTTCGCCCGTCGAAGAATGGCGTGAATTCGCGCGACGAGTTCGAGCGGATTGCAGGGCTTCGAAAGGTAATCATCCGCGCCGAGTTCCAGGCCAAGGATGCGATCGGCGTCGTCGCCGCGCGAGGTCACGACTAACACAGGAGTTTGCGAGCGCGCGCGCAGACAGCGCAGCATTTCAAATCCGCCGCCCCCCGGCAGCCCGACATCCAGAAGGATAAGGGCGTAGGCGCCGGCGGATACGCACGCCAGAGCCTGCTCTCTGTGACGCACGCAGTTGATCGTGAAACCCTCCGGCTCAAGATGTTTCCTCACCTTTTCACACAGGTCGGCATCATCGTCAATGATCAGTATTCGGCCCCTCATCAACCCTGCCCGTAATTATCGTCTTTTGTGGTTGCTCGGCGGACATCAGCATCCTGGTTGATCTGTGGTCTGCCGCTTCCCGTCCGGCAATTATCGTCGCGCAAACGGAGCTTGCTATCGCAACGAATGTGCCGTCGCCCAATTCTTTGATTTGCCTGTGAGCCTGGCGGCAAGGGCTGTGGCGAAAGAGTAATCGCATGGGACGATGAGGCGATTTGTAACATCGCGGGAAATCAGATGCGGAAAACGCGCAAATCCATTTTGGACAGAGCGAAGGCAGGCGCATGTAAAGAGTGGCTAATGCCTCCTGACAAAACTCGACAAACTGAAATTAGGCCCCTTTCGTCTATGGAAGCGCAAGGCGCCATTCGATGCGCCACTGAACATTCGGAAGAAACGATAACGGACTCGGTCGAAGTCACACGCGGCGGATTGTTCGACAACATCAACAATGTCGAGCTGCGTCGCAACGTGCAGCTCGCGTTGAAGTTCACCTTCTGAGAGTGGGTGGGCCCGCCCGGCGGCATCGTAATTTCCTGGTCTGGTAGACTTGCGTTCGCCGCCCGGCATTCGCGACGAACGCAGGTCTATGAAACGACAATAAAACATTCGGGCTAGTTCGTGCTAGACCTGAACGAAACGCGGGAGAAGAAATATGAATACCGCTTTTTTACGCGGAGCGATTTCGCTAATGATACCGCTCGCGCTGGCTACATCGGCGACGTTCGCGCAAGCGCAGCGGAAGCCTCTGGACGATAAAGAGAACCCTGAGTTGATCGGCAAGCGGGACATCAACAAAGGGCAAATAGATTTCTATTCGCTCGATAAAGAGGCGGCTCTCGGCCGCCAGCTCGCAGCCCAGGTTGACCGTGAATCGAAGTTCGTCACCGATCCGCAGGTCATCGAGTACGTCAACCGGGTGGGACAGAACATCGCGCTGCACTCTGACGCCAAGGGGGCGTTCACGATCAAGGTGATCGACTCGAATGAGATCAACGCCTTCGCGTTGCCGGGAGGCTTCCTCTACGTAAATCGCGGCGTGATCGAAGCGGCCGACAACGAGGCCGAGCTGGCCGGCGTGATGGCGCACGAGATCGGCCACGTCGCGGCTCGGCACGGCGTCGAACAGGCGTCGAAAGCCGACCTGATCAACTATGGCTCCATCCCCCTGATCTTTCTCGGCGGGTGGGGCGGTTTCGCGATTCGCCAGGCGGCAGGACTGGCGATCCCGCTGAGCTTCCTGAAATTTTCGCGCGGGATGGAGAGCGAAGCCGACCGGCTCGGCGCACAGTATCTGTGGGCCTCCGGTTACGATCCCAACGCGATGGTCAGCTTCTTTGAAAAGCTGCAGGCGCAAGAGAAGAAGAAGCCTGGGACGATGGCGAAGGTCTTCAGTACCCATCCGATGACGGGCGACCGCATCACGGAAGCGCAAAAGCTGGTCGCCCGCTTCCCGGATAGACAAGAGTATGCAATCAACACTTCCGAGTTCGGCGCGGTCAAATCGCGCCTGGTTGCGGTTAATAATGCCCAGCATAGGACAGATGGACCGAACAGCCGGCCGACGCTTAAACGCCGCCCTTCTTCAACGCCATCCTCAACTCAGGATGACGGCGCGCCAGGGCAGCCGCAATCGAAACGCCCGACGCTCAAGCGCGGTGATTCGACGCCGGATGATCAAGACGCCGGAGACTCCCAGCAGACGACCGAACGGCCCGTGCTGAAGCGGCGTAACGATGGAAACGAAAATCCTGGGAACGATCGCTAACGCAACAGAGCTTCCTCATTCGCAATCCGTCGTGGCCGGACGCCTTCGAGGGCGGAGCTACGATTGACGCGTCGCGCACGATCAAGATGTAGTGACTGGATTGCCGCCGGCCTGCGGCTTCAGCACAAATTGCCTCAGTAAACATCTCCATAGACCGCTGGAATCCATATTTTTTTCAGCGCCTTCCCTCTCAGAGGCTATGGCACGCAAATTACCTAACAGGCTGGCGAGCCGTCACGCTTGATTAATGACAGGATTGGAAAAAGTGAAATTATCCGTTCGCAAATTTAGCCTGTTGAGTTTTGGCGCGCTGGCGCTGGCGCTGGCGCTCTGGCTTTTAGTCTCGTCGTTCGCGCAGGCGACCTGCAAAACCCTGGTCACGGTTCGCGGCCAGAAGCAGGAGGTTTATTACTACCCGGCGACCGGGACGAAACTGAACCGCAAAGTACTCTTTGCGCCCGGCGACGGCGGCTGGCGCGGTTGGGCTATCACCATCGCGCAACAAATGGCCGGGTGGGGCTATGACGTGTACGGCCTCGACACCAAGACCTATTTGGGCGGTTTCACAGACGGCGCGGGAATCAAAGTGAGCGATGTGATGAGCGACTTCCGCCAGATCGCGCAGTGGATGACCAAAGGCGCCAATGAGCGTGTGACGCTGGTCGGGTGGTCGGAAGGCGCGGGACTCGGCGTGTTAGCGGTGGCGGGGGCCGAGAACAAACGATATTTCAACGGTCTCGTCACGTTCGGCCTCGAAGATGTGAACGTACTCGGCTGGAGCTGGAAAGACAACCTCACCTACATTACCAAGTCCACGCCGAACGAGCCGATTTTCCATGCGAGCGACTATATGGCGAAGATCGCGCCGCTCCCGTACCTGATGATCCAATCGAGCAAAGATGAGTACGCGCCGTTCGATGAAACCATGATGCTCGCCACGGCGGCGAGCGAACCGAAGCGCGTGTCGATCATACAGGCGAATAATCATCGCTTCGACGGGAACACCGGCGAATTTTACAACCAACTGCGCGAGGGATTGCAATGGATGAAGTGATAGCGGATTGCGAGTTGCGGATTGCGGATTCATCAAATGCTAACGGCGAGCCGCCGAAGAGGGGTATCGGTGGAGCGCAGAAGCGCCAATCCGCAATCCGCAACCCGCAATCCGCAATCGGATACCTGCTCGCGGCAGCCGGTTTGATCTGGGTCTTGCGCGATTTTCACCCCGTTCAATTGCGCGAGCTGATTGCCAACCTCGACTGGCGCCGGACCGCGCCCGCCGTTGTATGCGACGTGATGAGTTACGTCTGCCAGGGCGCGCGCTGGCGGTTGCTGCTCAAACCGCTCGGCGGTCTAACGACGCTACGCGCGACGCAGGCGATCTACGCCGGGCTGTTCACCAACGAAATCCTGCCGATGCGCATGGGAGAGCTCGTGCGCGCCTATCTGGCCTCGCGCTGGACGGCGGCGAAGTTCGTTGCGGTGATTCCCTCGATGGTGGTCGAGCGGTTGTTTGACGGCGTGTGGCTGGCGGCGGGCATTGGCTTGACGGCGATGTTCGCGCCGCTGCCCAGGGGTTTGATCCGCGCGGCGGGCGCGCTCGGCGTGGGTGTGATACTCGCGGCCGGGGGGGTGCTCTATTTCGTTCTGCGTCCGCCGAACGCGAAACGATTTGGCGCCGGGCCGCTGCGCTTTGTTTCGTCGTTGCTTGAAAAGTTGTCCGGTGATTTGCGAGGAATGGCGCGCACGCGTGAATTTTATCTATCGCTGGCCGTGTCGCTCTTGCCGCTGACATTTCAGGCGATGGCGTTCTGGCTGGCGACGCTCGGGTGTGGGTTGCGCCTGAGTTTTTGGATCGGCGTGGCGGTCTTTTTAATTGTGCGCCTGGGCACGGCGATTCCCGGCGCGCCGGCCAATATCGGTTCCTATCAATTTTTCACCGTCGTCGGGCTGACGCTCTTTGGTGTGGACAAGGGCGCCGCGACGGGATTTTCGCTGGTGGTCTTTGCGCTGCTGACACTGTCGCCGCTCGTGTTGGGGTTTGCGGCGATGAGCGCCAGCGGAACCAGTTTGCTGAAGATTCGCCGAGAAGTACAAAGTCTTTCGGCGCGCCGCGCGTGATGCAGTCGCCGCGAGATGAGGTGCCAATCATGCGGTTGAATGAAAACTCCCGATTCATATCCCTGACGCTGGGCGTCTTTTGTTTGACGCTGGGCGCCGCTGTGCTGCTTTTCTCGCTGATTGAGTGGATCTGTTTCGCAATGAAGTTTGTTGGTGTGATCGTCGGGCCGTCATCAATCGCGATTGCGATTGGGGCGTTGCTTCTGCTGCTCGGTAGCAGGAGGCAGATTTGATTTCAGCTGAACAATCTTTCGATTGCGCCGGATGTTTTCTCGAAGGGATCCCTGACGCTTATGGTGAGAAAGAATGTGTTGATCGTTCTTATCACACTCATCACGCTGGTGAGCGGATTGATGAACCTGTACATGGCGGTTCGTCCTCCGCGGCGTGCGTGGCGCCCGCCGTTGCGCGAGATAATTCCGTTCGAGTTCATTCACATCCCGCGTTCGTTTACTTTGCTGATCGGATTTGCGCTTGTCGTCTCAGCGGTCAACATCTACCGGCGCAAGCGGCGCGCCTATCAGATCGCGCTGGCGCTGGGTTGTTTCTCGGCCCCGTTTCATTTCTTCAGAGCCCATCATCGCTGGCAGGCGGCCTTCTCGCTGGCGCTCGTCGCCGCGCTGGTTTATGCGCGGCGCAGTTTCACAGTCAAGAGTCGTGGAGTGAACTGGCGCGCGGCGGCGCTGCGTTTCGCGGTCGCTGCGCTGGCGGCGTTCGGCTACGGCGTGGCGGGGTTCTGGCTGCTCGAGCCGCGCGAGTTCGGGATTAACTTCAACTGGATTGATTCGATTCACCGGACGCTGCTGTTCCTGGCTCTCGTCGGCGACCCGGCTCTCATACCACAGACGCGTTACGCCGCGTGGTTTCTCGATTCACTCAACGCGCTGACGATCGCAGTCATCGGGTATGGGTTGTGTTCTCTCTTTCGCCCAATTCTTTATCGCTTTCATACCCTGCCGCAGGAGCGGGAACGCGCGAAAGAGCTGCTTGAACTTTACGGGCGCACATCGCTGGACTATTTCAAACTTTGGCCGGATAAATCCTACTTCTTCAATTCAATGAACGACTGCTTCATCGCCTACAGCGTCGGCGCGAATGTGGCGGTCACGCTGGGCGATCCGATCGGCCCGGCGGAGAGCCTCTCCGGAACGATCCGTGAGTTCAACCAATTTTGCGAAGAAAACGACTGGGCCGTCGCATGGCATCAGACGCTCCCTGACCTATTGCCGCTTTACCGCCAAGCCGGATTTAAGAATCTGAAGATCGGCGATGTCGCCATTGTTGATCTGACGGCCTTTACGCTCGAATGCAAGGAGATGAAGCGATTCCGACAACGCGTCGGGCAGTTGGAAAAACAGGGCGTGCGCTTGCGGCAATACGCCGCGCCGCTTCCAGACGACCTGATCGAGCGATTGCGCGAGGTCTCGGACGAATGGCTGCGACTGCCCGGCAAGCGCGAGCGCACGTTCGCCCTAGGGCGTTTTACCCCCGATTACCTGCGCACGACGCCCGTGTTCACGGCCGAGGACAAGGACAGCCGGATTCTCGCCTTCGTCAACCTGCTCTCGTCGTATCGCCCTGGAGAAGCGACGATTGACTTGATGCGCCATCGGCTGCAATCGCCGAACGGGATAATGGATTACCTGTTCGTCAAGCTCTTTCTGCTGTGCAAGGCGCAAGGCTTCACGCGCTTCAACCTGGGGATGGCGCCGATGGCGGGATTTCAGGAACGCGAAGAAGCCTCGGCGGCCGAGAAGGCCGTGCATTCGTTTTTCCAGCGTTTGAACTTTCTCTTCAGCTTCAGCGGGCTGAAAGCTTACAAGGCGAAGTTCGCCGATTATTGGGAGCCGCGTTATGTCGTATATCGCAACGCGCTCGATTTGCCGAAAGTCGGTATCGCCTTGGGGAAGGTTTCCGAAATGACTAAATAAGAGTTGAGGACAGTGTCTCGTCAGCGCCGGCGCTGACGACCGTGATCCCAGTCAAGGCCGTCGAAGGTGAAGCGCGCCTAATGTGTCTTGACAAAACTCGACAAACCGAAAGCGGGCGCAACACGTCTTATAAATTCGGGACTCCTTGTGATCTGAGCGGGGGAAACTGGCCTAGCGTACGCCAGCCTCACCCCTTCCCTCAAAGACGGCATGGAGGGATGAAAACCAATCTTCTTTCACATAGCGTAGGCGCGCTGATCCTGTTGTTGGCGCCAGTCATTTCATTGTCCGCCCAATCAGTCGGCGGGCAGCAGCCGGAGGCGGGAAAAGCGAAGCCCGAATCGCAAGACACCGACGCGACGATCAAGATTGACACGACGCTGGTCACCATTCCTGTGAGCGTGCTCGACCGCGACGGCAAATATATTCCGAATCTGACCAGGCGCGACTTTCATCTCTTCGAAGACAACGCCGAACAGGAGATCACGGGGTTCAATTCAATCGAAGCGCCCTTCCATGTCGTGCTGCTGCTCGACACCTCGGGCAGCACGAATTTCAGGCTGGGGGACATTCAAAAGGCCGCGCTCGCCTTCATTGACCAGTTGCATCCTGACGATCACGTCATGGTCGTGTCGTTCGACAGCGACATTTACATTGACGCGGAATTCACCAGCGACCGCGATCAACTGCGGCGCGCGATTCGTCAAACGCGGACTGGCGGCTGGACACGGCTCTACGACGCCGTTGACCTCGTGATCACCGAACGGCTCGGAAGGGTTCAGGGGCGGAAAGCCTTGGTGCTCTTCACTGACGGCGTGGACACGGCCAGCAATTTAGCCAGCGCGGCGAGTACGATCGACCGAGTCGAGGAATCGGGCGCGCTTGTCTATCCGATTCAGTATGACACCGAAGGCAGTCTGGCTGGTCCTTGGGGGCCGCCGCGCGGGGGCGGAACGCCGCCGATCTTCAGGCCATATCCGTTCCCGCGCTTCCCGCGCGGCGGGCGCCGGCGATGGCTATCCGATCCATCCACGACCTGGCAGTACCCGCGCGGCTCAAGGCACGACGATTATCTGCGCGCCGCGGAATATCTACGCAACCTGGCTGAACGCAGTGGCGCGCGGCTCTATCGCGCGGATACGACAGGCAACCTCAAGAAAGCCTGCTCTCAAATCGCCGAAGAACTCCGACACCAATATTCGCTCAGCTACTACCCGTCGAATACGGCGCGCGATGGATCCTACCGACGTATTCGAGTGCGTGTGGAGCAGCCGAACCTCGTCGTACGCGCGCGCGATGGATATCGCGTGGCGCCCCAGTCGCCGACCTTTGACAAATCAACCCCGGGCTCGCAAGCGGCGCCAAAGCGGGAACATCAGTAGCCTGTGCGCTTTTCCGCGTCGACTTTCAGTTGTTACGCGCCCGACGTGGCGCTTTGTCACGTCAGCCAGCCACACTTCCAAAATGCCACAAGATCCCGCGGATTTATGTCCCTCGCTAGCGTTGAAAAGCCGGTCATGACCGGCTTTCGCCTGCCTTTTTGATCGTCGGGAATGCGAGCGATGTTGTGGCATATCCATTGCCAAACAGAAAGGCGCGCAGCCAAAAAGCTGCTGGAGAGGAGTCATTGTAATAGGAGAAGGATTATGAAAAACATTCGGCAACAATTCACCGGAACGCGTTTAATTGTGTCGGCCCTCGCCGCTGCGCTGATTATTACGTTTGCCATCAGCGGCGCGATTGGTTTCGCATCTCATCGCCATCCCCAATCGTTGATCCCGGTGGCCAGCGCTAGTAACGGCGTGAATGAGATGGCCGCCCTGACCACGAGCTTCGCGCCGATCGTCAAAAAGGCGCAGCCCGCGGTCGTCAGCATAGCGTCCACTAAAGTCGTCAAGATGGACGCCGGCGACGAAGGCTTATCGCCGCTATTCGATGATCCGATGTTTCGCCGATTCTTTGGAGACAGAGGCGCAGAGCCGCAGAATCGTTCTGGCAAACCGCGCGAGCAGCGCGAGCAAGGGCTGGGTTCCGGCGTCATCGTCAGTCCCGACGGATATATCCTGACCAACAATCACGTGATCGAAGGCGCAAACGAGATCAAGGTCTACACCTCCGACAAACGCGAGATGAAAGCGCGTGTCATCGGCGCCGATCCCAAAACCGACATCGCCGTCGTGAAAGTCGAACAGAAGAACCTGCCGACGCTCGCGTTGGCGGATTCAGCGCAAGCGCAGGTGGGCGACATCGCTCTCGCCATCGGCGATCCCTTCGGCGTTGGCCAAACAGTTACGATGGGCATCATCAGCGCGACTGGGCGTGGCGACCTGGGCATTGAAGACTACGAAGACTTCATCCAGACCGACGCGGCTATCAACCCGGGCAATTCGGGCGGCGCGCTCATCAACACGAGCGGCCAATTGATCGGCATCAACACGGCGATCCTTTCGCGGGCGGGCGGCAATCAGGGCGTGGGCTTCGCCGTGCCAGCCAACCTGGCGCGCGCGGTGATGAATCAATTGCTAAAGAACGGTAAGGTCGTGCGCGGTTATCTGGGCGTGATGATCCAACCGGTCACGCCGGAAATCGCCAAAGCCTTCAATTTGCCCGACGCGCGAGGCGCGCTTGTCGGCGAAGTCACGCCCGATGGCCCGGCGGCGAGAGCCGGTATCGCGCAGGGCGACGTCATCACCGAACTCAACGGCGTGCGCGTGGACGACAGCCGCGAGCTTCGGCTGAAGATCAGCCAGCTTGCCCCAGGTTCGGCAATCAGGCTGAATCTCCTTCGTGACGGCAATCCGCGTGAAATCTCGATCACGCTCGGCGAATTGCCGAACGAGAAAGAGGCCGTGAGCGGCGGAAAGCCGGAAAGCGATTCGCCCGATGGTTTGTCTGTCGGGAACCTGACGCCGCAGATCGCGCGCCAACTCGAACTGCAATCGAACGCGAGCGGCGTGGTCGTGACCGACGTACAGGACGGAAGCCGCGCGGATGACGCTGGTCTGCGCCGCGGCGATTTGATCCAACAGGTCAATCGCCAGCCGGTCAACAACGTGGCCGAGTTCGAGCGAGCGATGAAACAGAACAGCGGCAAGTCAGCCCTGCTGCTCGTCAACCGCAACGGGCATACGAGCTTCGTCGTGATCGAACAAGAACAATGAAGCCTGATTTGTTGGCTTGAGTTTCTGATGCGCCGGCGCCGGCGCCGGCGCTGGCTGGCGCCGGCGTTGCTATTTGAATGCGCGTTAGCCGGCGCCGCTGGCCCGCAGGGAGGGAAATCATGAAAACGACGAAAGAGAAATTCGAGATTAGCATTTCGGCGGCCGGCCTGACGGACATCGGCATAACGCGAGTGGCGAACGAAGACGCCTTGCTGTTGGCCGATTTGAGCGCCGGCGGCCAGAACGTTGATGTCGCGACGATGACGCTCGGCGAGCAAGGCGCGCTGTTGGCCGTGGCCGACGGGATGGGCGGCTCGGCCTCGGGCGAAATCGCCAGCGCGCTCGCCATCGCCGCCGTGCGCGAAGCTTTGATGAACGACAACGGAGACAGGGCCAGCAGCGAACAATTGCGCCGGGCGGTGGAACTCGCCAACGCCCGCGTCTGGGAATACGCGCAACGCAATCCGGAAATGGACGGCATGGGCGCGACGCTTACGGCGGCGTTGGCGCGCGATGGGATCGCTTATCTCGCGCAGGTCGGCGATTCGCGCGCGTATCTGATTCGCGGCCAGAGCATCGAGCAGATCACCAAAGATCAATCGTTGACCCAGAAGATGCTGGACTCGGGATTATTGTCGCCCGAAGAGGCCGCCCGGCATCCGTATCGCACGGTCATCCTGCAGGCGCTCGGCGTCAAGCCAGAGATCAACGTCACCCTCACGGCGCTGACGCTTTGCCGCGACGATTGCCTGCTGCTGTGCAGCGATGGTCTGTCGAACGCCGTTACTCCGGCGGAGATGCGGCGCGTCGTGGACGAAGCCGAGAGTCCGGCTTATGCCTGCCACTGGCTGATCGAACTGGCCAACGCGCGAGGCGGCGATGACAACATCACCGTTATCGTGGCGCATTTCGCGGGCGCAGGGCTTTACGAAAGCGACGCCCGCGCGACTACCGGCAGCTTCAATTTGCTGCCGAAAGCGGCCTAGCGCATCGCCAGGCCGATGTCATTTCTGTTGATCTGGCATTCATGCCCATCGCCTGTTACCGTGAAATGGCGCTTACGACGCCTGTTTAATCAGCGTCATCAGCGCCCGGTTTCCCGCCTGTGATCAGATTTCACTCGTCCTAAATGTCACATAACACCTGACAATAACTCACTAGCGAATATGGCCAGACAGTGTAAGCGGCTGCGCCGTGGCGATCTCGCCACGGACGCATTCATCCGTCCCATTCAATCCCCGCATAAACAGCTCTATAAAACCTGCCGAATGCCTGTCAATAAAGGCGATTGCGCCGTCTGAGCGACGAAAAGCGTATGCAAGCGTCGCGGCACGATGCTTGCATTTCATCTATGCGGGCGACCGGGTTGAAGAAAAGAAGCCGATGCCCTGCTGATCGGTCGCCGCTGAATAAGCAGAGATCGGCGGATTCAAAGGGGGAATGAATCATGAAACCGAGAGTCTTTACCGCGTTGATGATCGTCTCCTTGACTTTCGCCATCGCCGCGACGGCGCTTGCCAATGGAAAGAACGATCCAAGGCGACTGCCAACAAACACAACGCAAGGCGATCAGGCATACATCGCCAAAGAAGTTCGGCACGAACTGACGATGTTGCCTTATTACAGCCTGTTCGACTGGCTGGAATATCGAATGGAAGACGACACCGTGATCTTGAGCGGCCAGGTCGTGCGCCCGTCGTTGAAGTCGGACGCGGAGCATGTGGTAGACAATATCAAAGGCGTAGAGAAGGTCGTCAACCAGATCGAAGTGTTGCCGCTCTCGCCGATGGATGACCAGATTCGTCTGCGCGAGGCGCGAGCGATCTTCAACTTCAATGGGCCGCTCTATCGCTACGGCCTCCAGGCTGTCCCTTCGATTCACATCATCGTCAAGGGTGGCAATGTCATGCTCAAGGGCGTGGTGAGCAGCCAGGCGGACAGTAACCTGGCTAACATCAGAGCCAAAGGCGTCGCGAACGTATTTAGCGTGAGGAACGAACTGCAAGTAATGAAGGGCTAATCGCGGCTGTAAAGGGGAAGGCTGAGAAGCAGTCGCCTTCCTCCTATACCACTCAACACCACCGGCGCCGCTCGAACAGTGGCGACGAATGGGAGAAACCAAAAAGGAGATTTTCCATGCTGAAACAAATTGGAATCGTAACGGCGCTGCTCGCAACATTCGCTGTCGGCGCAGCCGCCCGGGATTCATCGTCGAATCAGAGTAAGGACGGCCACACCATTATCGGGGGGATCAGGAAGGTTGACCACGCCGTCGGAAATGTCGTCGTCAAAACAGCGGAGGGAACGGAAGATACGCTCAAATTCACCGGAAAGACAACGGCGCGCGGGCTGGAAGAAGGCGGCAAAGTCGCCGCGTTTGCGGGCAAGGAAGGTTCGCGCGTAGTGGCTCATTACGCCGGTGAAGGCGCAGAAAAGACAGCGGTGGGAATGGAGCGCGTCGGCAAGGATGCGCCCAAGGTCGTCGAAGGCGTGGTCGTTGGAACAGCAAAAGGCGCGCGCACTGTGGTCATCAAAACTCCGTCAGGCGCGAAAGAAACGCTGCGCCTGACGGACCGCTGCGTTATTGACACGGGTAAAGGCGTTGTCAAAGGAAGCGAATACACGGCCAAAGAAGGCGAGCGCGTAACCGTGCATTACACCGAAGCAGGCAGCCGCAAAGTCTGGGGCTTGCTGAAGCGCATCTGAAAGCGATGTAGCGCGCATCAAAGACTTGGGCTTTGATCCATCGCTCTGGTCTGTTGGTAGACGACATGCCAGTGTGGCAAACGGAAAAAAGTTCAGGCGCTACTGCCATAGGGTTGGGTAATAATCTCGAGATTATGTCCACTCGGGTCTTCAAAGTAAGCTCCACGCCCTCTGTCATTGGTATTGATCTCGTTCGCCCGGTGGTGATGAGGGTCTGCCCAGAACGGAAGCCCGCGCCGCCGGATGCGCCCGAGAATTTCGTCAAACTCAATATCGCTCACCAGAAAGGCGTAATGTTGCGGCGCAATCTCGCGGTCAGCGTCATAAAAGTCCAGAGTGACCTCATTATCCATCTGCACCGTCTGGAACGGGCCAAATGGAGTTGGAGCAGGAAGTCCGAGAATTTCAACGAGAAAAGCTGCGGACTCGCCCTTGTTGCGCGAGGGAACAATGGTATGGTTAAGTTTAATGCTCATAGCCGCGATTCCCCTTTATGAAAAATTCGTCTTTGTTATTCGATTTCTCAAAGGCAATATCCGCAAAGGCCGTGCCAGGAGGTTGAAGAACTTAGTTTGTGGGAACAAACAAAAAGCGGCGGAGAGTTTTTTCGAATGAGCGGCTGTAAATCAGCATGCGAAGGCCTTGCGTTTAGCCACTTCCGTCACACTTCCAGATAAATGCAACTTCTTGAACTTGCGTCACGCTGATTTTTGCACAGGCCTCAAACTGATTAACGCGATCAGCCTATTCCTTACGTTGATAAAATATCTTATCAAGCGTCGAACCGCCGATTACTATTTGTCGACCGACAACTCCCAGCCCGAATGAGCTGACGCCCTCTTCCGTCGGGCTGTTAAGCACTGTCCGCTTGATAAACACTCCTTCAAACTTCTCGACGGCCCCATCCGCATAAACTTTCTCCGCTGTTAACAACGCTCCCTCAACCCTCGCGTTCCGTAGCGTGAACTGACGCGACTCTTTGGCGCCCGTTTCCGCCGGCTCATAACCGGAGGCATCCACCCTTCCGTCATTCCCAACTCGCATGGTGAGAGAATAGCCCAAGCCCAGGTCAGAGGCCTCATACGCCCCTGAGTACTCACTTGGATCTGCCTTAACGACCAGCTCACAGCGAACCTCTTTGTACTTCTCCTTCCTAACACCGTACTTCTCCTTTACCATCTCTTTTTTCTTGTTCAGGGAAGCCACTATTTCATCCGCTTTCTTTTGGGCGTCAGACACCTGTGTGGAGAAGTATGCGGAAGAAATTCCCGGGATGGGGAGTAGCCGGAATGCGCTATTGGGATCCGGCGCAATGTATAAGACGAGCAAGGTTACGATAATTGTTCTCAATGGTTTCCTCCGAAAATTCGGCTTCGCTATTCGTTGAAATGAAATGGCGGAGCAACACCTCAGATTTTGTGGCGATGCGCATCGGTAAAACGCCGGATTGCGCTGACTAGAATTACTTGAGCGCCGTCACCGGGTCTACTTTCATTGCCCGCCGCGCTGGAATGTAAGAAGCGAGTATGGCCACGACGATCAGGAGTATGGCCACCCCGCCAAATGTTAACGGGTCGGTCGGGCTGACGCCGAAGAGCAAATCTCCGAGCGCTCGTGTCACAGCGGAAGATCCTATTACGCCAATGACCACTCCAGTCAGAGCCAGTCTCGCCCCGCGCCCGACCATCATCCCGAGCACATCCGAAGGCTTAGCCCCGAGCGCCATCCGTATGCCAATTTCTTGCGCGCATTGCGCCACCGCGTAGGAGATGACGCCGTAGATGCCAATTACCGCGAGCGTCAAGGCAATGGCGCCGAAGAGGCCCAGCAGCGCTACGATCAAACGCGGGCGCGCCACCGAAGAGTCTATGACCTCATCCATCATTTTGATCTTTGCGATCGGGACATCCGCGTCTACAGAGCGAACCACGCTCCTGGCGCTGGCGACCAAACTTAGTGGGTCGGCGCCGGCGCGTATCATCAGGTACATCCCGTTAGTTGGCGCCTGGGGGTATGGCAGATAGATTGCATCCTCCTCCGCGGAGGATAAACCGCCAGAATATTTCACGTCGCTGGCCACTCCGACGACCACACACCACTGAGGATTGGTTCCGCCACCGAATGAGAGACGACCGCCAATCGCCGGCCTGTCAGGAAAGTAGCGCTTAACCATTCTTTGACTGATGATCGCGACTCGCGGCGCGCGCTCGGTATCTTGATCGGAGAAGGCGCGCCCAGCGATCAAGGGGATGCCGAGTGTCTTAAAATACTCCGGATTGATCGACAGAAAGTTGGCGATCGCCTCGGCGCCTGCGCGCGAAGGTTGATACCCCTCGACCGTAAACGAGGATCTCAATTGGTTGAAGACAGGTGGGAGACCGGTTCCGGCGCCGACAGCCTCTACCCCCGGATGCAAGGTCAGCCGCTCAAAGACTTCGCGGTAGACGTTGACGATCCTCTGAGCGTCCGCATACTTGGAGGGCGGGAGAATGATCTGCATTGTGAGCAAGTTGCGTGGATTAAAGCCTGGATCCACAGCCAGAAGACGTAGAAAGCTTCTGATCATGAGGCCGGCGCTGACGAGTAAAATGAGAGCAAGCGCGATCTCTGAAACGACAAGGATGCTGCGCAGGCGCTGCCCGCGCCGAGTTCCAATCGCGCCTCTGCCAGAATCCTTGAGCGCAATGCTCAAATTCGCTTTTGCGCTTAGAGCCGGGGCTATGCCGAAGATAATCCCGGAAAGCATAGTAACAGCCAGGGTGAAGCCGAGCACAACGCCGTCCACACTGACTTGATCGAGCCGCGGAACATCGCCCGGGTCAAGGCGAGTGAGTGAACTTATTCCCCACACGGCCAGTAATACGCCCACAGAACCGCCTAAAAGCGCCAGCAGGAGACTCTCGGTCAGTAATTGTCTGATTAACCGCCACCGGCCGGCGCCAAGCGCCGCGCGGACGGCGAACTCCCGCTCGCGGGCGACGGCGCGCGCCAGCAGTAGGTTGGCGACATTGGCGCACGAGATCAGTAGCACAATGGCGACGGCTCCGAGCAGCACGAGCATCGCCAGCCGAACATTGCCCACCACCTGCTCATAGAGCGGAATTACACTGACGCCAAGATTTGCGTTCGTTTCCGGGTACTGCCGTTGCAGGCGCGACGCGATAACATCCATCTCGGTTTGCGCCTGTTTCGGCGTCACGCCATCCTTGAGCCGCGCGACCACACAAAATGAGTGATTGGTACGCGAGTTGGCATAATTGGGCGCTCCCGACATGGCTTGCGTGAGCGTGACCCACATCACAACCTCTTGACCGGGAAAGTCGAACCGGGCAGGCATCACCCCTACAATGGTGAAGTTAGTTCCGTTGAGCGTTAAGGTCTTTCCGATCACTCCGGGGTCGGAGCTGAAACGACGGCTCCAGAACGCGTTACTTAAGACGACAAAAGGCCCGCGGTTCTCCTCAGGGGTGAACGTCCGGCCGAGCGCCGCCTGCACGCCCATGACATTGAAAAAGTCTTCTGAGACTTGCGCGCCACGGATCTGCTCAGGCTCGCCTGCGCCGGTGAGGTTATAGCGGTTGAATCCGTAAGCCGCCATCCCCTCGAAGACGCGGCTCTGTTCGCGCCAGTCTTTGAAGTTCGGCAGCGAAGTTCTGAACTGTCCTTGCCCTTGCTGAGGGCGGGCAGTCCAAATTGTCATAAGCTTCTCTGGTTCACGATAAGGCAATGGGCGGAGCAGCACCGCGTTAACAATACTGAAGATGGAGGTGTTGGCCCCGATGCCCACCGCCAGCGTCAGGACCGCTATCAGGGTAAAGAGAGGGTTCTTGACAAGAGAGCGCGCGCCATAGCGTAGATCTTGCCAAACTGTCTCAAGCCACCGGCCGCCGCGCACGTCGTAACCTTGTTCTTTAACCCGTGTCAGATTGCCGAAGCGTCGTTCAGCGTCCCGGCGCGCTTCATCAGGCGACATGCCGCGCCGTATGTTCTCTTCTACGCGCATGTCTATGTGGAACTGCAACTCGTCTGTGATCTCCCGGTGGATCGCCTGGGAGCGCCACAGCCCCTGAAGCCTGCGAAAAAAGTTCTTCAGCCACATTGTCAAGATGCCCCATTAAGTGGTACGTAGGACCTTGCCGATAGCGAGAACGAACCGCTGCCAGTTCTCCTCTTCAATGTTCAACTGCTTGCGGCCGGTGGGTGTGAGTTTGTAAAAGCGGGCGCGGCGGTTGTTCTCAGATATGCCCCACTCAGACTTAATCCACTCTTTCTCCTCAAGGCGGTAGAGGGCGGGATAGAGCGACCCCTCTTCAATTTTGAGCGTCTCCTCGGCCATTTGCATGATGCGTTGGCCAACCCCATAGCCGTGCATGGGCCCTAAGCTGAGCGCCTTGAGAATCAGCAAGTCGAGCGTGCCCTGGAGCAGATCCGCCTTCTGTTTAATAGTCATTGCGTTTCTCCCAGAATAATCATCTTCCCTAGAACAACTAGGAAGGATGGTATCGAATCCTCCCTAGAATGTCAAAGGGAATATAGAGGCGGAGCTTCTTCGGCGAAGAGCTAAAATCTCGCATAAAGCGGAAGAGAAACGAAAATGCTTTTTTACTGCTGAGATCGTGCGACCTGACGGGAGCCGGTACAGTCAGGTTCTTGATGTCGGGGAGCTTGATCCGGAGGGACGCATCGTTCGCATTGTGACTTTCAACGAACCTCTCGGGACAGCATAGACTGGTTAACACTTTCGTCTCAATTTATACGGAAGGGTTGGGATCAAAAAGCAGAAAAGCCCACTTTGAGCGCCGGCAGATCGCGTCGCAGGTCGTCAAGGCGAAAGACCGAGCCGCTGATTTCATCGGGCATCGTCTCGCTCTGATTGGCGCCGATCAGGAAACCGTATGCGCGCAGGCCAAGTTCCGCCCTTCTCCTCATCCGTACTATTCTATTTTACTCTTCCCTGCCAGCGTCAATGCATACAGCGTATCGCCCGCGCCGACGATCAGATATTGTTTGCCGTCAAGCATCCACGTAGAAGGCCCGTTACTCACCGCGCCAGTGAGGCGTTGATGCCAGAGTGGATTGCCGTTGGCGGGATCAAAGGCGACGAGTTCGCCGGAGTCGCCTGTTAACAAAAGCCCACCTGCAGTGGTCAAAACGCCGCCGCTCATTCCGCCGCCGCCGCCCGGACCGCCACGATGATCATGTTTCCACTTAATGGCGCCGGTCCGAACGTCCATCGCCATCAGCGCTGAGCTTGAATCGAAGTTGCCACCGCCGCCGCCGCCGTATCCCTCAGGTTTCTCGGATGTGTCGTACAGGTATGCGATACCGTAACCCTGGGTACAGTTAAAATAGAACAGCTCCGTTTGCGGACTGTAACTCGGCGGCGGCCAATTGGTCGCGCCCATTGCGGGCATGTCAATCATCGAACCATCCACCGAGGGTTCTTTGGCCGGATTGGGAATCGGCTGCCCCTTTGCATCAACACCCATCGCCCAGTTGCCGGAGCCGGCGAAAGGCTTGGAAACCAGATTCTTTCCGTTCGTGCGGTCAAGGACGAAAAACCAACCGGCGCGCGCCGCCTGCGCCAGCAATTTACGCGGCTGGCCATTGATGACGGCGTCAAACAAGACAGGCGTCTCCACGTTATCCCAGTCGTGCGTGTCGTGCGGCGACGTTTGGAACCACCAGACCAGCTTGCCGGTTTCGGGATTCAACGCCACGATGCACGCCGTCCATAGATTCGCGCCTTTACGGCTTTGCCCGGCGAAGACCGGATTCGCATTACCGGTTCCCCAATAGAGCAGATTCAATTCGGGGTCATATGTGCCAGGCAGCCATGTCATCCCGCCCCCGTGGTCCATCGCCTCTTGATTTGGCCAGGTCTCAGAACCGAGATCGCCCATTTTCTCCGGCGTCGTGTACCAGCGCCATTGCAACTCGCCGGTTTCTGGGTCGCGCGATTCCAGGTAGCCGCGCACATCCATCGCGTCGCCGCCCACGCCGACGATGATGTGATTCTTCACGACCAGCGGAGCCATTGTAGTGAAGTATTGCCGTTTCTCATCAGCGATCTTTTTGCGCCAGCGCTCCTTGCCATTTTTAGCGTCCAACGAGATGAACCACCCGTCGGGGCTTTCAAAATAAAGCCAGGCGCCATACATGCCCACGCCGCGCTGGCCGATGAGGTGGCCTCCCTGGTCCTGGAAATCGTATTTCCAGATATGCTCTCCGGTGCGAGCATTGATGGCGAAGATGTGATCGGGGATGGTGAAGTAGAGAATTCCGTTTACCATCAGCGGCGTGGATTTGATGGTCGGATCGCCAACGCCGCGCTGCGGCCCGACGCCCCTGATGCGATACATCCACTCGATCTTCAGCTGATCGACATTGCCCTGATTGATCTGCTTCAGCTCGCTAAACCGCCGCCCGGAATAATCTCCGTTGTAAGTCGGCCAACAGTCGGCCGGTTGCTTGAACATCGTGAGCGTCCTGGGATCCAACCCTTGCCCGCAAAGCGATCTGGCAAGGAGAGCCATCGTCATCGTGAGAAAAAGCCGTTTCATTTTCATTTGAGCGTCACCAGATAGGCTGCGAGATTATTGATGTCCGCGTCCGAGTATTTCGGCAGCATGGCGCGATGGCCAGTCAATTTGTCTTCAATTTCCACCTTCACCTCATGGCGTGGCCAGTAATGGTAATTGCCTGCCGCGTCAATTAATGAAATGTCGAAGTCGGTGTTGGTTTTGACGGTTCCCGCGACGGTTTGCCCGGCGGGCGTAGTGACTTTAGCTTTGGCCGGGCCGGGAATGGAAGGCCAGAGGAACCGCGACTTCAGCGCCGTGACCTGCGGAAATTTCGCGCCGATTTTGGCGAGATCGCCCGTAGCGGAGTGACAATTCGCGCAGTTACTGTTGAAAAACTCCTCGCCCTTCTTAGCGTCGCCAGTTATTCGATTTCGCAGATCGCTATAGGTTGCGCCATAGGAACCGCGGTTCGCCGCCAGTTCCACTTGCAGGTGAATGAATTGCGATATGAGATAAACGTCATCCTGCGAAAGATTCGGAAAGCCCGGCATGCCCCCGCGCCCTTCTTTGATAATCGGCGCGAGCTTTTCTCCTTTTTCATCGTGGAGCACGATTTGTGAACGAGTCAGACTGGGCGCCTGGGCGCCCCTGGCGTCAGCGCCATGACAGCCGCCGCAGTTCTGCTTATAAAGCGGCTCCCCCTTTTTCGCGGCCGCCGCGTCTGGGGCAGGTCCGAGGCCGAGAAACTCGCGCATGTCGTTGCGCCGGCCACCCTGGCCGGGCGTTGGCTCTTGCGCCGACAGGCGCGAAACCGCCGCCGCCAGGATGAAGAAAGCAATCAACGCAATGACTCGTTTTCGATATTTCATTCCGTCCTCCTTCACGATGTCAGTACGATACTTTTGTAAAAGCTGAACCCGGCAGTGTACCCACTGTTATTAAACAAAGACGCATGTTTGGCGTTCGCAGTTTCATCCTCCAGCGATGATTAAAAGGCAGGCAGGTTAATTCTTTTCCGAACTCGGCTCGACCCATTTGCCGTTGAGCATGACGCGCTTGATGCGCCGCATCGCCGCCATGTCTTTGAGCGGGTCGCCTTCAATCAGAATAAGATCGGCGAGCTTCCCCGCTTCGATACTGCCCAGCCGGTCGGCGATGCGGAAGAAATGCGCGTTCTCCATGGTTCCCGCCACCAGCGCTTCCATCGGCGTCAAGCCGCCGGCGACCAGCATTTCCAGTTCGCGCTGATAAGCCCAACCACGTTCGGCGTGCGGCACGCTCGAATGTGACCCAACGACGACACGCCCGCCTGCGCGTTTGACCATTCCGACAAATTTGAGCATCTGGCTGAAACCGCGCACATGCGTCTCGGTCGCCTCCTTGTCGCCCGTCTGTTTCTCAAACACGGCCAGAGTAGGAGAAACGAAGGTTCCGTGTTGCGCAATCAATTCGAGCAGTTGGCTCGCGCGCGACGAGTTCAGATCGAGCTCGCTCCACATTTTGTAACGTCCTTCGCGGCGCGCGTTGTTGTCGGCGAGGACGGCTTGGCGATATTTCTCGGCTTCGCGCAGCGGCGCCAGCGCCGTGCCAAATGAAGTGATGTGTTCGATACCGTCCACGCCCGCGCGGATGGCGTCGGCGGCGTCAACGATTTCCAGATGCGCGGTCACCGGCACGCCGCGCGCGTGCGCTGTTTCAACCGCGACGTGAATCAATCCCAAAGGCAGGCGGAAATAAACCTTGATGACAGACGCCCCCTGTTCCACAAAGCGATTTACCGCGAGGCGCGTCTCATCGGCGTCGCGCACGATAAAAGCGTCGTGGGGATATGCGGGCGGCGCGTTGTCCAAGTGCGGGCCGGCGAGAAACAGGCGCGGCAGCGGCCGACCAGACTGACGCGCTCCGTCATACGCTTCTATCCATGCGCCGGGATCACGCACTGACGTAACGCCATGACTGAGATAAAGCGACGGCAAACCTTCGTCGCCGTCCAGATGAAAATGCGCGTCAATCAACCCTGGCAGCAAGGTCAGCCCGTTGGCTTCGATGAGCGCCGCGGCTTCGGGAATCGTGACAGCCGAGCGCGCGCCAGCGGCGACGATCTTTTCGCCGTGTACGATGACGACCGCATCGTTCACAGGCGAGCCGCCGCGTCCATCAATCAATGTCACGCCGACGATGGCAATCGTTTGGTTCGCGGCGGGTTTCGCCACTTCATTGACTTCGCGCATCGAGACCGAACGTTGCGCAGCGGCGCCCGCGCTCGCCACGATCAGCAACAAGAGTGAAATTCGGATTCGCATCGTCGGCTTCATTATGGATGATCCGCGATAGACGGCCCATGCTCAACAACAGTGTTTTCTGGAGCAGCGCGAAAGACGGCGATGATAATCCAGACAATGATGACAAATGCGACGATGACAGCGAGGGTTTTGCCCCGCTCCGCGTTACGGAGACGTTGTCTGTAGCGGCGCGCGCGCTCATCGTCAGACAGCTTATTCCATTCTTCGAGATTGAATGCCATGTATGATTCCTTTCTTTGAGAGGCAACAATTCGGGGAATATAGAGCGAGCGCCATGACAATGGATGGCGCCAGGTACGAGCCTTAACCTGACGCTCTCATTGGTGTGGGACGGGGGCAACTCAATGTTGCATTATGCTGTGTCGTTCGGACGAATATCCAAATCTGATCCTGGTAATGGACAGACGCCGATCGCCTTAGCAAGATGGGCGCCAGGCGTCCGCATTCCGCTAAACGCCGGCCCCCGCAAGGAGAGAGATACTAGATCAATTCGGACGGAAGCGCGAGTCCTGAGAGTTTTTCGCTGCGATAAGGGGAATGGCGGGTCATGCGGCAGTGAGGAGATAATCCGTTTGTTTCGTATTGTGTCCGCATTCGGGAATCGCCAATCCCAAATGCGGACGGCCATTTATTAACAGACTGCCGACCTTTGCGCGCAACCTGTTTGTTCTCAATCCATTCCTTTGCGGAATGCATTGGCACGGCGATTGGCTATGAGCCGGTGTTCTAGCGTGCCTCTCGGAGCATTGAGGAGAATATTTATGCGAACACTCTGGCAAGACCTGTGCTACGGCGTGCGAATATTGATGAAGAATCCCGGCTTCACGCTGGTTGCCCTGATCACGCTGGCGCTGGGAATCGGCGCGAACACGGCGATCTTCAGCGTGATCAATGCCGTACTATTGCGCCCTCTGCCTTACCGCGACGCCGAGCGCATTGTGGCGATTCAGGAATTAGATCCAGAGGGAAATAGAATTCAAGTTACCTCCGCCAACTTCCTCGACTGGCGCGCGCAGAACACAGTCTTTGAGCATCTGGCGGCCATATTTTCGCGGCAATCCAATCTGATGAATGACGGGCAGGCGGAACGAATTGATACGGCGATCACGTCGGCTAATTTCTTCGAGGTCTTCGGTGTGCGACCGCAAACGGGGCGGCTCTTTTTGCCCGCCGATGAGCAAGCTGGTCACGCGCCGGTCGTCGTCCTCAGCCACGGACTATGGCAGCGGCGATTTGGCGGGGCGGCGAGCGCTATTGGTCAACAACTGATCCTTGACGCCAAAAGCTATACGGTCATCGGCGTCGCGCCTGCGGGATTTCAGTATCCGGACAAAACCGAACTGTGGTTTCCGCCGCTGCGACTCGCCCCGGAAATCAGCGAGGCGGCCGATGTGACGCAGACGCGCGGCATGGGCTATCTGAGCGCGGTGGCGCGGCTCAAGCCGGCGATTTCGCTGGAACAGGCGAAGGCCGAGATGGAGACGATCACCGCCCGGTTGCGAAAGCAGTACCCGGAGACCAACAACAATCGCTTCAACCGCGTCGTTGCGCTGCAAACGCATCTTGTCGGCGAAACGAGCCGATTGCTCTGGCTGCTGTCGGGCGCAGTCGGTTGTGTGCTGCTGATCGCGTGCGCCAACGTCGCCAACCTGTTGCTGGCGCAGGCGACGACGCGGCGGCGGGAACTGGCGGTGCGCGCCGCTCTGGGCGCCACACGCGAGCGGATGCTGCGGCAGTTACTGGCGGAAAATTTGTCGCTCTCGCTGAGCGGCGGCCTGCTCGGTCTGTTGCTGGCGTGGTGGGGCGTGGACGCCCTGACGAGATTGCTGCCGGCAAACTTCCCGCGCCTGGTTGAGATCGCGCTAGATCTGCCGGCGCTCGGCTTCGCGCTGCTGGCGTCTCTGGCGACGGCGATCATCTTCGGTCTCGCGCCCGCGTGGCAAAGCGCGCAAATTGAATTCCAGGAGGCGTTGAAAGAGGGCGCGCGGGGCGGCGTTGGGGCCCGGCGCAATCGACTGCGCGGCGCGCTGGTGACCGCCGAAGTGGCGCTGGCGCTGGCGCTGCTGGTCAGCGCGGGGCTGCTCTTTCGCAGCTTCCTGCGCTTACAAGCGGTGAACGCTGGCTTCGACGCGGAGGGCGTGTTGACGATGCGGCTCGCGCCGTCGGGGACGAATTTCCGCGAAGACCCGCAGTACATCGGCTTTTATCAAAAAGTGGCCGAGAAGGTCGCGGCAATCGCCGGTGTCGAGGCGGTCGGCGCAATCAACACGCTGCCCCTTTCGAAAGGCCCGACTATCAACTTCCACGTCGAGGGGCAGCCGGAGAGGCCTCTGGATAAATGGCCCGGAGCGAATTATCGGAACGTCATCCCGGACTATTTCCGCGCTATGAAAATTCCTATCGCGCAAGGCCGCGCCTTCACCGAACACGATAACGAGTCGGCCCCGCCGGTCGTGATCATCAATCAAGCCGCCGCCGCGCGTAACTTCGCGGGCCAGAACCCCGTCGGCAAACGTATTACTTTCGGCGGGCGGGACCGCAGCGGACAAACCATCTGGCATGAAATCGTCGGCGTCGCAGCCAACGTGCGCAATAAGGAGTTGCAGAGCGAAGCCGAGCCGGAGATATACACCGCCGCGTGGCAAGACGCTTTCGCCGGTATGATGTTCGTCATTCGCGCATCGGTCGAACCGGCGAGTCTGGCGACGGCCGTGCGACGAGCGGTCCGGGAGGTTGATCCCGCGCAGCCTGTGTCTGATTTGCGCACTATGGAAACCGTCGTTGCAGAGACCGTGGCGCAGCCGAGGTTCAGTCTGACTCTGCTCGGTCTTTTCGGATGCCTGGCGTTGTTGTTGTCGGGGGCGGGCATCTACGGCGTGACTTCTTATGCCGTGGCGCAGCGCACACAGGAGATCGGCATTCGCAAAGCCCTGGGCGCGCAGAGCGGAGATGTGCTGCGATTAGTGATCCGGCAAGGAATGGCGGCTGTCATACTCGGCGTCGCGATCGGGTTGGTCATGGCGCTTGCCGCGACGCGCGTGATGACGAGCCTGCTCTTCGGGGTGAGCGCGACTGACCCGCTGACATTTGCCGCGATTGCGTTATTACTGATGTCGGTCGCCTTGCTGGCTTGCTGGATGCCGGCGCGGCGGGCGACGAGAGTAGATCCAATGGTGGCCCTAAGATTCGAGTAAAATCAACGTAGCGGTCAGGCTGCGTGGTTGCGCGGCCTTCCCCGATCGTGGCGCCGAGAGGTTAATCAATCACTATGCCTGGGTCGATTGAAAATCAAAAGCGCCGGACTCGATTCCTTATGAATCGAACCTGCCGCTTACCTGAAGTGTGTGGCGCCCGCCCACAGACTCTGAAGTATCCAAAATGTGGGCAAGATAACCTCAATCGTCGCGCAACGCGACCAACGGGTCGACCTTCGTCGCCCGCCGCGCCGGTATCCAGCAAGCCAGCAGCGCAACAAGACTCAGCAACAACGCAACCACGATGAACGTCAGCGGATCGTTCGCGTTGACGCCGAATAGCAGCGTCCGCATCAACCGTGTCAGCGCGATGGAAGCGGTCAATCCGAACAGCGCGCCCAGCAGCGTTAAGAGCATCCCGTGTCTTACCACCAGATTGAGCACGTCCCGCTGTCCGGCGCCCAACGCCATGCGGATACCGATCTCGCGCGTGCGCTGCGTCACCGCGTAGCTCAGCACGCCGTAGATGCCAACCGCCGCCAACACCAACGCCAGCACAGCAAAGGCGCCGAGCAACAGCGTCGTCAGGCGCGGCTGCGCCACTGCATCGGCTACGACCTGCTCCATCGTCATCACGCGATAGATGGACTGGTCCGGATCTACTGCGCGAATCGCGCCGCGCGCAGCGGAGACCAGGCTGAGCGGATCGATCGTCGTGCGGGCGACCAGATGCATACTGAGATTCCCACCCTGCGCTAGAGGGTAGAAAATCTGCCCTTTATATTCGGCGTCCAGCCCTTTGTGCTTGATGCGTCCCACCACGCCTACGATCTCCATCCAGATCGGTTTGTCGACGAACTGAAGGTCCAGCCGCTTGCCGATCGGGTCTTCGCCCGGCCAATAGAGGCGCGCCAGCGTTTCATCGATCATCGCGACTTTGCGCCCATCAGCGTTGTCCTGCTCGGTGAAATCACGCCCTTTGAGCAATGGAATCTTCATTGTCTGAAAGTAGCCCGGAGTGATGGTGCGTATGTCGCTATGCGGCAGCGCCTCGTTTGGTCCGGTCGGGCGTCCTTCGATGGCAAAGGTGGCGCTGCGGACGCCGCCGCCTAGCGGGAGTTCTCCGACCGCGCCCGCCGATATCACGCCAGGCAAGGCTCTGATACGTTCGAGAGTTTGCTGGAAGAAAGCCTGGCGTTTCAGCGGCTCGGGATATTTGGCCGCAGAAAGTTCCATGCGCATCGTCAACACATGATCTGGCGCGAAACCGGGATTGACATGCGTCAAGCGCAGAAAACTTCTGATCATCAGCCCGGCGCCGGCAAGCAACACGAGCGACATCGCTACTTCGGCCACGACGAGCAGGCTACGTGTGCGCTGTCGCCCCGAATCTGCGCCACGACCACTTTCTTTCAGCGTCTCTTGCATATCAGTTTTGGAAGCCTGCAGCGCGGGCGCGAGGCCGCAGAGCAGCAAGGCCAGCAACGCAAGGCCGAGCAGGAAACCAAGCGCGCGCGCGTCCACTGTGATTTCCTGCAAGCGCGGCAGATTAGCCGGGTTCAGCGTAAGGAGCAGATAAACGCCCGATTTGGCCAGCAGCAATCCACCCAACCCGCTTAGCAAAGCGAGCAGCAGACTCTCGGTCAGCATTTGGCGGATCAGTCGGAAGCGGCTGGCGCCTAGCGACGCGCGGACAGCGATCTCTTTTCGTCGCGCCGACGCGCGAGCCAACAAGAGGTTCGCCACGTTCGCGCAGGCGATCAACAACACGAAGCCTACCGCGCCGAGCAGTACCAGCAGCATCAATCGCACATCGCCGACGACCTGCTCGCGCAACAGTTTGACGTGTGCGGTGAAACCACTGCCCCCCGGGTATATATTCTGGTTTTGTCGCACGATCTGCGCCGCGATCTCGGCGATTTCGGCATGCGCCTGCTGAAGCGTCGCCTGAGGTTTGAGGCGCGCGATAACCTGAAGGAACTCGCTGCCGCGATTGTCGGGCGTGAAGTTGGCTGGGCTCAGCGCCAGCGGCGACCACAGCTCATCCGTCTGCCAGCGAAACGCGGCGGGCATCACGCCAATAACCGTGAAGTTCTGCCCATTCAATCGCAACGCCTTGCCAACGATGTTTTGATCCGCGCCGAACCGCCGCTGCCACAGGCCGTGACTGAGAACCACTACGCGATTGCGCCCTGGCTCATCCTCTTCCGCCAGGAAGCCCCGCCCCAGCGCGGGCGCGGCGCCCAGCGTGTCAAAGAAGTTGGCGGAGACGCGGCGTCCCTGCAACCGCTCCGGCTCTCCCTCGCCCGTCAGGTTGAAGGCCGTGCTGTACAACAAAGCGGTCAGGTTCTCGAAACTTTGACACTTATTCCGATAGTCAGCGAACGTCGGCGGCGAGATGGCGGCGTTCTGATTCGACTTCGCCGCCGTATGGCCGAGCCAGACCAGCCGTTCGGGGTCGCGATAAGCCAGCGGCCGCAGCAGAACGCCGTTGACGACACTGAAGAGCGCGGTGTTCGCGCCGATGCCAAGCGCCAGCGTTAGCGCGGCAATCAACGTGAAGCCCGGTTTCTTCGCCAACATCCGCGCGCCGTAGCGCAGGTCTTGTAATAGCGATTCCATTCGTAGTCCTCCCTTACGCTCGATCAATTCCAATGATGGTTGCAAAGTTTGGGCTGCCAGCGGCAATTCCGCGCGACTCAATTCGCATTCCAGTAACCGCCAGTCATAGCCTTGCACGGCGCGCGCCTCGGCTTCCGCTTCCGTCAAACCATTGGCGAGCGCGTCCTCGTAGGCGGCTTCCAGGTGCAGCGCCTGTTCTTCGACGATCTCGATCTCGCGTTCGGGCGGCAGGCGCAACACGGTGAGATGTTCGCGCACAATTTGTTTCCAATTCGGATTCATGCCGTGACTCAGGCCAGGTTGATTTTGGCCATGCGATCCAGCGCGGCGAAAAAGTCCGACCACTGCCGAAGCCTACTCCTGGCGCAAAACGATCATGGGGTCCACCGCGCTCGCGCGGCGGGCTGGCGCGTAGCAGGCAATGAGCGCCGCTCCAAGGAGGACCAGACCGACGACGAGTAACACGGGCAGGCTCAGCGCGCTCGTCCCGTAGAGCGTACTTTGCATTGCTCGACCGAGCGCATACGCGCCGGCGAGCCCCAGCGCCAACCCGACTGCGGCAAGCGTCAGTCCTTCCCGGAGGATCAGGAGCCGTACCTGAACCGGCTTAGCGCCGAGCGCCACGCGAAGCCCGATCTCCGGCGTCCGCTGCGCGACCGTGTAGGCCATGACCCCATATATGCCGAGCGCCGCCAGCGCCAGCGCCAGCGCCGCCAATCCGCCGTAAAGCGCTACGTTCAGGCGATCCGGCGCCAGGCGCTCGCCAACGATCTGATCCATCGTTCGCACGTCCATCAGCGGCAGGTCCGAGGAGACGGCCTGAACCGCCGCCGCGAGGCTCGGTCGCAACGCCTCAGGGCTGGCTGCCGCGCGAACCGCCACCATCGCCTGTGGCAAGGGGCTCTGCGCGAACGGCACGTAGATCTGCGGCGTACCGGGATCGCCGAACTGCTCGAGATTGCTGACGTCGCGGAACACCCCCACGATGCGCCACTCGACAGGGGAGCCAGGGACAACGGCGCCAGGCCCCAATGTTGTGGCGCCAGGGACGGACGGGTTCATCACCACACCCTGGCCCAAGGGATCCCTGCCTTCCAGAATGCGCTTGGCGAATCGCTCATTGACCACGGCCACGCGCTGCGCGCCCGGGCCGTCGTCCGCAGTCAATGGGCGGCCGCGAACGAGACGCATCCCGAATGTTTCGAAGTACCCCGGCGTGACCATATGGACGCCCGCCATGGGCCGTAACGAAGGCGCGTCGTCGGTCCGTCCGACAACGCTGAACTGCCTGGAAAACCCGGTACTTAGTAGCGGAACCGTGGGCGCGCTGACGCTGGCCTGGACCACGCCGGGGACCGCCTGGAATCGCTCAAGCAGGCTCTGGTAGAAGCCATCGATCTTAGCATTCGAGGAGAAGCGCCCTTCGTTCACCGGCAACCCGAAGGTGAGGATGTGATCCGTGCGAACGCCAAGGTCGACCTGCGTGCGGTTCCAGAAACTGAGGATCGTCAGTCCCGCGCCTGCGAGCAGGGTTACCGCCATCGCAAATTCGACAACGACGAGCGCGTGACGGAGGCGCCGGCGTCCGCTTCCCGTCGAGCTGCGTCCGGCTTTTTTAAGCGCGTCATTCCAGTCCGCTCGACTAGCCTGCCAGGCCTGCGCCGCCCCGCACAGCAGCCCGGACAGCGCCGTCGCGGCGAGCGTGAACAGCAAGACCGGCAAGCTCAGTCTTGGATCCGCTTCCGCAGGTAGTGTGAAGCGGGGCAGGATCGCGAGAATGCCCTGCAGAATCCAGACGCTCGATAGCGCGCCCAAAGCGCCACCGGCCGTGGCCAACATCAAACTATCAGTCAAGGCGAGCCAGGCCAGACGCCAGCGCGTCGCCCCGAGCGCGGCGCGGATGGCGATCTCGCGTTCGCGCGCAGCGCCGCGTGAAAGGAGCAGATTCGCTATGTTGACGCAAGCGATCAACACGACGAAGCTGACCGCCGCCAGCAGCAGCCACAAGTTTTTCACGAAATCCGCGGTCAGGAAGTTGTTCTGATGCGCCTCCACGCTCACGCTCCGGCCGGCGTTGGAGTCCGGAAACCGTTCCGCCAGGCGGCGCGCAATGACATTCATCTCCTGTTGGGCCTGTTCTATGGTCACGCCCGGCTTGAGCCTCCCCGTCACCAGCAACGGGTGGAGCTGGCGATTCGCGATCTCGTCGGGTTTCATCGAGAGCGGAATCCATAAATCTGCCGGCACGCGATCATGGACTCCGGGCCGCAGCACGCCGATTACCTTATACGGCGTCCCATCCAGGCGGATGTCACGCCCGATGACGCCGGGATCAGAGCCGAATCGCTCGCGCCAGAGCCGATGCCTCAGGAGCGTCACGTGGTTCTTGCCCGGCTGGTCCTCATCGGGCGCGAAATCGCGCCCGAGCCAGACATCTTCTTCATACATTCGATGCCCGTTGATTGACGTCTGTCGCGCGCGGACGCGTTCCGGCGCATCTGCAGTGGCGAGATTGAACCCGCGAGGCCAGATCGGCTCCAGATACTGGAACGACGTGGCCTGCTCCTTCCACTCCAGGTAGTCAGCGAGTGACGTGCCGTCTCGGCTTCCGCGCGCCTGCGACCAGACAATCACGAGCTGGTCGGGATTCGGATAGGGCGCCGGCGCGAGCAGCGTGGCGTAGACGATGCTGAAAATGGCCGTGTTCGGCCCAATGCCCAGCGCCAACGACAATACGGCAATCAACGTGAAGCCTGGCTTTTTTACCAGCGTTCGCGCGCCGAAGCGCAAGTCTTGTATGAGCGATCCCATTCGGATTCCTCCTTTGCGTTCGATCAATTCCAGCGACGGTTGCAATGCCCGCGCTGCCAGCGATAATTCCGCGCGACTCAATTCGCATTCGAGCAACCGCCAGTCGTAACTCCGCAGGGCGCGCGATTCGGCTTCCGTTTCCGACAAACCATCCGCGAGCGCGTCTTCGTAGACGGCTTCCAGGTGCAACGCCTGTTCTTCGACGATTTCAATCTCGCGTTCCGGCGGCAGGCGCAAGACCGCGAGATGTTCGCGCACGATGTGATTCCAATTCGGCATAGCTCATTCGTGTCGCAAGGCTATGAGCGGATCAACTTTCGTCGCCCGCCGCGCGGGTATCCAACAAGCTACAAGCGCCACTCCGACGAGGAGGAACGCAATTGCTATGTAGGTCAACGGATCAGTAGGGCTGACGTCAAACAGCAATTTCTCAATCATTCGCTGCAAAGCGAGTGCGCCGACCAGGCCAAGTGTGATTCCGCTCAACACCATTTTCAGCCCTTGCCCAACAATCAAGCGGCCTACGTCGCGCGCTGTTGCGCCCAAGGCGATGCGGATGCCTAATTCTCGCGTGCGTTGGGAAACGGAAGCCGTTAGCACACCATAGATACCAATCGTCGCCAGCAACAGCGCGAGGCCAGCAAAAAGGCCGAACAGCAACAGCGCAAAACGGCGCGTCGCGAGCGACTGCGCCACGACTTCTTCCATCATCCTGACATTGGAAACAGGCAGATTTGGATCGAGCGTCTTGACTTTACGCTGCGCCGCAGCAAGCAGCGCGTTCTGATCGAGTGGAGAACGAATGGTGACAACCAGAGATGACCAGGCGTTTTGCTGATACGGCTCGAACAGGTGCGGCGTGGAGGCGATATGCAGCCCATCAAATTTGACATCTTCGACGACGCCGACGATTTCGCCCCAGGGATCGGCGCTGTTATATCGAATCCGTTTTCCGAGCGGGTCTTCGTTCGGCCAGAGGCGGCGCGCTAGCGTTTCGTTGATGATGAAAACGGACGGGGCGCCTGCCGCATCGCGCTCGGTGAAGACGCGTCCTTTGAGCAGCCGCGTACCGAGCGCGTCGAAATAATGCGGATTGATGACGTGCAGCCCAACCGAAACTACATCATCCGACGATGCGGCGGGCCGGCCTTGGATTTTGAGACTGGTCGAGGAATCCGTACCCGCAATCGGTAAATCATCGCCGATGCCAACACTCTCGATGCCGGGCACGGCTTCCAGACGAGCATTCAGTTCGGTCACAAACCGCTTTTTGTCCACGCTCTTGCTGTATTGCTGATTGGTCAGCCCGATGCGCATCGTCAGCAAATGCTGCGGATTGAAGCCTGGTTTTACGGCCAGTAGACGCGCGAAGCTATTCAGGAGCAAACCCGCGCCGATCAGTACAACCAATGCCAGCGCCACTTCGGCTATGACTAACGCTTGCCGCAACCGATTGCGCCCGGCGCCGCCGCTGCGCGATCCTTCTTTCAGCGCCAAATTGAGATCAGGCTTCGCAGCCGCTAGCGCTGGAGCCAATCCAAAAACCAACCCGGTCAAAACAGATACGAAGAGCGTGAAGGCAAAGACTTGATAATCCAACCCCATTTCGTTCAAGCGTGGAATCCCACGCAGCCCCGACGCCACAATAAGTCGCTCACTCCAGACCGCGAGTAGCCAACCACCTGCGCCACCCAAGCCCGCCAGCAAAAGGCTTTCGACCAATAATTGCAGTACGATGCGCCAACGGCTTGCGCCCAACGCCGTGCGGATGGCCATTTCTTTATATCGTCCAGTTGCCCTTGCCAGCGACAGACTTGTGACATTGGCGCAGGCAATCAGCAACACCAGGCTGACCGCGCCGAACAGAATCAGTAAAGTTGGACGTACATTGCCGACCGTCTGTTCCTTCAAGGAAATCATATGGGCGTCGTGCCCAGCCGGACGCGGATATTGCTGCTGCAATCGCGCGGCGATGGCGTCCAAATCCATTTGCGCTTGCTGCAAGGCGCCGTTGGGTTTGAGCCGCGCGATCACTTGGAGATACCCAGTGTGACGCATCGAGAGTAAATCAACGGTGGAATTGGGGATCCAATCCGGCGCGACCTGATGGGGATTGAGCCAGATTTGGCGCTCATAACTCTGGCTCGTGTCCTGGAACCCAGGCGGCATTACGCCGATGAGCGTGACAGGCTCGCCGTTGAGCGTCAATGCCTTGCCGATCACGTTCGAGGCGCCGCCGAACCGTTGCCGCCAGAAATCGTGGCTGATGACCGCTACGCGCGGCGCGCCTGCGCGCCCATCCTCCGGTTGAAAGATGCGCCCGCGTTCTGCCGGAACGCCGAGCAGCGAAAAGAAATTGGCAGAAACAATCATTCCATCGAGTTGTTCCGGTTCTCCCTGCCCCGTCAAGGTGAAGTACATCGACCGAAACGCCGCCATTTCGGTGAATGATTGATTTTGCGCCTGGTAATCAAGAAATTCCGCCGGGGAAAAGGCTCGATTCTCTTGCATCTGCCCTTCCCAGATGGCAACGAGTTGCTCGGCGTCTTTGTAGGGCAGGGGTCGCAATAACACAGTATTGACGACACTAAAGATCGCCGTGTTCGCGCCAATGCCTAAACTGAGTGTGAGTACGGCTAGCGTAATGAAACTCGGTTGTTTCATCATGCTACGCGCGCCAAAGCGTACATCTTGCCATAAGGTTTCCATACGTAATCTCCATCCGGGGCTGTTATCGGGTTGCCAGGTAACTTGTTCTCGCAACCGCGCGGCAAGCGGTCGTTCCGCGCGACTCAATTCACATTCCAGCAACCGCCAGTCATAACTCCGCACGGCGCGCGCCTCGGCTTCCACTTCCGTCAAACCATTGGTGAACGCGTCCTCGTAGGAGGATTCCAAGTGCAGCGCCAGTTCTTCGACGATTTCGATCTCGCGTTCGGGCGGCAGGCGCAAGACCGCGAGATGTTCGCGCACGATGTGATTCCAATTCGGCATAGCTTATTCGTGTCGCAAGGCTATGAGCGGATCAACCTTCGTCGCGCGCCGCGCCGGGATGTAACAGGCAAGCAAAGCGACCGCCGCCAATAACAATGGCACGACAGCAAACGTCAGTGGGTCCGTCGCGCTCACTCCATACAGTAAATTCTTCATCGCCCGCGTCAGGGCGAAAGCCGCGAATAATCCGATCGCCAACCCGGCGACTATCATCTTCATCCCCTGAAACAGGACCAGTTTCAATACATCGCGCGCCTCGGCCCCCAGCGCCATCCTCACGCCGATCTCGCGCGTGCGTTCGGACACGGCGTATGCGACGACGCCGTAGATTCCGATCGCCGCCAAAGCGAGGGCCAGCAGCCCGAACAAACTTAGCAACGAGACGTTGAATCGCGCGCCCGACGTCGCATTGAATAATCGCTGTTCCATCGTCATCAAACCCGTCACGATCGCGTCTTTGTTGAAAGCGCGCGCTTCATTTCTGATCGCGCCGATCAGAAGTTTCGGGTCGTGGCTCGTCCGCGCCACCAGAGTACGGGCAGTGTCGAACTGGCTATCCGGGTGATATACATCGGCGAAGGCCTTTTCATCGAGGCTGAGATATTTGATGTCGGCGGCGACGCCGACCACCTCCGCCCATTCCTCACTGTCCTTGATTCGCTGGCCCACAGGATCTTCATGCGGAAAGAACTGCCTCGCCGCGGTCTCATTGAGAATGGCGACACGCCTGGTTCCGGCGCGATCTTCGGCTGTAAAGCTGCGACCGCGCAGTATGCGTATTCGCAAATTACTGAAAAAGTCAGGGCTGACGGTGTGAACGAAGACCTTGGATTTTTCGACATTCGACTCGGGCGGGCGGCCGTAAACCTGCATAGGCGCCAGCATATAAGCGCCGCCGAGTGGCGGGGGGGAAGCCAGGGAAACCGATTCGACGCCGGGCAACGAGGAGATGCGATCGCGCAATTGGCGATAAAACTCCGGATTCTCCTCACTCGATGTCACTGAGAAACTCAGGATGCGGTCCGGATCGAAGCCGAGATCGATCGTCTGCAACTTTGCGAAACTGCGGACCATCAACCCCGCGCCGATAACCAGCGCCAGCGTGACAGCGATTTCAAGCGCGACCAGCGCCTGGCGCGGATTCAGACGGCGGCGAAAGGCGCCGGCCGAAACGTCCGAGCCTTCCTTCAAGACCTCGTTGACATCGGCGCGCGTCGCTTGAATCGCGGGAATCAGGCCGAACACGACGCCCGTTATGGCCGCTAGCGCGAAATTGAAGATCGCCACCGGCGCGTTCATACCGATGCTGAAGAAATTGAAGGCGTTCGTGTAATTCGCCCAGAAAATCGAGCCGGCCGCGGCCGGTTTGAATTTGTTCAGCAGATCGACGCCCCAGAACGCCAGCAGCAGCCCAAACATCCCGCCGACGAGCGAAATGACAATGCTCTCGACGAGCAACTGCCGAACGATTCGCCATCGTGTCGCTCCCACGGCCAGGCGAACGGCCAGCTCTTTCCGCCGCGACGCCATGCGAGTCATCATCAGGTTGGCGAGGTTGGCGCAGGCAATCAGCAGCACAAAGCCCACGGCCGCCAGCAGGATCAGGAAGGATCGGCGAATCACCGGATTGAGTTTGCGATCTCGCAACGAGACGAGTTTGATCTGCCCGTCTTTGAGATTTGAGAGACCTTTGGGCCACGGATATTTCTCGGAGATCCGGCGAGTCATCAGGCTCAATTCCGCTTCGGCCAGCTGGCGAGAGGCGCCGCGCTTCAATCGCCCTATGACCTCGAACCAGGAGATGCCCGGTTCGGTCAATATCCTACTTCCCGGCGGCATGCCCGACTTGAAGGGCGCCCAGAATTTTGTAGTTCCATCCTGCCCTTTGAAATCTACATCGAGAACGCCAATGATCGCGCGCGGCGCCTTGTCGAGTTCGATGGTCTTGCCGATGGCCGCAAGATCGCCGCCGAAGCGTTCCTGCCAGAACCCGTGGCTGATCATCACGACCTTGTTCTCGCCCACCTGATTCTCTTCTTCCGTGAACGCGCGACCCCCGATGACCGCGACGCCTAGAACTGAAAAATAGTTCGGCGTGACAAGTTCGCCCCTGATCTGCTCGGGCTCCTCAGAACTCGTCAATTTGGAAGAGACGCTTTTGACAGCCGCAAAATCCATCGTCGGGACGCCTTGCCGCAACATCTCCAGCTTCGGGTACGACCATAGCACATATAACCCGTCGCGAGATTGCGGATCCTTATCGGTCTGGCAAATCGAAAAGACTCTCTCCGGTTCGGAATACGGCAACGGCCTCAACATCAGCGCGTGAACCACGCTGAAAATCGCTGTATTCGCTCCGATGCCCAGCGCCAGCGTCAGCACGGCGATCAATGTGAAGCCGGGATTCTTCGCCAACATTCGCGCGCCGTAGCGTAGGTCTTGTATGAACGACTCCATTCGGATTCCTCCTTTGCGTTTGATCAAATCCAGCGGTGGCTGCGTCGCCCTCGCCACTACCGGCTGTTCCACGCGGCTCAATTCGCATTCCAGCAATCGCCAGTCGTAACTCCGCACGGCGCGCGCCTCGGCTTCCGCTTCCGTCAAACCATCCGCGAGCGCATCTTCGTAGACGGCTTCCAGGTGCAGCGCCAGTTCCTCGACGATTTCGATCTCGCGTTCAGGCGGCAGGCGCAAGACCGCGAGACGTTCGCGCACGATATGGTTCCAATTCGGCATAGAGTCATTCGTGGCGTAAGGCTGTGAGCGGATCAACCTTCGTCGCCCGCCGCGCGGGTATGTAACAAGCCAGCAGCGCGACTCCTGTCAGCGTCAGCGGAATGCTCACGAACGTCAGCAGGTCGGTGGGGCTGACGCCGTAGAGCAAATTCCCCAGCACGCGCGTCAAAGCCAGGGCGGCGACTACGCCCAAGCCGATGCCGACGAGCGCCAGTCCCATGCCTTGTCGCAAGACCAGCTTGAGCACGTCGGATGTTTGCGCGCCCAGCGCCAGGCGAATCCCGATTTCACGCGTCCGGCGCGCGACCGAATAAGCCATTACGCCGTACAGACCCAGCGAAGCCAGCAACAAGGCCAGCAGCCCAAAGAAGCTCGAAAGCGTCGCGATCAGCCGTTCCTGGTAAATGGATTGCGCCACCAAATCGGTAAACGTGCGCACGTTGTACACCGGCAGATTCTTATCCAGCGATTCCACCTCGCGCCGAATGGCGTCGACCAAATTCGTCGGCTCGCCCACCGTTCTGACGTGCAGCGTGAGTTCGGCGCTCGTGGCTGTCGGTTGCGCTAATGGAACGTAGACCGTACGCGGCGCCTGTTTCTTCAAGTCCCGATACTTTGTGTCCTTGATGACGCCGATGATTTCGCGCTCCGGCTTCTCGCCGACGCCGATGCGCCGGCCCAGGGGATTGTCATTGCCAAAAAAATCGCGGGCCAAGGTTTCGTTGATCACTGCGACTTTGGGCGCGCCGGCTTCGTCATGCACGTTGAAATCGCGGCCTTTCAAAAGTGGAATGCCCATCGTTTCGAAAAACTTCGGCCCGACTTTTTTCGCCGAGACGCTCATGTCTTGGCCGGCCGCCGCCTTGTAGCCTTCGACCTCAATGCCATCTACCCAGGCGCCACCCATCAGCGGCATGTCAGCGAAGCTGGCCGCCTGCACACCGGGCAGTCTGTTGACCCATTCGAGCAGTTGCGCATAGAAGCTCTTGATCCGCTCCGGGCTGTAACCATTGAGGCCGGGATTCATCGAGAGCAGCAAAACTTTGTCGGCCCGAAAGCCGAGGTCTATGCCATTCAGATTTTGCAGCGTGCGTATAAAGAGGCCCGCGCCGATCAATAGCAATAACGAAAGCGCGACTTGGGCGACGACCAATAGCTTGCGTAACTCGAAGCCGCCGCGGGCGCCGGTTAAGGCCGGGATTTCATTTTTTAGCGCCTCAATCAAGTTCGGGCGCGTGGCCTGTAGCGCGGGCGCCAAGCCAAACAGAATGCCGGTCAACACCGCTACGCCGAGATTGAAACCGAGCACGCGCAGGTCGGGCTGAAGTTCGAGCGTGAAGCGGGCCTGCGACAAAAAACTCAATAGAAAATCGACTCCCCAGAAAGCGAAGAGCAGGCCGAACAACCCGCCCAAGAACGAGAGCAAAAAGCTTTCGGTCAGCAATTGAGCGACCAAACGGGCGCGGCCGGCGCCCAGGGCCAGCCGCACGGCGATCTCTTTTTGGCGAGCCGTGGCGCGGGCCAGCAAGAGATTGGCAATGTTGGCGCAGGCGATCAGCAATACCAGCCCGACCGCTCCCATCAAGACGAGCAGCGGTTGTTTGAATTGATTGCGCAGGCCCGACAACCCTTGGCCGGCCGGGCGCAATTGGATGTGTTGACCCAAAAGAAAATCGCGTAACTTCGGACTGAGTCCCGGCGCGTCCCTGTTGATCTGTCGATAAAGCGCATCGACGCCGGCCTGGGACTGTTGTGCGCTCACACCAGACTTCAGGCGCGCCATAAGATTGACCCAAAAGTTATTCCGCATTTGTAATCGATCCGCCAGGCCTGATACTTGTGGCTGCATCATCATCGGCGCCCAGAGGTCAGGCGCAGCGCCCACCTCTACGCCGAAAAAGCCGTGGGGCGCGACGCCAACTATCGTGAAAGGGTAGCCGTTGAGACGGACTGTTTCACCGACCACGTTGGGATTGCCGGCGAATCTACGTTGCCAGAAACTGTGGCTAAGGATAGTCACCGGATGCGCGCCTGGCGACTTGTTGTCATCGTCAGTAAAGACTCGGCCAAGCAGCGGCTGTACGCCCAGCACAGAAAAGAAATTCCCTGAGACCAACTGCCCGGCGACCCGCTCCGTCTGTCCGTTTCCGCTGAGATTGAGCGCCACGCCACTGTAAGCAAGGATGCCGGAGAAGACCTGGTTGCGCTCGCGCAGGTCTTGAAACAACGGGTAGGAAAAGGCAATGCGATTTTCTCCATCTCTCGCCGTCTTGGACAAAGCGACAAGCTGGGCGGGGTCTTTGACCGGCAACAGTTTGAGCAACACTGCGTCGATCAGACTGAAGATGGCTGTGTTCGCCCCGATACCCAAAGCTAGCGTAATGACGGCGATCAACGTGAAACCGGGCCCCTTCAGTAACATCCTCGCGCCGAAGCGCAAGTCTTGTAACAGCGATCCCATTCTCAGTCCCCCTCTTCTTTCGATCATTTCTAGCGGTGGTTGCAACGCCCTCGCGGCCGACGGCCGTTCCGCCCGGCTCAATTCACATTCAAGCAATCGCCAGTCGTAACCGCGCATGGCTCGCGCCTCGGCTTCCGCCGCCGATAATCCGGCGGCGAGCGCGGCTTCGTAGGCGGCTTCCAGGTGCAGCGCCAACTCCTCGACGATTTCGATCTCGCGTTCGGGCGGCAGGCGCAGCGCGGCGAGATGTTCGCGCACGATGTGGTCCCAATTCGGCATAGATCATTCGTGGCGCAAGGCCGTTAGTGGATCGACCTTTGTCGCGCGCCGCGCCGGGATGTAGCAGGCCGTGAGAGCGACGCCGAGCAACAGCAGGGCGATCAGTCCGAACGTCGCCGGATCGGTTGCGCTGACATTGAAGAGCAGCGTTTTCATCACACGCGTCAATGCGAGCGCCGCCGCCACACCCAACGCCACGCCGATCAGCGCCAGCCTCATCCCGCGCCAGATAACCATCTGCAACACGTCGCCCGCCTGTGCGCCCAAGGCCATGCGAATGCCGATCTCCGGCGCGCGTTGGCTGACGGCATAGGAAATCACCCCGTAAATGCCTACCGCCGCGATCACGAGCGCCACCGCCGCGAAGGCGCCAAACAACAGCATCTGGAAGCGCCGCCCCGTGACCGCGCGCGAATTCGACAGACGTTGTTCCAGCGGACCGGGTTCATTGACAGGTTCGTTGGGTTCGACAGCGCGCACTTGGCGGCGAATGGCGGCGATCTGATTCGATAAGCCGGTCGGATTGTTTTGACCGTCAGCCACACGAGCGGCCAGAACTAAGTTCTGGTTCCAGTATGGGACTGGTTGTGTGTAAGGAACGTAGACCTCTAAACGCGCGTCCTGATCTAACCCAAGATGCCGCGCGTCGCTCACGACGCCTATGATGGTTTTGGGGATTTTGAATAACAACAGCTGGCCTACGGGGTTTTCGTTTGGGAAAAAGCGGCGTGCGATGGTTTCATTGATAAGCACGACCTTCGGCGCAGCGGCGTTGTCCCAAGTGGTGAAGAACCGCCCAGCGCGTAACTCGATGCCCATAGTTTGCAGGTATTCCGGGCTAATGAGGTTTTCATCCACCGTCGGCTCTTGCCCTTGCGGAAACAGCTCACGCCCTTCGATCTGAAACCACGCGCGCGAATACCCGCCTTGCAACGGTGTGAGACTCGCCAACCCCGCGGACCGGATGCCGGGCAACGCCTGAACTCGCACCAGCACATCACGGAAATAAGCGTCGCGTTGCGGAGACTGGAACGGGTACTTGGCGACTCCCGGACTGAGCGTGACGGTCAAGACTCCGTCAGGATTGAAGCCTTTGGGAACGGCCAGCAGGCGTAGAAAGCTTTTGATCATCAATCCGGCGCCGACCAGCAAGACCAGCGCGAGCGCCAGCTCGGTGATCATCAGGGCAGGCAACAGCCCGCGCGCGCCGCTTTGCCCGATGCGAGACGACTGAGCTTTGAGCGTTTCATTGACATCGGCCTTCGACGCTTGCAGAGCAGGTAGAATGCCCGCGAGCAATCCCGTCAACACGACAACGCCGCAAGTGAAACCAAGCGCGCGGCCATCCACGTTCGTTTCCTTGATGCGCGCGATCCAATCGGGACTCAACGCCACTAGCAGCTTAACGCCCCAGCGCGCCAGCAACAGCCCCGCGGCGCCGCCCGCCGACGCCAACAGTAAGCTTTCCGTCAACAATTGCCGCGCTAGCCGCAAACGCCCGGCTCCGACAGCCGCGCGAATCGCCAGTTCTTTTTGCCGCGCCGTTGAGCGCGCCAACAATAGATTAGCCACATTCGCGCAAGCGATGAGCAGCACAAAACCCACTGCGCCGAACAATACCCACAACGCCTGTCGCACACTGCCGACGAGGCTTTCGCCGAGTTCAACCGCTCGAACTTGCATGTCGCCGAAGGGACGATAGGCTTGAGGAAATGATTGTTGTTGCTGCGCCAAAATCGTCGCCAATTCCGCCCTTGCGGCCTCCAACGTAACGACCGGCTTGAGTCGCCCGACAACTTTCACCCTAACCGCATTACCCTGTCGGCTTAATTGCTGATTGGCGTCGAGCGCCAGTGGTAGCCACAGATCGGCGTCGCCCGCGAATCGAAAGCCGGGCGGCATTATTCCCACCACCGTCCTATGTTGGCCGCCCAGCATGAGCGTCTGACCGATCGATTGCGGATCGCCGCCCAAACGACGCCGCCAGAATTCATCGCTCAATATCACCGCCTGCGTATTGCCCGGCATGTCTTCTTCCGGCGTGAAGGAGCGACCGCGCGCAGGCGCCACGCCCAGTGTCGCAAACAAATCGGCGGAAGCGTAACTAACATCCAATCGCTCCGGCTCGACATCGCCGGTCAAATCCATTGTATCGAAGCGACATGCCGCCAATTGTTCGAACGCCTTCGCCTGCGTATGCCATTCCAAAAACTCCGCGCCAGTGGCGTAATCGCCCAACAAACGCTCCCGGTAGTAACTTAGCAACACGAGTCGGTCAGGGTCGTGATAAGGCAAAGACCGCAACAACACAGCATTCACGACACTGAAAATCGCCGTGTTCGCGCCGATGCCCAACGCCAGCGTCAGCACGGCAATCAACGTGAAACTGGGGGCCTTCACCAAAGTCCGCGCCCCGTAGCGCAGGTCTTGTATGAACGATTCCATTCGCATTCCTCCTTTGCGTTCGATCAACCCCAGCGATGGGCGCCAAGCTCGCGCGGCCAATGGCTGCTCCGCGCGGCTCAAATCACATTCAAGCAATCGCCAGTCGTAACCTTGGGCGGCTCGCGCCTCGGCTTCCGCTTCCGACAGGCCGGCGGCGAGCGCGGCTTCGTAGGCGGCTTCCAGGTGCAGCGCCAGTTCCTCGACGATTTCGATCTCGCGTTCGGGCGGCAGGCGCAAGACCGCGAGATGTTCGCGCACGATGTGATTCCAATTC
>DASTMP010000309.1:0-18239 GCA_035714085.1 Blastocatellia bacterium
CTGATCGGGCTGCTGACCCGGCTGGCGGCGATTCCGTTGATCATTGATATGTTGGTGGCGACCCTGTCCACCAAAATACCGATCCTGCTCGGCCATGGGTTTTGGGGCTTCAGCCTCCGCGCCCTTCCCTACTACGGCTTCTGGGGGATGGCCCACGAAGCGCGCACGGACTTCGCCATGTTGCTCAGTTCGATCTTTCTGCTGATCGTCGGGGCGGTCGCTTGTTCTCTGGATGCGCGCCTCCGCAGACCTGTTCGCAGGGGAGTTTGAATGAGATCGAGAGAATGGACGAGTTTGATTCAGAGCAGAAAACATGACCAGGCTGGAGAGCCGTTTATTCGGCTTGCGTTTCTGTGAGAGCCAGTCTGACTGCTTCGCCGGCAGCCTTTTCAACCTCCGCTGATAACCCGACGCCGTCGGCAAAATTCTTTCCTTCAATTCCGTAGATCACCAGATGTTGGGGAAAATTACACAGCGCGCGCGCCAATTCAATGGCTTCGGCCACGCCGCAGGCATGCGTCGAGCAGCGGAAGGCGCCCTTCGGGATCAGATGCGCGCTCGCGTCAAACCGGCGAATCGTCCCCGGCGCCGCGCCAGACATCACGGCGTCAATGATGATCACGGTCTCCGCGCCCCGCCAGGCTTCCATCAAGGCCGCGCCATCGCCACTTTGCTCAAGAATCGTGACAGAGTCTCCGAGACGCTCCTTCAACCGGCGAGCGACGATCAAACCTACAGCGTCATCGCCGCGATATTCATTGCCGACCCCGATAATCAATGGGAGAAATTGTGGTTGTGACATCTCTATTCGCGCTCTATTTCGAGCCGCAGAAAATGGGTCGCGCAGGAAATGCACGGATCGTAATTGCGCACCGCCTGCTCGCAGCGCCGGGTCAGTTGTTCCTTCGGCAGATCGAGATAGTGGGGTACGAACCGCCGGAGATCGGTCTCAATGCGCTTCTGATTCTGCGAGGTCGGCGGGACGATCTTCGCGTCGGCGATCAAACCATTCTCGTCAATCCGGTAGCGGTGATAGAGCAGACCGCGCGGGGCTTCGGTGCAGCCATAACCGACGCCTGCGCGTGGGACGATCTCGACCGCCGCCTTGTCCGGCGCCTCGTATTCGTCAATGATGCGCAGGGCTTCATCGCAGGCGTACAAAACCTCGACGCTGCGCACGATGATGCTGCGGAATGGATTTCGGCATGCGGATGACAGCCTCGCCTCGCGCGCGGCTTCCTGCGCCAGCGGCGACAGCTTGTCGAAATTCAGGTTGTAGCGCGCCAGCGGCCCGGCCAGGTATGCGCCGCGGCCTTTGAGTGTCGCATGCAGAGCGTTAGAGTAAGGCGCCTGCTCCTCGATTACGTGTTCATCGAATTCACTCGGCGCGATGTCCAAACCCTGGTTGGAAACGACTCGGCCTTCGTTGAAAGGATATTCGTTCGCGTGTCGCAGCGCGACGAATTCGTAGTCCTGCTCGAAATCGGGAAAGTCGAGCGTGGCCGTCCATCGCACAGTCTCCAGCGCCTCGTCGCGCGCCTGTTTTAACGCCTCGGCGAGCCCGAGCAGTTCGCGCTTCGCAGGCAGTTTGTAAAATCCTCCGACGCGAACATTGATCGGATGAATCTCGCGCCCGCCAAGCAGCGCCATGATTTCATTGCCCGACTTCTTCAGCCGCAGTCCTCGCTCGACGATGGCGCGATGACCTTTCGCCATCTGAAACGCGTCCTCATAGCCGAGAAAGTCCGGCGCGTGTAGCAGGAAGATGTGCAGCGAATGGCTTTCGATCCATTCGCCGCAGTAGATCAGTCGCCGCAGCGCGCGCAACTGCCCATCAACTTTGACGCAGAAAGCGTCCTCCATCGCGTGAACGGCGCTCATCTGGTAAGCGATGGGGCAGATGCCGCAGATGCGCGACGTGATGTCGGGCGCTTCGCTGTAATGTCGCCCGCGCAGAAATGCTTCAAAGAAGCGCGGCGGCTCGAAGATCTTCAGGCGAACATCCTCGACGGCGCCGCCTTTGACCTTAATGTACAACGCGCCCTCGCCCTCGACGCGGGCGAGATAATCAACTTTGATCGTCCCGGTTTTCATGCGCTTCACTCTCCTGGCGGAATGCCGGGGCCCATGCGTTGAAGGTGCGGTAGATTTGTACCAGGTCCAGTTCCCCAACGCCCAGGCCGCCGAACCACGCGCTCAAAGAATCCGTGTTCGGCGTTTCCTTCGGCCCGTAGCAACCGTAACAGCCGCGATTGTACGTCGGGCAAAGCGCGCCGCAACCGGCATGAGTGACCGGGCCGAGGCAAGGCGCGCCGTGCGCGACCAACACGCACACGTTTCCGCCCCGCTTGCATTCCACGCAGACGCTGTGCGGCGGCGTGTTCGGCTTGCGCTCATTGAGGAACGCGCTGATGACTTCGATGAGCTGGCGCTTGTTGATCGGGCATCCCTGTAGCTCGAAATCCACTTTGACGTTCGCCGAAATGGGAGTGGAAGTATCAAGCGCGCTGATGTATTCGGGCGTGGCGTAAACGATGTTGATGAATTCGCGCACATCGCGGAAGTTCCTCAACGCTTGAACGCCGCCGGCGGTGGCGCAGGCGCCGATGGTCACCAGGTATTTCGACGCGCGGCGCACCTGCTGAACGCGTTCAGCGTCTTGCGGGGTCGCGATCGAACCTTCGACCAGCGAGAGGTCGTAGGGGCCTTTGATCGTCGCGCGCGACGCCTCGACGAAGTATGCGATCCGCATCGCATCGGCCACGGCGAGCAGTTCGTCCTCGCAATCGAGCAGGCTCAACTGGCAGCCATCGCACGAGGCGAATTTCCAGACGGCGAGTTTTTTGCGTGTGCGCGCCATTTCAAATCTCCCGCCTGCTCAGCCACGGGGCGATGCGGTCGAAGCGAAAGACCGGCCCGTCCTTGCAAATAAAGGTCGGGCCGAACATGCAGTGCCCGCAGAATCCGACGGCGCATTTCATATTGCGCTCCATCGAAATGAAAATGTTCTCCTCCCCTACGCCTCGCTTCTGAAGCTCGATCACTGTGAAGCGCATCATCACCTCCGGGCCACAGATCATCGCTACGGTTTGCGCCGGATCGAAACCCGCGCCGGCGACGAGCGTTATGACGACGCCGACATGACCGCGCCAGCTCTGGCCCGCCGAAACGTTGTCAACAGTCGCTTCGACTTGCAGGTCAAAGCGTCCGCGCCATTTTTCCAACTCGTTATGATAAAGAATGTCGCCGGGCGCGCGCGCGCCGTAGAGCAGCTTTACCCGGCCATATTTCTCGCGTCGCGCGAGAATGTGATAGATGACCGGGCGCAGCGGCGCCAACCCGATGCCGCCCGCGACGATCACGACATCCTTGCCTGTCGCCTCTTCAACCGGCCAGCTAGCGCCGAACGGGCCGCGCACGCCGATCGCGTCGCCGCGCCTGAGCCTGCTCATAGCCTTAGTCACCGCTCCGACGGCGCGCACGGTGTGCGTCATCGCGCCTGGATTGGCGGGATCGCCGCTCATCGAGATCGGGACTTCGCCAGCGCCGAAGACATAAAGCATATTGAACTGGCCGGGCAGAAACGGAAGACTGACACCGGCGTTCACAGGTTCGAGGTTGAGAGTGAATGTGTCGCGCGTGTCGCGCCGCGCTCGCCGGACGCGCCAGCTCCCGGGCAGCATCGGATCGATTATTCCCGCTGTCATCGGTCTATCATTCAATCATGAGCTCCATAAACGTCCAGCATTTGCAGCCTCGTGGCGTGCAACCGCTCCGCGATGATCGCGGCAATCCGCTTGAGCAATTCGTAGCCGAGGCGCGGGTCCTCGTCGCATTTCTCGCGCAGGCATTTCCCGTCGAGCGCCAGCGCCCGCGCCGTCTCGATCGCGCGCGCATCGAAGCGCCATTTGTACGGCGGGATCAGCCACGACCAACCTAACACATCGCCCGCGCCCAGAGTCAGTATCGGCGCCGACCCGCGTCCGGGCGTGAAGATTTCAAGCGCGACTTTACCATCGCGAATAAGGTAGAACTGATCGGCGTCTTCGCCTTCGCGAAAGATCGCCTGCCCGGCCTCGAATCGCATATTCTTCGCGCAGCCAGTGAGCAATTGAATGTCGCCCGGCGTCAAATCATGAAAGAAAGGATGATCTTTCAACAGCGGTTCAAGCGTTTCCACCAATTCCCTCCCTCGGTTGTGAGCCGGTCGTTTCAGTTTCGCGAATCGCCCGAACTTCTTCGGTAATGTCGATTCCCACCGGACACCACGTGATGCAGCGTCCGCAACCGATGCAGCCCGAAGTTCCGAACTGATCTATCCACGTCGCCAGCTTGTGCGTCATCCACTGGCGGTAGCGCGACCTCGGCGTCGCGCGCACGCTGCCGCCGTGGATGTAGGTAAAATCCACCGTGAAGCACGAATCCCACCTGCGCCATCGCTCGGCGTGCTCGCCCGTCAAATCCGTCACGTCTTCCACCGTCGTGCAGAAGCAGGTCGGGCAGACCATCGTGCAATTGGCGCAGGTCAGGCAGCGCGAGGTGACGTCGTCCCATCGCGGATGCTCATAGTTGCGGTAGAGCAGCTCTTTGATATCGGCGGTCTCCATCACGCGCCCCATCTGTGTGACCGTTCGAGCGACGATCTGTTCCGCCCGCGCCTGCTCTCCATCGCCCGCTTCACAAAGCGCGATTTCATTGATCGCCTCCGCGCCTCTCTCCGTACCAACTTCCACCACGAAGTAATGACGGTCGCCTTCCAGCACTTCGGTCATTGCCAGATCGAACCCGAAAGTCGCTTTCGGCCCCGTCTTCATCGAGACACAGAAGCACGTGCCGCCCGCCTGTCCGCAGTTGACCGCCACGATAAAGCAGTCTTCGCGTCGCGACTGATAAATGGGATCGGTATACCGGTCATGCATCAAAACCCTGTCCTGAATGGCGATAGCGCTCAGGTCACAGGAGCGCGCGCCGACGAAGGCGTACTTCGGCGGCTTGTCATCTTCTTGAATGATGTCAAAGCTCTTGCCCTGTCGTTCGGCGCGCCACAACCGCCGCTCCGGCGGATGCAGGAACTGCTTCCATGAATGCGGGCCCACAGTGAAACCGAACAGCGCCTTATCATCACGCCTCTTCAAGCGGTAGCTCCCGCCGTCCTGCTCATCAGTCCAACCAGCTGGAAGGTCGGCGACGGAATTCAACTGTTCGTAAATAATCGCGCGATCGCGGATGGTTGGGCCAATGATCTGATATCCACGGCGGGTGAGCGCATCGAACAACTGCTGGAGATGGGCGCGTTCGAGTCTGAATTTGCCTTGAAACTGAGTCATGGTTTTTACCAACAGCAAATGGCGTGCCGCTGATGCGCGGCTTGCGCGATGCGGCTGTAAGCTTCCGCCGCGCCCCAGGTCAGCAGCACAGCTGCCGAGACCTGTGTGAGCAGCTCAAGCGTGAGCGGCTCAAGCCCGAGCAGCGTTCGCAAATTCGGAAGCAATACCGTCAGCAGTTGCAAACCGACGCCAAGAATGACGGCCAGATGCAGCGCGCCGTTGAATCGCGGCGGGGCATTAATCCGCCGCGCCGGATATGCATAAAACAATTGCCCGATGGTCGTGTGCAGAAAGATGGCCGTGCGCGTTTGCAACACGCTGAAGCCTATGAGCGGCGTCGCCACGAGCAACGCGCCGCCAACCGCCCCCTTGAAACAGCCGGTCATCAGAATAAACCGGAGTGATTCACGGTCGAGCAGCGGGGCCTGCGGGTCGCGCGGCCGTTCTCGCATCACGCCAGGGTCCCGATCCAGCCCCAATGCCAGTGCGGGCGGGCCGTCGGTGACGATGTTGACCCAGAGCAGTTGCACGGCCGTCAGCGGCAACAAAATCGCGCCCGTCTCGTCGCGCAATCCCATCAGCGCCGCCCCGAACGCGCCGCCCGCCACGATCAGGGTTTCAGCCAGATTGGTCGAGAAAAGGAATCTAATGAACTTCTGGATGTTTTCGTAAATGTTTCGGCCTTCCTCTATGGCTGCGACGATGGTGGCGAAGTTGTCATCCATCAGCACCAAGTCGGCGACCTCACGCGAGACGTCGCTGCCGCGTTCGCCCATCGCCACTCCGACGTCCGAACGCTTGAGCGCGGGCGCATCGTTCACTCCGTCGCCGGTCATCGCCACAATCTCGCCGCACTGTTTGAGCGCTTCGACCAATCGCAGCTTATGCTCCGGCGCGACGCGGGCGAAGATGTTCGTTTCTTGAACCGCCTCGCGTAGCGCCTCTACTGGCATCGTTTCCAATTCCAGACCGGTCAAGACTCGGCTCGGGGGGATTCCGACTTCATGCGCCACGGCCAGCGCTGTCGCCGGATGATCGCCAGTGACCATCATCACGCGGATGCCCGCGTCCTGCGCGCGTCTGATCGCGTCCGGAACTTCCGGGCGCGGCGGATCCCAAAGCAGCGCGAGGCCTAGAAACTCTATCTCCTCATCGCATTCCCCTTCCCGATGCCCGAGCGCCAGCACGCGAAAACCTTCTCTAGCGTAAGCGCCGGCCTTCTCTTCCCAATTACCGCGCTCTTCGATGGAGAGATGGCAGCGTTGCAATATCACTTCTGGCGCGCCTTTGAGATAGCTCACCAGCGCGCCGTCTTCCTCCACGGTCGCCCGCATAAACTTGTACGAGCTATCGAATGGCAGAGAACTGCGACGCGGATGCTTGCGCCTAAGCAGATCAAGATCGACGCCGCGCCGCTTCGAGTATTCGAGCAGAGCCAACTCGAGCGGATCGCCGGCCCCGGCCTCATCATCCGCATCATTGGCCAGCGTCATCGCCCGCAAAGCGCGTTCGGCGTCGAGACTGTCCAAATCCCTCACGAACATCCGGTTCTCGGTCAGCGTGCCTGTTTTGTCCGTGACGATCACCGTCACCGAGCCGAGCGCTTCGACTGCGCTCAGACGGCGGACGACAGCCTTCCTTTTCGCCATTCGTTCGACGCCCAGCGCCAGCGTCAGTGTCAACACCGCGGGAAGCCCTTCAGGAACCGCCGCGACGGCCAGCGCGACGGCGAAAAGAAAGGTGTGTCCGATGCGCCCAAACCCGTCTACCAGTAATCCGCCAATTAAGATCAGCGCCGCCAGCGCGAGCACGCCGCGCGCGATTTGCCCGCCGAACTTTTCAAGGCGGCGTTCGAGCGGCGTCCGCTCCGCCTCGATCCCGCCGATCATCACCGCCAACCGCCCCATCGCGCTCTTCTCGCCAGTGCGACTAATTTCGATATAGCCCTTGCTGCGCACGAGCAAAGTCCCGCTGAAGACCTCGGCCCCCGGTTCTTTATCAATCGGAACTGACTCGCCAGTCAGCGCCGACTCATCGATCATCACCCCTTCGGCTTCGATCAAGACGCCGTCGGCGGGAACCCGGTCGCCGGCCTCGATGCGCGCGACATCGCCCGGGACCAAATTCGCGCTCGGCAGATGAACGAGCTTCCCCTCGCGCATCACCCAGACCATCGGCGCGGCCATCTCCTTCAGCTTCGTGAGCGCCGCTTCGGATTTACTCTCCTGATAGACGCCCAGCCCGGCATTGAGCAGCAGAATGATGGCGATGGCGATGGATTCGACAGGCAGCCCCGTTGCCACTTCGCTCACCCAGATGGCGGAGTCAGCAACCAACGCGAAGAGCAGAATGTAGATGAGCGGACTTTGGAATTGCCGCGCGAAACGCCGCCACAGTGGAGTGGGCGGTCTTTCGGGCAGGGCGTTCGGCCCGTATTGCCGCAAGCGCGCCTGAGCCGCCTCATTCGATAGCCCGTAATGCGTCATCGCCCCGTTCCTTTGTTCATCTCAGGCGGCACGCAGACAACCGGAATGCGCGCGGCGCGTAACACCTTCTCCGCCGTCGAGCCAAAGAGAATCTCCTCGATCCCGCCCTGATGCCGGCCGCGAATTCCCATTACGATCAGACTGAAATGGAGATCGGCTGCGATACGCAAAATCTCCGCGAACGGCTTGCCGACCACGACCATTGATTCCACGCGGACGTTCAACAACGAGGATTTTCGCGCAACCTGTTGTAATTGCTCTTCAGCTTTCCGCTGCATCTGCGCTCTCGCAGTATCCGCGTCGCAGAAACCTTCATCATTCACGCGCGCCAGAAAATCGGCGTCAATCACGTGCAGCAGATAGACCTCGCCGCCCGGATCGACCATCGCCAAAGCATAATCAAGCGCCCGCAGCGAGCCAGTCGAAAAATCTATCGGTACGAGAATGTCTTCTATCTTCATAATTCTTCCCTCAGAGAATGCGGGGCGGACTTTAGTCTGCCCCGGCTCATGGACAGACCAAAGTCCGCCCCACATTTTCAACGATAAAGCAACAACCGTACCTTTCGCCTGCGCGACAGACGTACAGCCAGATGCGGCGATCGAGGAGTTAGTGGAACCCGACTGCGGAAAATGCCCGCGTATTTTCGTCGCCCGCTGCGGATATTTCCCCTAAAAATTCGTCCGCCGCGCGCGCGCAGCGGCAAAAACGCCGTGAAACTACGTCTTTATATAATGTAAGGAATAGGAACAGGGTTTGCGACTGCTTGTTGGCGAGGAGAGGTCGAATCGCTCTTCTACTCATTCTCTTTGACCGAAACCCATGTGTTTTGACTCGCCTTGAGATAGGAGCAAAGTATGAAAAAGATCGCAAATTCCTTAATGCCGCTCGCCGCTTTGATTCTCATCGGAACCTGCCTGGTCACAGTTTTTGGTCTCGTGGTGGTATTGATGACATCGGTCGGATTGGCGGAAGGGGTACCATTGTCTTACTACCAGAGATTGAACATACCGATAATTTCGGTCGGCTTGCCAATAGTCGGAATGATTCTCTTCGCCGCAATTTTGCTTGGGCTTCCAGGCAAGCCTGCGGAGGTTGTCGAATCAATCGCTACCGATGGCGATATACACGCGCCGACGAATGAAGAAGAGAAAGAGAAAGAGCGGCGGTTAGAAGCGGCTGCCTGAGACTTCGATCAGCCAAGGAACCATTTCCCTCAGCCGGACGAAAAAAACGTGGCAATTTGCTCGGAGATGAAGAGTCTCCTGTGAGCGCCGCCCATCCCTGCTTGCAAGGAGATGGGGGAGTCGATTCAATTTGAATCGGCTTGCTCCGACAGGCAGGGATGGGCGGCGCTCACAGGATCAGCGCCGCGAATTTCTACGCAGCCATTGCGGAATTCTTCCCAGTCGCAACGGATTTTTACAGCCTCAACATCTCGACACTCATCGCTTCGAGCGATGGTAATTGAATCCCGGCGCTCATTTAGGCCAATGATGATCTTCTTTCAATGCGATTGCAGACAGTAACAGCGCAATCTGGCAGGAGGATTGCAGTCAATAAAAGCGAGGAGGTTTGATATGAAAATCCTATTGGCTACTGATGGCTCAGATTGCAGCAAGGCCGCTGTCAATTCGGTCGCGGAACGTCCGTGGCCCGAAGGCAGCGAAGTGAAGGTAATCTCCGTGATGGAGGTTCCATACGCGCCCACGACCGAAACCTGGGTGTTGCCCGACAATTACTACACAGAATTGGAGAGGGTGGCTAAAGAGCAGGCGGCGGCGGCGGTCAAAGACGCGGTCGAGCGGATCAAGTCTGGGAAGGCGTCCGGACTTGAGATCGTCACAAAAATCATAAGCGGCTCAGCCAGAGAGGTGATCCTTGACGAGGCCGAAAGATGGGACGCCGATTTGATCGTGCTCGGATCGCACGGCTACAGCGGATGGCAGCGTTTCCTGCTCGGCTCGGTTTCACATGCCGTCGCCATGCGCGCGCATTGCTCAGTAGAGATCGTGCGGCAAAAACCGCAGGCGGGAAAATAGAAGGAGAAGATATGGCGGATCGAATGAAAACCCTCGTCGCTTATGACGGTTCGGAGTGCGCCGATGCCGCGCTGGACGACCTGCGAAGGGCGGGTCTGCCCTCGGACGCGCAGATCAAAGTCTTGTCGGTCGTAGAAGGCTGGCTGCCGCCGCCCTCCGGGCTTGAGATCATCGAACACATCGATAGAGACCAGGAGTATCTGGCGCTAGCGCGGCGTGGCGGAATACGCCTGGTCTCGATGGAGCCGTGCTGGGACGTGAAGTCCGAATCCGGCGCGGGGGCTCCGGCCACGGTGATCATAGAGAAGGCCGATGAATGGGGAGCCGATCTGATTGTTGTCGGGTCGCACGGGAGAACGGCGCTCGGACAGTTCTTTTTCGGCAGCGTCTCGCAGAAGGTGTTGCACGAGGCGCGACGCTCGGTGCGAGTGTCGCGAGGCCGCATCGAAGAACCCGGCGCCCCTGTCCGACTGATCATTGGCGTCGACGGTTCGAAAGGCGCTGAAGCCGCCGTCGAAGCCGTCGCCGCGCGCAAATGGCCTGCGGGCAGTGAAGCTCGCATCGTCAACGCCACGTGGGCGACGACTCAAATCACCCCCAACTTCGGGGGCAGTCTGATCACCAAATGGATCGCCGAAGAGAAGGCCAGAGTCAAAAAGATGATTGACGAAGCCGCCGGCAAACTCAGCGCCGCAGCGCTGAGAACTGAAGTGGCGGTGAAAGAGGAAGAACCGAAGCGATTGCTGATAGCCGAAGCGGAAAGCTGGGGCGCCGATTGCATCTTCGTCGGCGCTAAAGGGATGGGCCGGATCGATCGCTTTCTGCTCGGGAGCGTCTCGTCCGCCGTGGCCGCGCGCGCCCATTGTTCGGTCGAGGTCGTGCCTGATCGGAAGGAACGATAACTTATGAATCTGAAATGGAAGTTGGGCGTGTTGTTTCTTCCGCTGGCCCTGATAACGCTCTGGCCTGCGAGCGCAAAGCGGAACAGCGCGGCGCAGGAGGCGGAGCCTGACTACAAGAACAACAACTGCGTCAGTTGCCATTCGAGACTGCTCGAACCGCTGCGCGTAGGCAATCGCTATCTCGAATGGCGATTCTCACGACACCGGGACAAAGGCGTCAGTTGCGAAAAATGTCACGGCGGAGACCCGTCCGCAAAGGATGAGCAGCAAGCGCACGCCGGAGTGTCGCCTGTGTCTGATCAGCGGAGCAGGCTTCACTGGAAGAATCAACCGGAGACTTGCGGCGCGTGCCACCAAAACGTGGTGAGCGCTTTTGTCGAGAGCGCGCATTACAAGCGGCTCAACGGCGTAGGGCTGGGGCCAAGCTGCAACACGTGCCATGTCCATATGGCGAAGCAGGCGCCTTACTCTCCGGTCGAGACAGCTAAGCTCTGTTCACGATGTCACGATTCGATAAACTCTCTGAAGCCCAACCCGGAGATTCCCGCGCGCGCGAAAGAGACGATGATGGCTCTGCAGCGCGCCGACTACTTGATCCGTTGGGCCAGGCTGCTGTTAGACAATGGGCGAAGGATGAATCTGTCGCTCAACGAAGAGACGAATGAGTTTAAGACTGCGGAAGACATGCTCCGCGAAGCCAGAGTGAAATGGCACACGTTCGATCTCGACGCAGTCCGCAAACAGGCCGACGGAGCCTTTCTCAATGGTACGAAGGTGAAGGACGGATTGCTGAAGAGGCTCGGGGCTGAATGAATCGAGCCGAAAATCTGGCGTCAGCCTTCGGCAAAAACTTCCAAGGCCTGTTCGTCGCAAATGGTGATGCGGCGTCCGTCAATCTGAATCAAACCGTTCTGCTGCAATCGCGACAGCGCGCGGGATACTACTTCGCGCACGGAGCCGATGCGAGATGCTATCTGCTGGTTGGTCAAAACCAGCGTCACTTCGAGACCGCCGCCGGCGCGGCGTCCGCGCGCCCGCGATTCGGTCAACAGCCATCGCGCCAGTCGTTGATCGACCTCGCGCAATGACAACGCCTCGACTAGTTCGGCGCATCTCCGCAATCGCCCAGCGAGCATCTTTAACGCGGCCATCGCGATCTGCGGATGTTTCAGGCAAAGCGACCTCACATCGTTTTTGTCGAGGTAAAGGACGACCGTATCTTCTTCGGCCGCGACTGTCGAAGGATAGGGTTTGTCGTCGAAGACGGGCAGCTCGGCGATGGTCGCGCCCTCGCGCTCGACGTGAATCACCTGCTCGCGCCCATCAACACCTTCGCGGAACGCCCGCAGCGCCCCGCTCGCGACAACGTACAGACCGCGAGCTTCGTCTCCGGCGACAAACAGAATTTCGTCGCGCGCCAGGCGGCGTTCTACCACCCGCTCGGCAAGCGCGCGAAGCTCAGGCTCTTCGAGTTCACCAAAAAGCTGCGTTCTTTTCAGCGCGGAGATTTTTTCCGTGATCATGCAAAGACATGATCACGCCTGATCGCAGCCGCTTTCAAGCCGGGCGGAATCCGAGCGCGGCGCAGACCAAAAAGACCAGCGAGTAGGCGATCTCCAGAATTCCGGCGCGTATCAGATTCACCTTCGTCTTCGGCGCAAACATTCCCCAGCAAGTCCTGACCAGGGCGGGCGTGAAGGCGATGAACGCGAAGAATCCCAGATTGCCTGCAAAGATCAGGGCAGGCAGCGCGACGATCAGAAAGGAATGGTAGAAGGCGCAACTCCGCAATGCCTGCCGCTGCTCCGCCTGCTTACGCGGGTTGAGGCGGTAAACGCGCAGCTTGATGTAAAAGACGCTGCTCGCCATATAGAGCGCGCTCAGCAGCCACAACCATAATGCCGTCATTTCCCACCGCCCGCTCGCGGAGCAATAAGCGGCGGGCGCGGTCATCGTCAGCCCGGCAATCGCCATAATCTCGCTTGTCATCCCACGTTCTTCCATCCGCGCGGCCTGTTTGCCGTTGATCAACAGCAGCGCCGCGCCGATCAGCCCGAGCGGAATCAACCAGAAGAGTTCGAATATGAGGATGAGTGGCGATCCGAACACCGCAGCCAGAGCGAGATAGAGCAAGAGAGTCCTGCCGGCTTCGGCTGCGTCACGCCCTCGAGCGTGGGCGCGCCAGTAGACCAGCAGCGATTCGCGCGAAATGAACACCGCCGTAGTCGAAAGCAGCAATAACAAGACCGGCCAGTTGACGCGACCGGCCACGGCCACGCCCAGAACAAAAGGCACGTAAAGCATAGCCCATGCGCCATGCTCTTTAGGAAGTTTCAATGCGGATCGAAGGCTCATAGAAAACGTCACTCCAATTGCGAATTGGCGGCGAAGCAGCGGCCGATCAATTCCTGCCGCTCGGCTTCGTCAGTCACTCGGTCGAGCGCTGGGAAGAAAATGTTGCGCTCGCGCATGTCGTGGTGGTCGCACAGACTCTTGAACATCGCCTCTTCGTCGAAGAGCCGGATCACGCGCCTCGCCGTGTCGCCGCCCTCCTCTTTCAACTCGTCCAGCGTCGCGGCGAAGCGCGCAAGGAATTCGAGCATCCGTCGATGCTCTCCAATGAAAAACTCCGGCGGACCTCCCGCGATCTTTCCCGCGCGTTCGTAAACCGGCATCACCAAATCTTCTTCGACCCGCATGTGGGCGCGCAGCTCGCGTTCGTAAATTCGCAGCCGCTCCGCCGCCAGTTCGATGTCGAGCCGCAAGAGCGCATCCTGATGGAGCAGAAAAAGCTCGTTCAGACGCTCGTGAATTTTCAGAAGCTCGGCAAAGCTCATTCAGACGTCCTCCCACGCGTCTCTTTCACAATAGCAAGATTGGGGCCAGCCTTATTTTTCCGCGATGACTTATGTCACTGCGCGCGTTGAGAGGCGACTTTACAATCCGCTCGTAATCAAAACTTTGCTACCAACGGAGGAGTTATGAACATCACCGCTACATCTACCGTTAGTGACCTGGCCGCCAGCATCCCTGGAGCGACGCGCGTCTTCGAGAGTTTCGGCATTGATTACTGCTGCGGCGGGCGCCGAACCCTGGCCGACGCCTGCCAGGAGGCGAACCTGCCTGTCAAAGATTTGAGGCGCTCGCTCGAAGAGGCCGAGCGCGCGTCACAAGACGGCGGCGCCGAGCGCGGCTGGCGACAGGAATCGCTCATATCACTCGCGGCTTACATCATTGATAAACATCATTATTTCGCTAGAGAGGAGATCGAGCGTCTGGAGAAACTCTTCGACAAGGTCTGCTCGCGTCACGGGGAAAACCATCCGGAATTATTCGAGGCGCAGAAAACATTCTATCAACTCAAGCAGGACCTGATCCCACACATGCTCAAAGAGGAACATGTTCTCTTTCCCTACATCACGCGAATGGAGGAGGCCGCCCGCGAGGGACGAGCGATTTCGCCGCCGTTCTTCGGCACGGTTCAAAACCCCGTGCGAATGATGATACTGGAACACGACGCAGCGAGCGACCTCCTGCGAACGATGCGCGCCACGACCGGCGATTACACGCCGCCAGCGGACGCCTGTACAAGCTATCAAACTTTGTACCAGGCGCTGGCCGGTTTCGAGGCCGATCTACATCGGCACATTCACTTGGAGAACAACCTGCTCTTCCCGCGCGCGATCGAGATCGAGGAGAAAGCCGCGCCTGAGTTACGGCGCCCGACAGATCCGCTCGGCGGGCATCGCTGCTTAGGCCACTGAGTGGATGCGGAATTTTCCGCGCCGCGCTGCGCAATAATCCGGAGCCTGTCGATGGCGCACGCTCAAATTCGACTGGATCGGCGACGGCACATTCGTTGCAAGGTTGTTGTTCGTTTGCACGCTCAATCCGTTGAGGAGGGGAAAAGAGATGGACATCAACGCTGTCGCCACGATCGCACGGCAGGAGCTTGTCATCAACATCCGGAACAGGTGGACGATGATCTTCGCCGTGGTCTTCGGCGGTCTGGCTCTGGCCATCTCCTATTTCGGCATGCTGACAGCGGGCGCGATCGGATTTCAGAGCTTCGCTCGCACGTCGGCGAGTTTGCTCAACCTGACGCTCTACGTCGTGCCGCTCCTCTCGCTGATGATGGGCGCGGTGAGCTTCACCAACGAGAAGAGCCTGAGCGAGATGTTATTCGCCCAGCCCGTCACGCGCGCCGAGATACTGCTGGGCAAGCTCGCCGGTTTGTTCGCTTCAATCCTGATCGCGACGCTCGTCGGTTTCGGTTTGGCCGGCAGCGTCATCGCTTTGAAGACGGGAGCGAGCGGCGCGATGCGCTACCACGCGTTCGTGGCGTTGTCGCTGGCGCTGGCGCTCGTCTTTTTGACGATCTCGGCTCTGGTGGCCTCGGTATGCCAGCGAAAGGCGAAGGCGTTCGGCGTGATGATCTTTCTGTGGTTCTTCTTCGCGCTTTTTTACGACCTGATCGTGATCGGCGCGACGTTCCTGTTGAATGAACGCACGGCCAACACGTTCATCTTCGCTTCTCTCTTCGGGAATCCCGTGGATATGGCGCGCGTGGCCTGTCTGATGATCCTGGACGGCAAAGAGGTCTTCGGAGCGGCGGGCGCAGCGCTCGTAAAGTTTATGGGCGGCGAACGCGCGAGCCTGTTGTTATTGCTCGGCGGGCTGATCGTCTGGGTCGTCATCCCGTTTTTGTTCGCGCAAAGATCTCTCAAGAAACAGGACATTTGACCCGCTACTGCGGAAATCCGCGCAACACTGCGTAACATTGCTCAAAACTCCGCAATGCTCCCCACGGCTTTACCGCGAAAATCGCGCGGCGCTGATGACATATGTTGTGGCTCAGTTTTTGCTGAATGGTGGAGCGAATGAAAGGGCTGATGAGAATGAGCGACTTCAAGTACAAAACCATCATTCCCGATGTCGAGTTCTGGAAGGGCATGGTTCCCTGCCAGGCGGCGTGCCCGGTCAACACCGATGCGGGGCGCTATGCGCAACTGATCGCGCAGGGGCGCTACGAAAACGCCTATCTCGTCGCGCGCTCGCCGAACCCGCTGGCTTCGGTCTGCGGGCGCATCTGCGCCGCGCCCTGCGAAGACCGCTGCCGCAGGGGAAAGATCGATCAGCCTGTCAGCATCCGCGCCTTGAAACGATTCGTGACCGAACGCTACGGCGTCGAATCAATCACGCCCGACACGCAGGACGCGTTGTTCGACGGCGTTCCGGATCAGGGCAACAAGGTTCGCGGCCACCTGCCGATCCTGCAAGCGAGTCGCAAGAACGTAGCGCGCGGGCAGCGGGTGGCTGTCATCGGCGCAGGCCCGGCCGGATTGGCCTGCGCCCACGACCTGGCGCTGATGGGTTATCGAGCGACGATCTTCGAGGCGACCGATCAGGCGGGCGGAATGATGTTTCACGGCATCCCCGAATTCCGTCTTTCGCGCGCGGTCATCAACAAGGAGATCGCCAAGATAGAACAACTCGGCGTCGAGATTCGCTACACCACGCCGCTCACAGCCGAGTTCGGTTTGAAGGAGTTGCGCGACGAAGGCTACCAGGCGGTCTTCCTGAGCGTCGGCGTGCAGAAAGGACGCGACCTGAAGATCGAAGGCGCGGAGCTTGACGGCGTGATCAAGGCCGTTGATTACCTGATCAACATCAACAACGGTTATCGCGTCAATCTGGGCAAGAAAGTTCTGGTCATCGGCGGCGGCTTCGTCGCGTTCGACGCCGCGCGGATGGCTCTGCGCGCTGGGTTGGAAGAGGCTGGCGGAAATGGTCACGATGAGGACGCCGACGCCGGCGAGATGAAGGCCGCGCTCGACGTGGCGCGCGCCGCCATCCGCGCCGGCGCGACCGAAGTCCACATGGTTAGCCTCGAGTCCTTCGACGAGATGCCCGTGATGCGTACCACGCAAGGCCGCGAAGAGTTCGAGGAGGCCGTGCGGGAAGGCGTGATCTTCCATCCACAGCGCAGCGCCAAACGATTGGTCCATAGTAACGGGGGCGACGGGCGCGTCAGCGCGGCTGAATTCATCGGCGTCAAGCGAACCTATGACGAATATGGCCGCTTCGATCCGCAATTCGATCCCGACCTGAGCGAAACGCTCGAAGCCGATTCGGTGATCCTGGCCATCGGCCAACAGGCCGATCTCTCGTTTCTCAAACCGGGTGACAATGTCGTATTGACGCCACAAGGCGTGATCAAGGTTGATCGCCAGACGCTTGCGACCTCGACGCCCGGACTGTTCGCTGGCGGCGACGTGGCGTTCGGCCCGCGCAACCTGATCGAAGCCGTGGCCAACGGCAAGCGCGCGGCGCTCTCGATTGACGATTACCTGCGCGGCGCGGCGGTCGAGGGGGTATTCAACCTTACAGTCGAAAAACTCCCCAATCGCGATTACCGGATGCCCGAAGATTACGAGAAGCTGCGCAGGCAAGCTCCACCGACGATCTCGCTCGACCGCCGCACAGGCATCTCGGAAGTCGAGACCGGTTACGACGAAGAGCAGGCGCGACTGCAGGCCGAACGCTGCCTCTCGTGCCACATACAGACGATCTATGACCCGGCGAAGTGCGTGATGTGCAACCGCTGCGTGGACGTCTGCCCGGAGTATTGCCTGAAGCTCGTTCCGCTCGACGATCTCGACCTCGATCCCGACGACAAACAGCGCGTCATCGAATCCACCGGCGTAGAAGTCGAGTTCGGAACGCCGCTCTCGGCAATGATTAAAGACGACGATAAATGCATCCGCTGTGGGATGTGCGCGATTCGCTGCCCGACGGACGCGATGACGATGGAGGTCTTCTATTATGAGGAGCGGGAACTCGCTGCTTGAGAGATTTCGCCGGAAATCCAAGACCGAGCAAGAGCGATTGAATCGGATCAAAGCCGAGATTCTGGCCGAAGACGGCGAAGGCGCGGCGAGCAAAACCTCGCGCCGCTCGTTCCTATCGAAGCTGGGCATCGGCGCGACGCTCGTCGCCATCGCCGGTCAGACATACGCCTTCCTGCGCTCGCTCAAGCCGAATGTGCTTTACGAGGAGGCGCGGCGGTTCAAAGTCGGCGCGCCCGATCAGTTCGGCGAGGGCGGAAAGTTCCTGGAAGACAAACGCCTCTTCGTCTTCCGCCAGGGCAAGACCTTTTACGCGATCTCCGCCTCGTGCACGCATCTCGGCTGCACTGTCAAGATGCAGAAGCTGAATCAGTCGAAGAAGGTCAAAGTCCGCGGACGCGAGATCGAGGAGCAGCACGAATTCCATTGCCCGTGCCACGGCTCGAAGTACTACGGCGACGGCACGAATTACGCCGGCCCCGCGCCTCGCCCGCTCGATTATTTCAAATTGGAAGTTTCGCCGGACGACGGCCAACTCATCGTCGATATGTCGCAGCGCGTAGGGCAGGGCTTCAGATTGACGGTGTAATTTAGTGGTTGGTGGTTGGTGGCTGGTTGTTGGGGGTGTTATAGC
>DASTMP010000310.1:0-17743 GCA_035714085.1 Blastocatellia bacterium
AGTCCTGGCAGGAGGCGCATTGAAAAGCAATTGGGCGAGTGGCCGAGACTGCACGCTGGAAGCGATGCGTACCCAGGCGTCTACCGATTTATGCGCAGGATTCATTGAAGTAGTTGATTGTATTCAGCTTTAATTTGCACAGCCTTCACTTAGCTAAGACGAATATTCGGGCCTTGCCGCCAGTAAGTTTGCGGCCGTTTAACATCGCCGATTTTCTGATGAATATGAAGCTGAAGACTGAAATATACATTTTGGGCTGCTTCTTGCTGCTGAGCACGCATAGCGCGGGCTGCTTAAACCTTGCCGATGGCTGCGGGAATGAAATTCTTCGCGTCCATTATTCGCCTACGAAACAGCTCAAGGCGGTGATTTTCGAACGTGACTGTGGCGCCACGACGGGCTTCAGCACTCAAATCTCGATTATGGCCGCGAACGGCGATTTACCGAACGAAGGTGGTAATGTATTTGTCGCCGACACTGACCACGGGAAATCGCCTTCGGGTCCAGGAGGCGGTCCTCCCGTCGAAGTTGAATGGAAAGGAGAAAGTTCCTTAAACATTATCTACGATAATCGCGCGCGAGTCTTTTTACGTAAAGACTCGCAGAATGGCGTCACTATCTCATACTCGGAAAGAGCATTTTGATTGGATGTCACATTTGATCAATGACCTTCAAAACATCCTCGCTGTGCGTATCGGTCTTCACCTTCCTGAAGATGTGGGCCACTCGGCCTTCTTCATCAATGATGAAAGTGCTGCGCAAGACTCCCGTAATCTTTTTGCCGTACATATTCTTCTCGCCCCAGGCGCCGTATTTTTCCATCACCGAATGATCGGTGTCTGAGAGCAGCGTGAAAGGCAAAGAATATTTTTCGGTGAACTTCTGATGCGAAGTCTGGTCATCGGCGCTGACGCCCACTACCTCGACGCCGCGTTTCTTCAACTCCGCGTAATCGTCGCGGAAGCCGCAGGCTTCTTTCGTGCAGCCAGGCGTCATGTCTTTCGGGTAAAAATAGAGCGCGAGTTTTTTGCCTTTAAAATCGGACAGCTTGACCGTTTTTCCTTCGGTGTTTTTCAGGCTGAAGGCCGGGGCTTTGTCGCCGACTTTGAGTCCTTTGTTTTCCGCCATAGATCTTTGCTCCTTGAAGTGGTGTTGCGCGTCTTGTTATAACCAACCCGGACGCAAAACATCAATAGAATGAGTGAAAAGAATCAGACGAAATATCCGAAGCCGCCGGTCGTGACGCGAACCGAATGGGAATGTCCTGACGGTGAGATTACCACTCATGGAAGCTTGATTTTCACGACAGTCACGCACCTGATCGTTCACCACACGGCGATGGGCGTCGAAGAGCCGTCGAGCGATTGGCCCGCGCTCGTGCGGAGCATTTGGAATTTTCATGTCATAGAGAGAGGCTGGGCCGACATCGGCTACAACTACCTGATTAACCCAAATGGAGTGGTCTATGAAGGGCGTTCGGGTGGCGACAACGTCATCGGGGCGCATTTCAGCGGCGTTAACGCCGGAACAATGTCCGTGGCGCTGCTTGGCGACTTCACCAATGCGGCGCCGACGGCCAGGGCTTTGAACAGTTTGAAGGAAATCCTCGCCTGGAAATGTGATCAGCGTGATCTCGACCCGGAGGGCAGATCGCTGCACGACGCTTCACAACTCACTTTGAATACGATTTCAGGCCATCGTGATGGGCCTAAGGCGACTGAATGTCCTGGCGAGGCGCTTTATCTGTTGCTGCCCACGATCAGGGCCGAGGTCAAATGTCTCTTGTCGAAATGCTGAATGGGATTTATGGGACCTATAGGTCCCATAAATCCCATAAGTTTTATTCACCTCTTCGATTCGAGCAGATCGAAGGGCGAAGTCAGTCCAACCAGTTCCAGAAATTGTCTATTGTCGCGCAGCTCCGAGAAGTCGGAGTCGTTATACGCCTGCGCCCGGAATCTGGGTTGAATCTGGATCGAGCGCTTCAGGTAATTGAGCGCCTCTTCGTGCGTCCCGGTCTGGGCGTGCGTGGCCGCCAGCGAATAGAGCAGGTGCGGCTCATCGGGATGTAATCGCAGCGCCTTCTCAAAAAAGACCCGCGCCTGTGTGGTATCGCCAATGTTCAGGGCGAACACGCCATGATCGTATAGTTCATCGGCGTTGTGCGGCGCTGACGATTTGGTCTCATTCTCCAGTTTCTGTTTGCAAACCTGAATGTACATCTGCGCGCGAGCTACGATCTCGAGGTCGCCCGGGAATTTCAACAGGACACTCTCGAACATCGCCTTTGCGTCGTCAAAGCGTCGACGGTTGAAAACCTTAACCGCTTGCTCGAATGCGCGTAGCGCGCCTGAAGTAACCTGACGGCGCGGCGGCTCAGGCGGAGGAGGAGCCTGGCTGACGATCATCGGCAATCTACGCAACGATTTGGCTTTAACGCGCTTCTTTGCGACGACCTTCTTCTGGGATTTTGCAACGAGCTTCTTCTGAGTCCTGGCCGGTCTCGACGCCGTTTTGGACGCCAGCCTTTTTGTTTTGGACGCCAGCCTTTTCAACGATGTCTTCGGGGTCTTCTTCACAGCTTTTTTGATTCGGGCATTCTTCGCAACTTTTCTAGCTACTTTTGCGGTTGAAATCTTACGTTGTTTCGATCCGGAAGCTGTGTGGGAAGAGGCGGGCTTCTTCTTCAGCTCTTTTTTCTTTTTCGAGACAAGCTTCGAGCTGACTCTTGTCGCTGCAACTTTACTTTTCGCTTTGCCTTTCTGACGTTTGGAGAGTGTTTCCCTCATAACGATTTCCTTCTATTGAAGAGGATTGACCTTGTGGGCGCGCTGCCTACGTGTCGCTAAGTGGTGTTTTTATAACCGATTAGCAGCGGGGTGTCAATTTTTCACGCGGGTTTTATTCGGGTTTTTCGGTAAAAATGCTGCAAATTTCGCTTAGACTTCACGCTGAGTCCATCTAAAGACCAAGAAATAAAGGCTTTGCAGACCTAACCGGTTCTACATTAGAAGTTGGAGGGAATTGCTGGTTCCGTTCAGGGCGGTCCTCGGCGCTCCCGAACCGAAATGAACGCTTAATCCAATTTCTGCAATGGTTTAACCATCAAATATCCGTCGTCTCCATTCGAATAATATTGGGTCATGCGTTGCACCGTGACATAGCCGAGATGTTCATATAGTTTTTGCGCCGCAAAATTCCGGGTTCGTACTTCCAATCGTACAGTTGTCACTCCTCTGGTGAAGAAGGTTCGCTCGATCTCTTGCAATATCAATCTCGCCAATCCGCGGCGGCGATATTCAGGCGCGACTCCGACAGTCGTGATATGTCCGACGCCGTCCTGTTCTATGACTCCGATGGCGAACGCGCTCATCTCGTCGTATTCCGACCTGATCTGGCGCGCAATAGCGTCGGGATTCGAGAGCAGGTAACGAAATGTCTCGCGCTCGTAAGCCTCGCCGTCGACAAAACAGCGCATATCCAATTGCCACAACTCGTTCAAATCCGATAGCAACAACTGGCGCAGCGAACCTCTGAAGACTTTGGATTTGTAGTTTATGACTTGCATAAGAACAATAGTGGGCAGTGTGTAGTGGAGAGTGGGCAGTGGCCGAGCGCCAACCGCTCTCCACTATCCACTACACCCTGCCCACTAAATTATTAACATGCAATCGCCATAGCTGTAGAAACGATATCTTTGAGCGACTGCATGACGGTATGCGTTCAAGATCAGGTCGCGTCCCGCGAAAGCGGAGACCAGCATTAGCAATGAAGATTGGGGCAAGTGGAAATTTGTCAGCAGCGCGTCCGCCGCGCGAAACCGATAGCCGGGATAAATGAAAAGTTCTGTGTCATCGCGTCCGGCTCTGACACCGCCGTCAGAACCGGCCGCGCTCTCCAGCGCCCGTGTGGTCGTCGTGCCGACGGCCATGACGCGCGCGCCAGAGAGTTTCGCCTGGTTAATCGCTTCGGCGGCCTCGCTGATTATTTCATAATTCTCCGACGCTATGGCATGTTTTTCGACTTCTTCGACGCGGACGGGTTGGAAGGTCGCATAGCCGACGTGATGCGTGATCTCGACGACCTTTACGCCGCGAGCGCGCAATTCGTCTAAGGTTCGTGAAGTGAAATGCAATCCGGCGGTCGGCGCCGCAATCGCTCCGCGCTCGCGGGCGAAGACGGTTTGATAGCAAGGTTCGTCCAATCTCCGTTCTTCGCTGCGTTCTCGTTTAATGTATGGCGGGAGCGGCGTATTGCCAATCTCGTCAACAATTCGGTCGAAGTCGCCTTCGCTCTCAAAACGGATGTGACGGCGGCCTTCTTCTACAATCGCGGTGACGATCCCGCGCAATCGCCCCTCGCCGAACTCGAGTTCCGCGCCGACTTTCAACGACCGACCCGGTTTGGCCAGAACTTCCCACTCGTTTGCGCTGTTTTCAATCCTCTGATCTGGCCTCTGAACTGGGCGGACCAGCAGCGCCTCGACCAGCGCGCCCGGTCGCCCGTTCACGACCCGGCGCCCGACAAGTCGCGCGGGGAAGACGCGGGTGTTGTTTAAAACAACGACGTCTCCCGCGTTCAGAAAGACCGGAAACTCGGCGAACGAACTGTCGCGCCAGGATCGATTGGCGCGATCAACCACGAGCATGCGCGAACGATCTCGATCGGCGAGGGGCTCCTGCGCGATCAGCTCATCGGGCAACTCATAATCGAAATCGGAAACGCGCATATGCTTTTCCCCGGAGAGCTTGAAGAATATGACTTAGGTGACTCATATGACATATGAATCACCTAAGTCATATTCTTCAAGCTCCCCGGAATTATTGAAACAGATCCGTTTGCAAAGAATTCTGTCGCTCAGTCGAGGGCAATCCCAGATGTTGATAAGCCGCCGGAGTCACGACGCGCCCACGCGGAGTGCGGTTTAGAAAACCGATCTGGATCAGGTACGGCTCGTAAATCTCCTCGATCGCTTCTTTTTCCTCGCTGATCGCCGCCGAGATCGTGCCGACGCCGACCGGGCCGCCGTTGAACTTTTCAATAATCGTTGTCAGCAGCTTGCGGTCGACTTCGTCCAGGCCGTAGCGGTCGACCTCCATACGGTTGAGCGCGTCGGTGGCCACTTCGGCGGTGACGCGTCCATCGTATTCGACTTCGGCGTAATCCCTGACGCGGCGCAGCAACCGGTTGGCAATGCGTGGCGTGCCTCGCGAGCGCGCGGCGATGGCGCTCGCGCCGCCGTCGTCAATCATGGCGTTGAGGATCGAGGCCGAACGCTCGACGATGATCTGTAAATCCTCGGCCGGATAGAAGTCGAGATGGAAGTTGATGCCGAAGCGCCCGCGCAACGGCGCGGTGATTAATCCGGGACGCGTCGTGGCGCCGACCAGAGTGAATCTAGGCAGATCGAGTTTCACCGAACGCGCCGACGGCCCTTGCCCAATCATCAGATCAAGTTCGAAATCCTCCATCGCGGGATAGAGAATCTCTTCAATCGCCGGATGAAGGCGATGAATCTCATCGATGAAAAGCACGTCGCCTTCTTCCAAATTGGTGAGTAATGCGGCCAAATCGCCCGCCTTTTCGATCACTGGCCCAGCGGTGGTTTTAATCTTCGCGCCCATCTCGCGGGCTATGATCGCGGCCAGAGTAGTGTTGTGATTATAGAAGCCGTTAGCGATGAAAGAGTGTGTGCCGGGCACAACGAAATCGAATGTCTCTGCGGTCGATTCAGTGATATTGACAACAGAATCCCAGTGGATTAAAGGATTCGATAGCGATTGAAGAATTGACCATTCCGGTTCTTGCCGAACTGTTTCCGGCAGGAGCGACAAGTAGCGCGTGATCCGGTAGCGTGTCGGCGTTCGGTCGCCGCGTTTAACGTGATCGAAATATTTGTGCACAGCGCGCGAGTGCGGCTGTGATTTTTTAAGCAGCGCGTGTAGCAAGCCATTTGTGTGCGGAGTCATCTCGCTGTGACTCCACCCACGCGCCCTGTTATTTAAGCCAGAGGCTCGGAGGCGCTTGCGCGATAGTCGAAAACCAACGGTCTCGTGGAAACGATGCGCATCCTCGCCACCGATAAATAGTCTCCAGAAGTCAGCGCCGTTTATTGATTGTTTTTTCCGTCGCGCGATTATGCCAAGGTTTGCCAGCATCAGTTGCGCCTGATGGCATAGAGCTTTTGATCGAGTGCCGAATTCCACATACCCGTCTCGCCAGACATTCCCATCCGCGTCAAACAGGCCTTGCAGGAAACCGATAGAGATTTCTCGCGTACCCGACAATACAGCAGAAGGCACAACCTTGTAAGAGGCTGTTGTCGCCTTCGCTCCGAAAGCCAGCATCACCTTTCCGCAATTCTGGCTGAAACGAATCAAGGGGGTTTGTTTGCCGTATTGTCGCAAGGATGGGGCATAACCAAAATGTTTGAGGCTGATGCGCTGCAATTCCTCCGCCATTTCAGTCTCGCCACAAGTGATATTGAATGCAGGGTGGTTTGACGCGCGTTCAAAATGGCCATCGCCTACGAGAACGCCCAGAAAATAGGCCAAATCCGCATCCAGGGTGATGGGGACAGTATCTTTGTCTGACATCCCGGAGACTAATGTCCACGGATCAGAGACAGTAGTGACACTTCTTCCATCCGCGAGAAGCAATCCGAGACGCTGCGCAATAGTTGGCAAGTGGGTATTCCTTGAATGTCCATGTGAAGCCGCATGACGCAACTCAATCGCTGCTGGAGGACGCCCGAGCGACTGGCATAATTCCTGATGCAAGCGCCTTACACGTTCTTCGCTTCGCTTGCGAATCTCATTTGGACGAGCAGATATCCAGGTGGTGGACTGAGCCTGTCCCCAGATCTCAGTCCCGCGCGCGATGGCCACGTAATCATCAGTTGATAACTCCCCAAGCCGTTTCCATTGTGGGCCAGCGGGTGTTGCTACAAGCACAGGGTGGTTGAGTGTTCCTTCAATCTCGAACCCCGATTCGGTTAGAATTCGCCGCGTTGGACTGAGGCCATTTGCGTATACGTGCGACGTGGTTTCCAATCCGTTGAGGCCATAGACCCTGGTCTCAAGTGGTTGACTGCTACCAGCAGGCATTGAATCGGGGAGCAGGCTGCGGAAAAGAACGATCCCATGATCAGTTAAAATCCAACTGTCCGCCGTTATGCATTTGCCCAACCCAGGGGGGCCATTGAGCAACACGTGATCCAACGCCTCGCCGCGCGCGCGGGCGGCCTTGATGAAAATGCTCAAGTTGTCCTTGACCTTCTTCTGGCCGATGTATTCGCGCAGGACTTGCGGGCGCAGCGAGAGTTCGACCTGCTGCTCGTCATTCATTGAATCGCTGCTGATGAGCCGGGAAGCCTTATTCCCATCAATGTTTGTCGGTTCCTGGTGTGCCATAAAGCTCTCTATACTGACCTTTATCCGCTATGTCTTTCTTTGAAAGTGATCCCGTTCGGCCGGCGAGAGTTTTTCTAGGAACTCTTTTGAATATCTGCCAGCTCGCGTGTCTTCGTTGCTCTTCCAGTATCTATAACTTAATTCAGGTCTATTTTGGTACTTGACTGCCAACTCATCTCTACGGCCGTTATCTTTGAAGTAAAGGCATAAAACATATTCGCCAGTTGGAGGAGTCACATCCGCCATATGGATCTTTGCTTGATGAAAGCCGCCTGTTTCCAATTCCTCTACCGCAATTTCGACAAGAAGATCTCTGTTCGCTGAGAAGAACAAGTATTTTCCCGTTATTTTGTATGGCGCCGTCTCTGATCTCACAAACCACTCCCAATAGTTGTCACAGAAACTACTCACACTGTCACTCAACTTGCGATTCTTCCTATTCAAGATCACCCTCTCACCAATTTTCTTAAAGATTGCTTTAGCGCAACTTCGAAATTCGCGTCCGAATCCTCTTTCAACACAGCTGATACAGCTTTCTCCGCCGCCGCCTTCTGATAACCCAGATTGAATAGAGCCGAGATCAGATCATCGCGCAACGCTTCACCGACGCTGATAATCGCCCCGGCCTTCAATTGCTCTTCCATTTCCGGCGACGCGAGTTGAGCGACCTTGTCTTTCAATTCAACCAGCATGCGCTCTGCGGTCTTCTTACCAATGCCGGGAACGCCGACCAGTTTTGCCAGGTTCTCTGTGCGGATGGCATGGATTAATTCTTCCGCGCTCATTCCTGACAGCGCCGTGATGGCCAACTTCGGGCCGATGCCTGAAACGCTTATCATGAGAAGAAACAACCTCTTCTCGCGTTCGGTTCGGAATCCGAAAAGCTGCAGCGCGTCTTCACGCACATATGTGTATGCGCGCAGCGAAACCTCGGCGCCCGGATCGCCCAGATCGTAAAACGTCGAAAGCGGGACGGTCAGCTCGTAACCGACGCCGCCGACGTCCACGACCACGGAGTTGGGTTGTTTCTGAATTAGTTTACCGGTGATGTGCGCGATCAAAATTTGCTCCTGGGAGTCCGCTGGTTGCGCATGCTGCACTTTGTTTCCTTTATGGAAAACCCAGTTTACGAAGCGTCCCGCTCGCCTGTCAATTTGCGTGTAATCTCCTTGCAAACCATAAAGTTGACAGCCCAGAGCGGCCTGAGCTATCGTTGCCGACTAAGAGCGAATGACGGGTTAAATAAGGCGGAGAAGACATCAATGTTGGCCGTTCACGGTCGAGTCCCGACAACATGAAAACAGAGAAGGTTTCAGAATTAACGACAAATCGTCTCTCGATCTATCTGCGCTGCCTGAATGAACTGTCAGTTTTCAAGGTGAAGACCATCTCTTCGCAGGCGATGGCCGATCAGTTCAATCTTAACTCAGCGCAGATTCGCAAAGACCTGGCTTATTTCGGAGAATTCGGCGTGCGCGGCGTAGGATATTACGTCGAGGATTTGCGCCGGCAATTGATGAAGATTCTCGGGCTGATCGAGAAGCGTCGAGTGGCGATAATCGGCCTGGGAAATCTGGGGATGGCGCTGGCCAATTACCAGGGCTTCGGTCGTAACAACTTCGAGATCGCTGCTTTATTCGACGCCGACCCGGAGAAGATCGGGAAGAAAACGCGCGCCGGATTGGAGATTCAGGACGCGCGTCAGATCGGCGAAACCATTAAGCGCGAATTCATCGAGATCGTGATCATTGCGGTGCCCGCGACCGCCGCCGAGAGGGTTCTCGAAGAGGTCACTGAAGCCGGAGTCCATGCGGTGCTCAATTTCGCGCCAGTCCACCTCAATCCGAGATCCGGAGTCAAAGTCAAAAACGTCGATCTGACGATCTCGCTCGAAAGCCTCTCTTACTTCCTGGCCAATCCGAGCGACGAGGCCCTCAACGTGCATTACCGCGAATTTCTTCGCCAGGACTCCAGCGCTAATGGGACGGGAGGATAAATGAGGATTGAGGATTGAGGATAGAAGATGGAAGATCGCAGTATTATGTTCGATCATCGATCTTCTATCCCCAATCCTCGATTGGCGATTATGGACGAGCAAAGAGTTCGAGAAGAGATTGTCGAGATCGCCACGCGCTGTTATGACCATGGCCTGCTGGTGGCGGGCGACGGAAATATCAGCGCGCGCGTCGCGCCCAACCGCGTCATCGCCACACCTTCTGGCGTCAGCAAAGGCTGGATGAAGCCGGAGATGATGGTCGTCGTCGACATCGAGGGCAATCCGCTCGAACCGTCCGACCTCCGCGTTTCATCCGAATGGCCCATGCATCGAGTCATTTATCAGGCCCGCCCCGACATCAACGCCGTGGTTCACGCGCATCCACCCTACGCCACCGGATTTGCCGTCGCCGGCCTCAGCTTGAGCAAGGCGATTCTTTCGGAGGTCATATTGACGCTCGGATGCGTGCCGCTCGCGACTTACGGGACGCCTTCGACGCGCGAACTGACAGACGCGATCGAGCCCTATCTGGAATTTCACGACGCGCTGTTGATGGCCAATCACGGCGCGGTGGCTTACGCTGACACCCTCGAAAAGGCCTTTAACAAACTCGAAACGCTTGAACACACTTGCAAAATAAGCTTCATCGCCCGCTCTTTAGGTAACGAAAACACTATCCCGGACCGCGCAGTCGAAAAGCTTTTTGAAATCCGCGAACGCAACGGCGCCATGCGGCCCGAAGCCCGGATCGGTCAGGTCTGCTCCTATACGCCAGGTGAGAATGGCGACGGGGCGACGGGGCGACGGGGGGAGGGAGAGAATGAACAAGTGACGTTGACTCGCGCGGAGCTTGTGGAACTGCTGGTAGAATCAGCGAGATTATTTCAACCATAGCCGCGCGGCAAAAGCGCGTGTGGAGACGGCAAATGAAAACGACCAAGAATAAACGCATAGTTCAGGCTCCCTCTTCAGACAGTTCGGATTTGCCGGGGCAAGTCCTGAGCGTGGAATTGAGCGAAGACGAAGAAGTTATCTGGCAATGGACTCATCGCCCGGACGGAACGAGCTTGGTTACCGGATATGAGGTTGTCAAAAAGACCGAAGAGAAGAGCGAAAGGAGCGAGAAATAAATGGAAGCTTTGGGAATGATCGAGACGAAAGGGTTGGTGGCGATGATCGAAGCGGCGGACGCGATGGTCAAGGCGGCGAACGTCAGCCTGGTCGGTTACGAGAAGATCGGCGGCGGTTTCGTCACAGCGATCGTGCGCGGCGAGGTCGCGGCGGTCAAGGCAGCTACGGACGCCGGCGCGGCCGCGGCGCGCCGCGTGGGCGAGTTGGTCAGCGTTCACGTCATCCCGCGACCGCATTCGTCGGTTGACGAAAACCTGCCCGTGGCGCTTCAATTACAAAGCGCGAAATAGAAGGGAAGCAGGGAGTGGGAAATGGGGAATAGGAAATGGGGAAGAAGAGCAGGTTGTATTTCCTTCTTCCCTATTCCCCACTCCCTATTCCCCACTCCCCAATCACTATGATCATCGGACGCATCATCGGCAACGTTGTGGCGACGCGCAAAGACCCGCGCCTAGAAGGCAAAAAGCTTCTGCTCGTCCGCCCGATCACGCTCACCGGCGAGGACGAGAGCAGTTATCTGGTGGCGGTCGACACCGTCGGCGCGGGATATCGTGAGAAGGTGCTGGTCGTTTCGGGCAGCAGCGCGCGTATGGCCGATGGGCTGAAAGACCGGCCTGTTGACGCGGCGATTGTCGGAATTATTGACACGGTTGAAGTGACGGATTGATATGTCCAGCATCCGCATAGCCCTCGCGCAAATCAACCCCACGGTCGGCGATTTCGCCGGCAACACGGCCAAAATCATCTCCAGCATCGAACGAGCGCGTGAAATCGGAGCGGACATCGTAGCGGCGCCCGAACTCTCGCTACCCGGCTACCCTCCGGAAGACCTGTTGCTCAAGCCGCAATTCATCACCGCCAACCTGCAGGCTTTGGATCGAATCATCGCCGCGTCGTCCGGCATAATTTCGATTGTCGGCTTCGTGGACAAGACGACCGACATTCACAATGCGGCGGCGGTGATCTGCGACGGTCAGTTGGTGTCCGTTTACCACAAAAACTTCCTGCCAAATTACAGCGTCTTCGACGAGTACCGTTATTTCGACGCGGGGCAAACGACTCCAATCTTCTCATACGGCGACGCGCTGATCGGCGTGAACATTTGCGAGGATATCTGGTATCCGGGCGGGCCGACTCAGATTCAGGCGCTGGCCGGGGCGCAAGTGATCATCAATATCTCGGCTTCGCCTTACCACGCCGGCAAAGGGCGGGACCGCGAACGGATGCTGGCCACACGCGCCGAAGACAACGCCGTCGCGCTCGCTTACGTGAATCTGGTTGGCGGCCAGGATGAACTTGTCTTCGACGGCCAGAGCCTGGTCATCAACGAGAATGGGCATGTCGTCGCCCGCGGCAAATTGTTCGAGGAGGACCTGATCGTCTCCGACATCAACGCCGAGAGGGTCTTCAAAGAGCGGTTGCACGATCCTCGCAGAAGGCAGGAGCGGATCGATTTGGCGTCGGCGGGCGTCAGCGTCCAGCGAATCGATCTGAAAAGACATCCGTTTGAAAATGTGAAGCCGAGGATAGAGAGCCGGCATGCGAGGCCTCACGCGCTCCCTGGATCGACCGAAGAGATATATCAGGCTCTGGTCATCGGCGCGCGCGATTACATCCGCAAGAATGGATTCCAGAGCGTGATCATCGGGTTATCAGGCGGAATAGATTCTGCGCTGACGGCCTGCATCGCCGTTGACGCGCTGGGCGCCGAACACGTCACCTGCGTCTTTATGCCCACGCGCTATTCGTCTTCTGAAAGCGCGCGCGACGCCAGGCGGCTGGCTGAAAACCTCGGCGTCGCTTATCACGTCATTCCGATCGAGGAGACTTTCAGACAGTATCTGGAAATGCTAAAACCGGTCTTCGTCGATACGCCGATGGGCATCGCGGAAGAGAACGTCCAGGCGCGCATTCGCGGCAACATCCTGATGGCGCTCTCGAACAAATTCGGCGCGCTGGTCTTTTCGACCGGCAACAAGAGCGAGACCAGCGTCGGTTATTCGACGCTCTACGGCGATATGGCGGGCGGCTTCGCGGTGATCAAGGACGTGCCGAAGACACTGGTTTACGAGCTCTCGGAATACGTCAACCGGCGCACAAGCGCCACTGTCATCCCCGAGTACATCATCAAGCGCGCGCCGTCGGCCGAGTTGCGCGACAACCAAACCGATCAGGACACGCTGCCGCCGTATGAGGTCCTCGACGCGATCCTGGAACTCTATGTCGAGCAGGATTTGAGCCTCGATGCGATCCTCTCGGAAAAGGCAGGGGCCGAAGGCTACGACGAAAAGACCGTACGATGGGTCATACGGCAGGTTGACAATAGTGAATACAAACGCCGCCAGGCCGCGCCCGGAATCAAGATCACGCCGCGCGCCTTCGGTCGCGACCGGCGAATGCCAATTACGAATAAATTTCATGGATAGGTTTCAGGGTTCAGGGTTCAGGGTTCAGACAGAGAGACCACCCACGAATCAGATAGCGCCTGACACCTGACACCTGACACCTAGCATCTTGCAATGACTCTCCCGAACCTGCTCACACTTGTCCGCATCTTCATCGCGCCGTTGCTGGTGGTGGTGTTGCTGACCAAATTTTCAGAAGACTGGGTCGGGTTGCCGCAGCACATCGCCGGCGTGAGCCTGTTTCTATTCGCGGCGATCACCGATGTTCTCGACGGATGGATCGCGCGGCGGCGCAAGCAGGTTTCACGGTTCGGGATTCTTCTCGATCCGATAGCTGATAAGCTGCTCATCTCCGCCGCGTTCATCTCGCTGGTCGAGAACAGACTGGCGCCGGCCTGGGCCGTGGTGATCGTCATCGGGCGCGAATTCGCCGTGTCTGGCTTGCGAGCGGTCGCGGCCAGCGAGGGCTGGGCGATACCGGCATCGAAGGCCGGCAAGTTCAAAATGTTTTCCCAGGTGGTCACCATCGCGCTGCTGATCACATCGTCTGTTGACGGCCAGCCGCCGGTCGAGACAAAGGCGTTTCCCATTATCGCCTTCTGGACGGTGCCTGAGATGCGCGCCGCGCTGCAACACCTCTTCGGCGCCGGCGACCTGAACTGGCTCGATTGGAGAGTGCTCTTTTACGGGTTGGGCCGCGGGTTGCTCTGGCTGGTAGTGATCTCGTCGTGCTGGTCGATGTACGGCTACTTCCGAGCATTTTACGGGAGCGCCCGCGAGAATCTCAGGGCCGATGACGGCGCCTCGAAGCGAGGGAATCTGACGCCAGAGGAGTCCGGGTGAACCAGATGAGTGAAAATAGAGATGATTATCGAATATGAAGGTAAACACCCGCGCATCGGCCAAGATGTTTTTATAGCTCCGACGGCGGTGATCATTGGCGACGTCGAGATCGGCGACGGCGCCAGCGTCTGGTATGGGGTCGTGCTGCGCGGCGACGAGGGTCGGATCGTCATCGGGCGCGGCTCGAACGTTCAAGACAATGCGGTCATTCACACCACGCCTGAAATCCCCACGATTCTCAAAGAGGACGTGACTATCGGCCATGGCGCGCTGCTTGAAGGCTGCACGGTCGAAGACGGCGCGGTCGTCGGGATGGGCGCGATCGTGCTGCACGCGGCGGTGATCGGCCAGCAGGCGATGGTCGCGGCGGGCGGCGTGGTCACTCCGGGCGCGATTATTCCCCCGCGCACATTGGCCGCAGGCTCTCCGGCCGTCGTCAAGAAAGAACTCTCCGGCGCGGCCCTGGCTTCGGTCGAACGCAGCGCGAAGGTTTATCATGAACTTTCCGCGAGTTATCTCAAGCAACGACTCAACGATCTGACGCCGGCAAAAGCAGAATGACACATTTGAAGTCACATCGATCTGAAACGATAATTTGATCCGGCAAACGCGAAATTCACAAATCGGCAGAGCCATTCCCAAACATGGTCTTACGAACAATCTCCCATTATCGCATCCTCGACAAACTCGGCTCGGGCGGGATGGGTGAGGTTTATCTGGCTGAAGACACGCGACTGGGCCGCAAGCTGGCTCTGAAATTACTGCCCGCCGACTTCACGCGAGACCCGGATCGCGTGGCGCGATTTGAACAGGAGGCGCGCGCGGCTTCGGCTCTCAATCATCCGAACATCATCACGATCTACGAGGTCGGCGAACACGAGGGCGCTCATTTCATCGCCACTGAATTCATCGAAGGCCGCACGCTGCGGCAGTTATTGCCGCCCGGCGGGATGCCGCTCAACTCGGCTCTGGAGATCGCTATCCAGATCGCCGGCGCGCTTCAAGCCGCGCACGAAGCGGGCATCACGCACCGCGACATCAAGCCTGAGAACGTGATGATCCGCCCCGACGGTTACGTCAAGGTCCTGGATTTCGGCCTGGCCAAACTCACGGAAAGATCAGATCCGAAGATCGATCTAACGAAGCCCGCGAAAGTTGATAAAGAGGCCGCGACGATGCTCAAGCCGAACACCGATCCGGGCACGGTCCTGGGCACGGTGACTTACATGTCGCCCGAACAGGCGCGGGGGCTCCGGGTTGACGCGCGCAGCGACGTCTTCAGTCTCGGCGTAATGCTTTACGAGATGGTCGCGGGGAGCCCGCCTTTCGACGGCGCGACTTCGAGCGACGTGATCGCGGCGATTCTGGTCCGTGAGCCGGCGCCGATCTCGCGACTCGTCGCCGGGATTCCGTCGGAGTTCGAATGGAGTTTGAACAAAGCGCTCCGCAAAGAGCGCGACGACCGCTACGACACCATCAGAAGTTTCCTCAGCGATCTGAAGCTCCTGAAAAGCCGGCTGGACTTCGAGACCGAACTCGCCCGCACCGGTCAGTCCCCGTCGTTATTTGGAATAAGCGACGAGGCGAGGGTGGGAATCGGCGAGGCCGTGACCACCGAGATCAGCGGCGTTGTGGATGAGGTCATCGCATCGCCGGTACGCCGCAGCTCCGGCCGCGCGATCGATTCGCTGGCGATCCTGCCACTGATCAACGATGGCGCCGACGCGGAGATGGAATACCTCGGCGACGGCATCACCGAAAGCATCATAAATAGCCTCACGCAACTTCCCCAATTGCGCGTCATCCCGCGCAGCACTGTCTTTCGCTACAAAGGCCAGAAGGTCGATCCGGAGGAAATCGGCAGGGAGCTAGGCGTGCGCGCAGTGCTCACCGGACGCATTCTGCAACTCGGCGATTCGCTGATCGTCAAGACTGAACTTGTAGACGTGGGCCGCCACACGCAACTCTGGGGCGAGCAATACCGCCGATCCTTCACCGACATCTTCTCGCTGCAGGACGACATCTCGCAAGAGATCAGCGGAAAGCTACGGCTGCAATTGACCGGCGAAGAACGGCGGAAGCTGGTCAAACATTACACCGACAACACCGAGGCCTGGCTCCTTTATCAGAAAGGCCGCTACTACGTCCACAAACGCACGCCCGATTGGATCAAGAAGGGCGTTGAATGTTTCCTGCAGGCGACCGACCTCGACCCGAATTACGCGCTGGCTTACGCCGGATTGGCCGAAGCCTACGGTTTTCTCGCCTCTTCGACCGGAGGCCAGCCGCCGCGCGAAGCCTATCCGAAGGCAAAGGCCGCCGCAACGAAGGCGCTGGAGCTTGACGAGGCTCTCGGCGAGGCGCATTGCACGCTGGGATTTTTCCGGCTGCTTTACGACTGGGATCTCGCCGCCGCCGAAGAGGAGTTCGGGCGCGCCATCGAACTCAGCCCCAATTTCGCCAACGCCTGGGATGGCTACGGCTTCTATTTCAAAGCCACGAGCCAGAGCGAAGCCTCTATCCGCGCCTGCCAGCGCGCGCAGGAGCTTGAGCCGCTCTCGCTATTCATCACGCTCAGTCTGGCCTGGGCCTATTACTTCGCGCGCCAATACGACCGCGCGATGGAGCAGGGCGCCAAGGCGCTGGATATGGACCCGAACTTCGGCTTCGCGTATTGGCACCGAGGCATGGCCTACATCCAGCAGAAGAGATTCGGCGACGCCATCACCGCGCTGCGCAAAGCGATCAGCCTCTCCGGCCCGGCCACGACATTTATCTCCTACCTGGGCTACGCCAACGCGCGGCTGGGAAAGGGCCGCGAAGCTCGGCAGATGATCGCGCAGCTGGAGCGCGTGTCGAAGCGACAGTACGTCTCGTCGTATTTCATCGCGATCATCTATTTGGGATTGGGCGATCTGGATCGGACGTTCGAATGGCTCGAGAAGGCTTACCAGGAGCGCTCCGGCTTTATGGCGTTCATCAACGTCGAGCCGCTGCTGGACGCTCTGCGCGGCGATCCCAGGTTCAAGTCGCTGATCGAAAAAATAGAACCCTTATCTCCACCAGGAAATAGACAGAATTGACAGGATTTTTCAGGATTCTACTCAACGGGCAAAATCCTGAAAAATTCCGTCAACCCTGTCTATTGTTGTTGCTGACGTATGCCGTGGCGCGCTTGAGCGGCAGTTCGCGCTCGCGCGCATTGCCAGTGAGCGAAGCGGCGAGTTCGAACTCCGAGCATGCTTCGTCGTGGCGGCCGAGTTTGAGCGGGCTCGATCCTCCAGACGGCGTTGATCGCGCGATGTGTGGCGAAAGTTGACCTGGCGTCAATCAGATGATCTACGACGCAAGCGGGCGTCCGATCTCCCAGTGATGGCCGAAGGGATCGACTACGCGGCCCAAACGCCACCCATAGTCCTCCTTCACCGCGACGACCTCTCGCGCGCCTGCCGCAAGCGCATTCGCGAACATCGCGTCAGGATCCGGCACGGTCAAGACCATCCGGACAGAACCGCCGCCCAGAGACTCAGGGCTGAAATTTCCATGCTCAGGCGACTCGTCACTCAGCCAAAATTCGGCGCCATCGACCGACAGCCGAGACACCACGGCGCCGCCAGGATCCTCGACACGGTAGACCTCAATCGCCCCGAAAGCCGTCTTGTAGAATTCGACCGCTCGCGCGCCATTCCGCACCGACAGCATGGGCGCGATCGAACATACGACGGGGCTCTCCTTACCTGCATATGCGCTCATCTATTCCTCCTCAGAAAATAACTACGAAGAAAAGAAGAAAACGAAGAAAGAATAGATGAAGGTCTTCGCGCTCTTCGTTTCTTGTATGTTGACTCTCTGACAAATATTAAGTTGTTTTCGCCCGCTTTGGGCGAGTACAAACAGGCGCCGCAGACCGATTGTTTCTTGGTGCGCAAAGCCCGTCACGAAGCCTGGATCGCGGC
>DASTMP010000311.1:0-1531 GCA_035714085.1 Blastocatellia bacterium
CCCGGCTGGAACGCAGGGCGTAATCACGCAAAGCCTGGGCGGCAGTTACACGATTGCGACGTATCAAGGCCTGGCGCGAATCGCGGAAAACGATCTCGACGCCCTGGGTTTGGAAAAACCCATGGCGCAACCAACTCAAAAGCCGGCGCGCAGCACAAACGGTCAGGTCTCAGAGGAAGATGTCTGGAACCAGCTTCGTCAGTGCTATGACCCGGAAATCCCGGTGAACATTGTTGATCTTGGTCTGGTTTACGATTGCCGTTTGATCAAAAAGGATGACGGGGGCACCCGGGTAGAAGTGAAAATGACGCTCACCGCGCCTGGCTGCGGTATGGGACCAGCCATCGCTCATGACGCGCAGAGCAAAATCTTAAGCATCGATGGCGTAGATGAAGCAGATGTGCAGCTCGTCTGGGACCCACCTTGGAATCAAAATATGATCAGCGAAGCGGGCCGGATGAAGCTCGGAATGATCTGAGCAGTTTGGGTTCTTCCAATCTGCACGGGTGAGTTAGGCAATTGGGTGACTGGCTAGTTGAGTCGGCGCATCTCTCGGGTGTTGTTTGACTTGCTTATTTTCCTCCCGCCGGATAAAAACGTCGCATGCCTGCGGCGTCCGCCACCGAAACGAGGCGCGAAGGTCTGTTCGCTTCCACTCGCTGGACGATGGTGCTCGACGCCGGGGAATCGCAAACACCGCCGGACGAGGCGCTAAGGGCGCTGTCGGAACTGTGTCGCATTTATTGGCGACCAATATTTCTGTTCCTGCGACGTCAGGGTTCAGACCCAGAGGATGCGCAAGATCTGACGCAAGGCTTTTTCGCGCATCTGATCGAATCACGCGCCTATGCCCGAGCCGATCCAGATAAGGGACGGTTTCGTTCATTTCTCCTCGGCGCACTCAAACATTTCGTCGCCCACGCGCGTGCGCACGATCGGACGCAGAAACGCGGCGGAGGCATGATCCTGGGGCCGCTCGACACGGCCGCGATCGCCGAAGCGGACGCACGAGTCGCGGGCTTGCAGGCCTGGAGTGCTGAACGCGTTTACGAACGTGAGTGGGCAGAGACGCTGCTCCGCACAGCGCTCGATCGACTGGCCGAGGAATGCGCGTTGGCTGGAAAACATGAACTGTTTGAGCAGTTAAACTCACACCTTTCGGTTGCAAGCGATGGAGCAGTTCCATACGAAGAAATGTCGCTCAAGCTGGGCCGGCCGATCACAACGCTGCGCAGCGATGTCGCCCGGTTGCGCTCAAGGTATCGCGCGATTTTGCGGGAGGAAGTGGGTGGCACCGTGGCAGAAGCGTCCGAGGTTGGCGCGGAGCTGCGACATCTTTGCGAAGTACTGGCGGCGGACTAATGCAGACAAAGGCGACTAGCGCGGCGGTGTGTCCCGAGTGCGGGACGCGGCTGGAGGGAGGATTTTCTCGCGGTCTTGGGCGCTGCATGATCTGCCTGCTGCGCGTCGGATTCGACAACGCGGAAGAACCTGACGAAAAATTGTTCGCTCCTGTAACGGATCGACTCGG
>DASTMP010000312.1:0-9558 GCA_035714085.1 Blastocatellia bacterium
TCGTCAATTGCAAACGCATCGTCCGCCTCTTGTCGGCTGCGCCCGCCGCACAGCCCGCTTGACGTGCGGGCGAAGGCGACGGCGCGATTTGCGCGATCACAGTCCGTGGGCGGACTTTTTAAGCGCTCTCTTTCAGGGCGCTTGGTTCTGTCGTGGCGTTTCCGGCGCCTACGCTTCGCTTCGGCGCCGGCTAATGTCCCTCGCGCCTCCGGCGCTGTAGGATTTGGCCAGCAGTATCAACTGTTAGCCCTACAATGAACCAAGTCGCGTGCCAATCCTCTCTAACCGTTTAATTGTTGTTGTTGCCTGATTTGAAGAAATGTCGCGGGCTGAGATCAACGGCAGATTGTTCGTTTATGGGAATGACCTTTCCCATTATCGGAGAACAAGAGTTAGGCGTCGGTAAATCGGCTTGATCTAGGTTTGGTCTTTAGTCATGTCGGCTTGATGCTGTTGGCGAATTCAGTTTCAGCGAGGTAAGCTCTTTAAATTTAGTTGAGCGAAACGCATAAGTTATTTGTTTGGGGAATTCGCCAATAGTATCGATGATTGCGGAAGGGACACGGAGGAAACTAGAATGCGCATAAGAGCGACCTTTCTTACCATAGCTGTTCTCTTGATGCTCTATTTGGTCTTGATGGCCGCTTCCAGGCCGGCACAGAACGTAGATCCGGACTACAAGGCGGTTTATGACGAATGGCGCAGGCAGATGGATGCCAATCCATGGTTAGATGGACCACAGTGGTTTCGGCCCGAAGTCGGTCCTTTTGGGCTTCGAAACGCCACCCGGAATTTACTCTCCATCGGCCCCAATCTAACGCCGTTCATCGTGGAGGAGTTCAGAACAGAGACAGAGCGGTATCGCCAATTTATTCTGATTTACTTGCTGAACAAAATTAGCGGCATCAATCTCTATTTTAGCATCGGCGACGTTTATGTTTGGGATGCCACTCCGGAGTTGATAAAAAAGTTCATCGCGAAATGGGATTCTGGTGACTACCTTAGGGCGAGCGAGTTACTGGCAAGTGAATGGAAAGACCCAGTTGATAGGGGAGTGTCTGAAAAAGTGGATCCTGATAGCATTATGCCGATCAGACGCTACGGTATTTATGCGCTCCCGTTTATTATCGAATCTCTGAAGCAACGCAACTCAAGCGCAGTATTTGCCGCCTATCTCATCATAACAGACGAATCAGATCAATATGCGAAGTATATCGAAAATCCATCGAAGATGTTCCAGACACAGGATGATAAACTATCGCACATAAAAGCGTGGGCGAGAAAGAATGAAACAAAGTTTGATAAGCTTGGCGCCTTATATACTCGAATCAAAGCAGCAGCGATTCAATAGCGCGGCAAGGATTTATCATCTGGCTTCGATCATTTGTAAGCTTTCGGCAACAGCGCATGATTGTTCCAGAAAATCATGCGCTGTTGCCGAAAGCTTACGAGTTACTTCTTATTCCGGTCCCGAGCAATGAGGACGGTGAACGCCAATCAGGTGGTAATTTATGAAGATAGTTCCTGGAGCTAATTTCGATCACTATGAAATCCTCACTTCACTCGGCGCAGGCGGGATGGGCGAAGTCTGGCGCGCGCGTGACACACGGCTCGAGCGCGATGTCGCCATCAAGCTATTGCCTGCTGAATTCGCAAAAGATGCTGACCGATTGCGCCGCTTCGAGCAGGAGGCCCGCGCCACCTCCGCGCTCAACCATCCCAACATCCTGACGGTTTATGACACTGGCTCGCATGAGACCCGGCCCTACATAGTGGCCGAATTGCTCGTCGGCGAAGAGTTGCGTGAGGAGATGAATCAGGGCGCAATCGCTTTGCGAAAGGCGGTCGATTATGCGCGACAGATCGCCGAGGGGCTGGCCGCAGCGCACGCCAAAGGGATCGTTCATCGTGACCTGAAACCGGAGAACCTGTTTGTCACCCGGGACGGCCGCGTGAAGATTCTCGACTTCGGCCTGGCGAAGCTGAAACCGCAGCGCAATGCGCCGGTCGGCTCCGACATCGCCACGCAAAAGCAGATTACCGATCCAGGCGCGATTATGGGCACGGTAGGCTACATGTCGCCCGAACAGGTGCGTGGCCAGGATGTCGATCATCGCTCGGACATCTTCAGCTTCGGTGTGATTCTCTACGAGATGCTGTCTGGCCGACGGACCTTCAGTGGTGAATCGGCGATTGAAGTGATGAATGCCATTTTGAAGGAAGAAGCGGCGGATTTGAGCGAGACGCAAGCGAGGATTCCACTTGCGTTGGAGAAGATCGTGCGGCGCTGTTTGGAAAAAAATCCGGAGATGCGATTTCATTCGGCGCACGATCTCAGTTACGCGCTCGAAGCGACGGCCTCCGCAAGCTCAGATGGTTTGAATCGAACCGAAGTAGCGCATACGTTCGAGACTACTGCCCTGGCGAAGCGCGCCAGTTGGCGTGAGCGCATCTGGATGATCGCCACAGGCATCCTGGCGGTGTTGTTGTTGTCAGGGGCAGTGGTCTGGACCAGGCGTGCCGAGACAGAGGCGCAGACGGTGCGCTTTACGATATTCGCGCCGGAAAAGACCAGTTCCTCCGAGCCATCTTTTGCCCTCTCGCCGGACGGGCGGCAGATCGTTTTTAGCGCCGCAGATGGGACCGGAACGCGTCTGCTATATTTACGCCCGCTGAATTCTTTCGCTGCGCAACCACTACCCAGAACCGAAGGCGCAATACTTCCCTTCTGGTCGCCGGACGGCCGCTCAATTGCCTTCTTTAGCGCCGGGAGGTTGAAGCGGGTCGAAGTGTCAGGGGGCTTGCCGCAGACGTTGTGCGAACCGGTCAATGCTGGCGGTGGCTCATGGAATCATGCGGGCGAGATCATAATAGCGACTGGCGGGGCGCTTTATCGCGTGCCCGCGACGGGCGGGGTTCCTACCGCTCTGACCACGACAGACCCATCAACATATTCTCACTGGCTACCGCAATTTCTGCCTGATGGCGAGCATTTCCTTTACTATGCTTTGGGAAAACAGCCTGGGCAGAGTGGCGTCTATGTTGGTTCACTTACCGGCAAAGCGTGGCGCCAGGTGCTCAGTACGGAGTTCGACGCACAATATGCGGCTGGATATTTGCTGTTCGTCAGGAATAATGCCTTGATGGGACAACCCTTTGATACCAGCACGCTGAGGCTGGCCGGCGAGCCGTTTCTGATCGCTGAGCAGGTGAAAACCTATAAATTCGCCCCACATTTAAGCGTTGCGGAGAATGGAACGCTGGCATTTCAGAGCGGAGGAGCGCAGACGTCGCAACTTATCTGGTTCGACCGCAGCGGAAAGCAGCTTGGGAAGGTCGGGGAGTCAGCCGATTACAGCAATCCGAGTATTTCGCCGGACGGAAAACGGCTGGCCGTAGGCGTTCGAGACCCCAAGACAAATGCGCGCGATATCTGGTTGTTCGATCTGGCGCGCGGCGCCAAGTCGCGTTTCACTTATGATCCGGCGGACGATCTCAACCCGGTCTGGTCAAAAGACGGCAGACGAATTTACTTTACCTCAGATCGCAAAGGCGCGCGCGACATCTTCCAAAAGAAAGTGGACGCCACTGAAGAAGAAGAACTCATTTTCGCTTCTCCCCAATTTAAGTTTATTGAAGACCTGTCGCCCGACGGGCGGCTGCTGATCTACAACTCGCCTTCCGGCAACCACAACTCGGACGACCTGTGGCTGTTACCGCTGGATGGCGAGCGCAATCCGAGGCCATTCCTCAATACACAATTTTTCGAAAATCAGGCAGCCATCTCGCCCGATGGCCGGTGGGTCGCCTACCGGTCTTTTGAATCGGGGCGGGCTGAGATCTATGTGGCAACCTTTCCGCAGCTTAGCGGCAAATGGCAGGTCTCGGTGGACGGCGGTGAGGAGCCGCAGTGGCGGCGTGACGGGAAGGAGTTGTTCTTTACTGATCAAGATCGTAAGTTGATGGCCGCCGAGGTCAAAACCGGCTCCGGCACATTTGAGTCAGCGGGGGCGCCGAAACTTCTGTTCGAGACACAACTCATTATCGAAACAGGCAGAAACCGTTTTGTTGTGACTGGCGACGGTCAGCGGTTTCTGGTAATCGCGCCGTTAACGCCGCCCGTGCTTATCAACGTAACGCTCAACTGGACGGCGGAGATAAAGAAATAACAGCCCTAAATGATCTGGGTGCAAATAAAAGGCCGCCACGGCGCCGCAAGGACGTGAGCTTTCAGTGCGCCGGCGCCCATTGTCGTTATGGGGCGCCGAAAGCTCACGTTGTGACTTGTCACGCTTTGGACTTCTAAAACACGCTCTTAAGCATCTGTTGGAAGCCGGTACCGCGTCTCCAGATCACCTGATTGGTGAGCTCAGTAATTCGCCAACCGTTCGTACCCGAGATCAGGTATCCAGTTATCACCCCACCTGCTAGAAAATAGTTATCGTTTGGATCGGCGCTTGGATCACCGTGGCCCTCAGCCCAAAGGTGCATAGCAACCAGGTTCGCCCGGAATTCGGCGGAAGTTTCGTCTTTCAGCGTAATGATAAAGCCGCTGGTTAGGTGCTGTGTGGCTCGGAAACGGCTTAAGCTATGGATATGGCTATCGCCAATTTCTTTTGGCCCTGTCGTGACTGCTCCGTTGGGCCGCACTATTTTTGCATCATCTGCAAAAATCTGACTCATGTTTGTTACATCAAACTGTTTCTGATCTAGGGCAGCGAAGTAGCGGTTGATAACTTCAGTTATCGCGACGCTATACATGAGTTTATCTTGGTCATTCATATGCTTGTCCTTTCTTTACCCCGCTGTTCGAAGCAATCTCCGAAATATGGTCGTAGAGTGGCCTCTGAGCTGTAAGCTTTCGGCAGCCGCGCATGATTTTCTGGAACAATCATGCAGGGTTGCCGAAAGCTTACCGTTTATCGGAGCGGCTGCGGATCCGATCGGCCTTTGTATCAAATGCGCCATATGCCATGTTCTATGGTCTTTGAGAAATAAATGCGACATCAGTCTTCTCAGTCGCCGCAGCGACCTCGTGAGCTCAGCCTTGCTTTTCAAAGCAGAGACAATGAGCGCACATCCCCCTAAGTCGCCGCCGCGACGGTTGAGCTGCGCCGGCTTTGAAAAGCCGGGACAGGCTCAATCGCCGCTCGCGCGGCCGCAAGAAGTGTTATCACATTTATTTCTCAAAGACCATGAACATGGCATACGGCCAATTCGGGGAAGCTCAATTACTGGTAATAGGCGAGGCGCTGGCCCGCCCCCGGAGTCGCGCAGGTGTAAGTCACCTCCTGGCCCGGCATCGCCGCAAGCGCGCGCAATGCGGTGTCCGGGAGGCGCGGCCCGCCGTCATCCGGAATGAAGTTCCTGGCGACCGGGTCGTAGAGGAAGCTTTTGATGCGGCCCCCCAGCGCGACCTGCGCCACCAGATCGCATTCTCTGACCGCGCCGCCAAGCGCTTTCGAGACGAACGGGGTTTCTGCGCGTTTGAGCATAAGGTCGATGCGCGGGCCTGCCGCCTTGGCGTTTGCGCTGTTAAGCGTCAGTTGTTGGCCGACGATCGGCGCCAGGTCGGTGTCGAATGCGAGCAAAAACTGCTCGACGTCGCGCCTGGTCCCGTCGGGATTGATCAGCGGGAAACCGGTGTTCAGCAACGGCCGAAACACGATCGCGCTGAGGAAGCGGAACACGGTATCAACCGAGCCGTCGTTCACGAATCCGAAGCCGCGGATCTGATCGCCCATATTGCCGCTGTCGGAGGCCAGGAAGAAAGGTACCTTCGCGCCGCCGAACATGCCGACCTTCGCGTATATATTGCGCAGGTGCGGAATCTTGACGATCTGGGTGATCCCCTCGAAGCTTGCGCTGCGGCCTGTGCCGAAAAATCCCTGGGCTCGATCAACCACGTGGCAGCCGTTGCAGTTGTGAGTTTCCCCGCCGATCAGCGGGATGCTGATCCCGTCAGCAGGACGCGAACCGAAATAGAAATTGCTGCCGCGTTGCTGCGCAGCCGTCAACGAATTGTCCAGCCTGCGCACCGGATTCGGAGGCGGTATTACTTGCAACTGGAAATCGGTGAACTTCTGCATCTCCGCGGCCGGCGGCTGCGATCCGCCGATCAGCCCTTCGAAAGCCACGATGAAGTTGTTGAATGAGAGGTTGGCGTCGGTGGCATTGATGCCGAAAGCCCCGTTGGAGCGGTCGCCGCGCCAGTGCATCGCTCCCGAATTGAGCAGCCCGCGCAAGGTCTGCGTCGTCATCGGCCCTTTCATCGGATGGAAATCGTCGGCGGCGCCAGTGCCGTTGATCGGAGTGTTCACTCCGAACAAAAAGCTTCCAAGCGCAATCGTAGTGGGACTGCCGAAAATGATGTTCATCGGATTCTTCTTGACCGCATCGTCGGGATTGCCCAGGTCCCAGGCGAGGTCGTCCATGTCGCCGAAGATATGGCAGCTCGCGCACGACGCTTCGCCATTGCCAGAAAATCGTGTAGCGTCATAGAGCATCGGCCGTCCCTGGACCACCGACGCGGGCTCCGGGTTGGGCAGCGTCGCTTGCGCGATCTCCTGCTTCGTCGCCAGATTGATCACTTTCACAGAGTTGTCGAAGCGGGTCATCACATAGAGCCGTCCCCTCGCTTCATCCAGCGCCAGGCCGCTCGGGCCGCCGCCGCTGACCGTGATGTAATTCGCGCTCGCGGTGCTCGGATCGAAGGTGTTGTTCTCCAGCTCCGTGGTGTTGAAGACGCCTATCTTGCTGGATCCGAAAGCCGCGAGGAAGAGGGTCTGCCCGTCACTCGTCACCGCCATGTCGAGCGGCGTTGAGAGACTGTGATTCTTCGCCGTCGGGTCGAATCCGGGATCTCCCATGAGCTTGGTGTAGTCAATGTGTTTGTTGAGGTGTCGTGGCGTTACAGTCGAGCCGGAGAGCACGGTGACGCGCGTTTCGGCCAGGTGGCCTTGAACCGTGCTGCCGCCGAATATCCCCGGGCCTTCGAAGCGAACGTTGTTGAAGGCCTCGGTGTTCGAGACATAAACTTTGCCGCTTACCGGATTTGTGACCATGTTGAACAGTGTCGTCCCTACGTGAGCGAATACGGCAGTCTGGGCCAGGGTGTTCGCGTTGATGGCGAAGACGTCCCGGTCAGGCAGCCGGAAGCGCACCGCGTTATTCCAGTTGCGCCCCAGTTCGTCTTGCCATTGTTGAGCATCGTTGTTGAATTTCAGAATCATTCCGACCCGCGGCGCCTGCTTGCCCTCGAAGTTCGTCGATGGCCCAAGTTGTCCGCCCGGCATGGCGCCGCCGTTTATAGTGCAAGGGCTGTTGACATTGAAGTTGTCGCAGATCAATTGCTCGAAGATGGTAGTCGTCTGGTTGCCGGTTTTGAACCCCGCCACATATACCGTCGACTTATCTGGACTGACCGCCAACGCCCGCGGCGTGTCGGTAAAGAACGTCATGATCCTGACGGGTTTGCCGCCGAGCGCCGTGCTCAGATTGGCGGGATTGAAGACCCACACGTCGGCGCGTCCGACGCCGGGCGTGGTCAATTTCGGATCGCCCGCGCCGGGAACGTCCGCGATGGAGGGATCCGTGCGCTGCTGTCCGCGATGCGCGGTCGTAATAAACGCGCGTGTCGGAGAGCCGGCGAATACGATGTCGCGCGGCTCGTCACCCACCAGCAGAGTGTGGGTGACGCGCGGTGTCCCATCCAAGGTCACCACACTCACGCTGTCCGACAGATGGTTGACGACCCAAACCTCCGAATCGTCCCGCGCGGCCACGGCCACCGGCTCCAAACCGACTGGAACTCGGGCCTGCAACACAAGGCCCGCCGACGTGACGCCGAATATTTCCAGAGTGTTATCGGGCGTGTTCACCGCAAAGAGCCTGGCGCCGTTCGAGGACAGCGCAACCGGACGAACCTGCCCGCTTTCAAACTCGATGAATGGCCCTCCCGTCGAAGTAGCCTGACTGGCCGCCGTCGACGGCGGACGGTCGAATGCCATGAATAGCATCACAGTGATAACCACCCACGATGCGAATACCCATCCTTTCACCCGAAGTCGTTTTATGTGATTGTCCACGATTAACCTCCTTGGTTGCTTTGTTGGCCTGGTTGCTTTGTTGGCCTGGTTGCTTTGTTGGGTTGATGTAGCTCAGATTTAAGGATGCAGTCTCAATATCGCCTATGATGAACTTACGAATAGAATTTCATTCACCGTATCACACTGGAGCCAGCCATCTGCGCTCGACGACTGATTGAAAAATAAAGACCGCGATTTGATGAGGTTGGGGAAGCTTGAGATGAAACCACGGATTTTCACAGATGCGGCGGATTTCAGCGGATCATTCGCGCCGATCCGTCGCATCTGTGAAAATCCGTGGTTTCAGACTGTCCGGCGAATTTGAGGAGTTATTTTTTACGCCCCGTTTGCTTCACCCGAATAAATGGAAGAGAAAATTTTTGATCTGTTCACGGGTGTAAACCTCCTGGTGTTGCAACCAGTAGCTCGCAATATGTTGGGTCAATCCCACCACTGCCTGGGCGAGCAATTCGGGATCGGTCTTTCTGATCTCTCCTCGCGCCATTCCCTCTTCCAGCAGGGGTCGTAGAGTGGAGGCGCATTGATTACAGGCCCAGACCGAAAGCGGTCCTACCGTGGTGTCTACGTGACCGACATTATGGTAGTAAAGAAACCCTCGCTCGTGTTCTTTAACAAAGTCCAGATAGGTGTCCAACACCTGACCCAGACGTTGCAATACACTGCCCGCCGTCCTCGATGCGGCTTCCAAACGGCGCTGGAGTTCTCCCGTGTTTTCGATCACGAGATTGATGAAGAGATCGTCTTTGCTCTCGAAGTACAGATAAAAGGTGCCTATCGAAAGCTTCGCCCGATCAACTATCTCCTCGATCCGCAATGACGGAAATCCTTGCTCGTGAATCAGGTTGTCAGCCGCTTCCAGCAACCGTCGTCGCACTTCCGGATTCGGAGTACGAAGACGCCGGCGCTGACGCCCAGATGTTCGAACAGCTTTGATCTTCTGCAAAGGATCTTCTCTTGTTCAATGATTGAATGTAATTTGATTCGTTAGCGCGATCAATATATTTTTCATAACTGCCTGTGTCAAGAAAAAAATGCGCGCTCCCAGCAGAAAAGCTGATTCGGAGGAACGAATCGCGCCTACTCACACTTGAGCGCCACTAACGGGTCCACTCGCGTCGCGCGCCGCGCAGGTAGGTAGCCTGCCATAGCGGCGACGGCAAACAGCGCCAGAGTGGCAGCCACAACGGCTCCGGGATCGGCTGCGCTGATTCCGAAAAGCTGGCTCGCGACCAGCCGCGCCACCGCCAAAGCGGCCGGGACGCCTAGCGCGGCGCCGATCAAGACCAGCCGCAGCGCATCGCGCAGCACCAGCCAGAGCACGTCACGACGATCGGCGCCGAGCGCCATCCGAATACCGATCTCGCTGGCGCGGCGCGCCACGGCGTAAGACAGGATGCCGTACAGACCGAGACAGGAAAGCAGCAGCGCCAACAGGCCGAAGCCGCTCGAC
>DASTMP010000313.1:0-2764 GCA_035714085.1 Blastocatellia bacterium
TCGTCAATTGCAAACGCATCGTCCGCCTCTTGTCGGCTGCGCCCGCCGCACAGCCCGCTTGACGTGCGGGCGAAGGCGACGGCGCGATTTGCGCGATCACAGTCCGTGGGCGGACTTTTTAAGCGCTCTCTTTCAGGGCGCGTGGTCCTGTCGTGGCGTTTCCGGCGCCTACGCTACGCTTCGGCGCCGGCTAATATCCCTCGCGCCTCCGGCGCTGGAGAAGTTTGCCAGCGGTACCCCGAACATCCGCGCTCCAAAAGCTCCGCCGATTTATGCGCAGGCTTCTAGTAAATTAGATCAGTGTGACTCTCTTTGGGTTTGCATGAGACGAATAGTAAGGGCAATAGCAGAAGCATTACTACACGCTGGACTTGCCATAGGCCTCAGATTAGTGATCTGGTCCGGGCTGAGCGCTCATGTTAAGTACGTGTCTAGCGACGGTGGTTTCGAATACGAAGAAAGCTTTAAGGGCGGCCACCTCTTTGGAATTAAAGATGAGTTTGAGCTGTATAAGTCCCTACGAAATGATCCGAACCTGAGACTATATCGAACTACCAAACTCAGCCCGTTCAGACCATTTAACCTACTACGATTGCGATACCGCTATAACGACTCCATTCGCGCGAATCCTATTGATGGGTACACTGAGCGTCGGAATAAGGCCATGGATGAATACCGGAAAAAGGCAGTGGAAGAATATCTGCCGCGCTTGCCGTCTCCTGGCGCCGTTGATGGCATCAGGCTGTTCTTTTACAACCAATATAATCGTAATGAAGTCTCTATTTACGGCATCTATCTTGGAATGGTATTTGGTTTCACCATACGTCATAACACTCGCAGCATGGATGGCAATCCCATTTGGGAATTCCCTGCATGGCGCTACTCGCCTGGGGTTAATAGAGATGATCCGAATTGGGAGCGTGTCCGGTACATTGTGTATAAAAATAGGCAAGTACTGATTCAATACTGGGATTCGCATTACGATGAGATCGTTAAACGATTCGATCGTCGCTATGACGGCTTATTCTAGATTGTTTAAAAGTCACATTAAATGATGTTATGAAGGTACAGCTTCTCAAAATCGCTCACGCGCGATCGGGCGACAAAGGCGACACGGCCAATGTCGGCCTGATCGCGCTCAAACCGGAGCATTACCCGATCCTCATCCGCGAAGTCACCGCCGAGCGCGTCAAACGACACTTCGCCGGAATCTGCAAAGGCGAGGTCGAACGCTTCGAACTGCCCAATCTGAACTCCCTCAATTTTCTGCTGCATCACAGCCTGGGCGGAGGCGGCGCGGTCTCGTTGAAGGCCGACCCGCAGGGCAAGACGCTCAGCTCCGCGCTGCTACGAATGGAGATCGAGGTCGGCGAGGACGAGTTGTAGCGTCCGGTGTAGAATTGAGGCATGGCAAGAACGCTTTATCTGGACTGTTTCGCCGGCGCGAGCGGCGACATGCTCGTCGGCGCGATGCTCGATTGCGGACTCGATTTCGATCTGCTGCGAAACGAGTTGCTGAAACTCGGGGTCGAGGGTTACGAACTGAGCCTGAAGCGCGCCAGCCGCAGCGGGATTTCGGCGGCGAAGTTCGATGTTCATCTGACCGGCGAGCCTCATTTGCGCGAACATCATCACGACCATGAACATTCGCATGAGCATGATCAGCATTCCCATCACCGCGCGCTCTCGGAAATCAAACAGATCATCTCGTCATCAAGCCTGAGCGAGCAGGTCAAAGGGCGCGCGCAAACGATTTTCCAGCGCATAGGCGAGGCCGAATCGAAGATCCACGACATCCCGATCGAAGCTGTTCACTTCCACGAAGTCGGCGCCATTGATTCGATCGTCGACATCGTCGGCGCCTGCGTCGCGTTCGACGCCTTGAAGATCGGGCGGATCATCTCCTCGCCGCTGCACGTCGGATCGGGGACCTTCCAATGCGCGCACGGAACTTACCCCGTACCCGGCCCCGCCACGGCCGAGCTGTTGAAAGGAGTCCCGATCTATTCAAAAGACGTCGAGGGTGAACTGGTCACGCCGACCGGCGCTGCGATCATTTCGACTCTGGCTGAAAGCTACGGGCCGATGCCGATGATGAAGATCGAAAAGATCGGCTACGGCGCCGGGACGCGCGATTATCCGAAGTTCCCGAACGCGCTGCGCGCCGTCATCGGAGAACTGGAGGAGGACGCAGACCGCACGCCAGGAGCCGTCACCGTCATCGAAGCCAACATCGACGACCTGAACGCGCAAGTCTTTGGATATCTAATGGAGAAGGCCCTGGCCGCCGGCGCGCTCGACATCTTCTACACGCCGGCGCAAATGAAGAAGAACCGCCCCGGCGTGCTCCTGACGCTGCTTTGCAGCCCACAAGACCGCGAGCGGATGTGCGAGCTGATCTTCCGCGAAACGACCACGCTCGGCGTCCGATATAGAAATGAACAGCGTGAAATTCTGAAGCGGGAATTCGTTACTGTCGAAACTGAGTATGGGCCGATCAGGATCAAGGTGTCTCGCGCGAAGGATGGGCAGGTGATGAACGCCTCGCCAGAATTTGAAGACTGCCGCATCGCGGCTGAGAAACATCAGGTTGGATTGCGTGACGCGCAGACGGCGGCGTTGAAAGCGTATGTAAATTCCTGAAACGCCAAGAGGGAATATGGAATAGGGAGTGGGGGTTAATTGTCAGAAACTACTCAACTACCACGCGATCAGTCGCTCCGCGCCCGAAAGTTTCCGGATGGTACATCTCCTCGGCCTTCGA
>DASTMP010000314.1:0-1734 GCA_035714085.1 Blastocatellia bacterium
GTCCATGGGTTCAGCCTGGAATTTGCCGCGCGAGAGATGTCGGAAATCGAAATCGTCGGCGAGTGGCCTCGCGACAGAATTCTGTCGGCGGGCCTAATCGATATTAAGACGCATTATGCTGAGACGCCGGACGATATCATTGAGCGCGCTCGCCTATGCCTGAACTATCGCGATCCAGAACGATTGGAGATATCCAGCGATTGCGGGTTCCGCCATGTACCGCGTAACCTTACAATCCGCAAATACCTGGCTGCCGCCGAGGCGGCGCGTAGATTGCGGGCGACCGGGTAGCCGGACGCCCGTGCCGGATGGTGAAGTCCGCATGGCATCGCTAGCCAACACGGCCGATCGGTCAAAACGCGATGCTAGGTAGGGGACTCATTTGATCCACGCGACGACAACGGCTGCAAGAGCCAGGGCGGCAATATAATTTTGGGCCAGGCGATCATAGCGCGTGGCGATGCGACGCCAGTTCTTGAGCTTGCAGAATAAGCGCTCGATGACGTTGCGCCTTCGATAGGCGTTGCAGTCGATCGGATATGGCGTCCTGCGTGATGCGGTGGACGGGATGACGGCCTTGATACGCCGCTCGGCGAGCCAGTTTCGAAAGTGCTCAGCATCGTAAGCCTTGTCTGCAATCAGGCGTTTGGGCGGGTCGACCGCAGCGACAATCGCTTGAGCCATGCTGATGTCAGCGACATTTCCGGGCGTCAACGCAAAGGCGATCGGTCGACCGCGATGATCGGCCAAAGCATGGATTTTGCTGGTCCTACCGCCACGCGAGCGCCCGATCGCTTGGACTTCCTCCCCCCTTTTCCGCCTGCCGCGGAGCGGTGGGCTTTGACGTGCGAGCTGTCGAGGCAAAGTTCTTCCGGCACGGCAGCTGAGGCCGCGATTTTCTCGAACAGTCTGCGCCAGACGCCTCGACCAGACCATCTGTTGTAACGATTGTAGATCGTCGTCGGCGGACCGTATGCCGGCGGACAATCGCGCCAACGACATCCGGTCTTTAAGACATGCAAGATACCGCTAATCACGCGTCGATCATCGACGCGCGGCTTGCCAGGCTTGCCGCGCGGAAGATGCGGCGCAATCACAGCCCAAGCCTCATCCGACAGCCAGAACAGATTCCCCATCTCGCCCTCCGGGTTGCGTCAAAACCCAAAGAGCGATTGATTCGCCCTTAAAATCAGTAAATTGTATGAGTTTCCTACCTAGAGCATGATCCTCAAAAGTGGATACCGGTTTTCGGTCAAGATCATGCTCAAGCTAAACGCCCTGGACCATGATCCGATTCCGTTGATTTGGATCACGGTCTAGAGATAGCGCGCCTGCAGATCGACAGTGCCCTTCACGCCGAGGGAATCGTAATTTTCCGCGAGCCACTTGTCCGCGTGCTGGCGGCCGACCTCGAACAGATGGGTCAGGAATTTCCAGGTGCCATTCATCTTGCTGGAGCCGGCCAATTCCCTGATCAGGTCCTCGGCTTCGATCAGGTGCATGTACATCCGCTTGCCGCCGGAGATCTTGCCCTCGTCGATGAGCTGAGTGACGAAGGCGATAGCGCGCATTTCGCGCATCAGCGAGGAGTTGAAGCTGATCTCCTGCATGCGGTTGATGATCGCACGCGAGTTGGTCGGCAATTCCGGCCGCTCGGTCGGGGTCAGATGCACCATGATGACGTCGGGCGAGGTGCAGCCATAGATCACCGGGAAGATGGCCGGATTGCCCATG
>DASTMP010000315.1:0-2414 GCA_035714085.1 Blastocatellia bacterium
CTATCATTCAATCTAAACTCACGGCATTGCTCGTCGAGCAAGTAAACGCGACCTTTTTCGTTAACCGACCATCGTCCGGCGCTCATGCGGTAAATGGGCACATAAAAAGGCGCCGCTTCGTCGGGCGCGTAAGCGACCAATCGGATGAGCGTCGCGTTCCCGTCACTCACGACTGATTCAATAGCCAACCTCGGATTACCCGCGCCTTCACCATCACTCACATCGGGCGGCCAACACGATCTCGCGCCAGCGAAGAATTCATCGACAGCCGCCTTCTTCTCCGCTTCTGTCGTGGCCTTCTTCTCCGCTTCCGTGGCTGTATGCGAACAACCAGCGAGGAAGAAAGACAAGGAGACAAGGAGAATGGGAGACAGGGAGAAGGAACGCAGCGAGCGGATAACGCCACGATATATTTTCATTTCCTTGTCTCCTTGTCTCCCTGTCCCCTTGTCTATTTTTCGACGAAGGGGCGCGATTGTACGATGTAAATCTGATTGCCGATTGTGATCCATTCTATGTCCTGGTGGCGTCCGCCGAACGCGCGTTCGATTTGCAGAGCGGCGCGGGCCAATCGCCGCGCGACCGCGTCGGTCAACACTCTGCGCTCCGTGTCAATTTTGATCTCCCGGACGCCGCCGCGCTCGTCGAAAGTCAACATCGTGTCGTCGCCCGACCGCGTCAGAACGCGGGCCGCGCCCGTCAGCGGGTTGAAGATCAACTGCTCCGGCGCGCGGCGTCCCTCGACAACTCGAATTCCAAGCCCGCGTTTGGCGTTGATGTATACCGAACCGCGGTCTTCTCTGTCGAACGGATTGGTCGTGATCAGGACTCCCGCGGCTTCGGCGTCGATGCCCTCCTGAACCAACACCGCGGGGTAGACCGCCGAATGATTGATGCCGAAGCTCTCGCGCGCTTCGTAAGCCTCATAATTCCATAACGAGGCCCAAACGGTTTTAATCGCTTCCACGAGCGCGTTGTCGTCGCGCACGTTCGGTACCGTCGTGTATAAACCCGCGCCGCTGAAATTGGGCAGGTCTTCCGAATTGGTCGAACTGCGAACGAAGACGCCTTTGTCGCCAAGCAATTCGTGACGTCTGGCGATTACGGCGCGGACGAACTCTTCGTTCACCCTGGCGTTTTGGATCTTTGCGCGTAATTCGGCGAGCCGCTGTTTGCGATAGACAGGGTCGTGGTTGAAACGGTCATTGCCGAGCATCTCGACGATCGGTTCTTCCAGGCCGTTCTCCTCGATGAATCGCGTGTAGTGGAAGAACGGAATCGCGAATCCCGCGGGCACGATGACGTTTCGGACCGCGCCGATGCGGACGGCGCGCATGACCTCGCCGAGATTGGCTGATTTCGCTCCGAAGCGCTTCGCATCGCGCTTGCGCTGGTCTTTCAGCTCGGTCAGTTCCCTGAATTCAAGATCGGCTTCGGGCGTGAGCAGGTCGGAGCGTTTGGCCAGGCGCCGCCCGGCTTCCAACGTCTCGTTCGTATCGGCGGGCCGGAGCGTGTAGCCGTCTTCGCGCGTCTCGAAATAAACGAACCTGCCTTCGAGCGCCTTGAACAGCCGGTCAGCGTCCTTGATGTAAGCGTTCGGCGCTCCCCAGCCTTTGGCGAGCAGGTTGGCATGCGCGAGCGGCGTCGAAAAAGTCGTCGTAATCACGCCCTGAAGCGGCGTCAGCGAGATCGGCGGCTCGCGGAAGATGGCGATCTCGTTACGGTCGATGATTGTCTCATCGGTCATTCGATCAATGATCCGCAACACGCCCACGGCCGTCGCTGCGTTCAACGCCAGGTAATCCCCCGGCGAGTCGATCTCCGACGGCGGTAATCGCGGGACGTCGCCGGAGATTTGCGCCGAGATCTCTTCCTGCCGGGTCGAGTTCGGTTTGAAATAGAGCGGCGCGAAGAAGGTCTCGCTGAGAGTTCGATAGGTTTCCCTTACGATCTCCGCCGTCGCCAGGTCGCCCTCCCAGAATTCATAAGTGAATTTGCCGGCTTTGGTCTGCCAGACGATCGTGCCGAGAATGAAGCGGCGATTGGCTTCGAGATAGTTGCGCCGGAAGAATTCGCGGCCACGTTCGAGCGTGAGATAATTCGCGTTCGCGAATTCGCCATGAAACGAGTATCGCTTCGAATTGACGTAATAGACTTGTTTCCCTGCGCCCTCTTTCGCGGCGCGATCGATGACGAACATCAGGTGCGGCAGCGCGTAGAATCGACCCTGATAGTAAATGCGCGCGAGAGTGTCGAATTCGGCGCGCGAATCAATATGCGGGCGCCAGCGAACCGATTCATTTTTTTTGCGCGCCGGATTTTGACCGGGACGATTTTGCGTGATGCGATTGAGTCCCGGTGCGGTACGTGGAGCGTGAGCGACCTGAGTATCGATCGATCGGCCGATCGATCGA
>DASTMP010000316.1:0-11776 GCA_035714085.1 Blastocatellia bacterium
ACGGCCGATAAACGGCAGAGTCGATAATGCTAATGGATACTTCAATAACCGCCTTAGCGGGAGCCTTGAGGGGAAATTCGCGGCAATGACTCCTGGGTCAAATCCAGCGCCAGGACAAGAGCCGGCCGTGCAGGTTCGCAGCGATTTCCGCTCGACGGTTTTCTGGCAACCGGATGTAGTCACCGATAAAGACGGCAAAGCCACTGTCAAAGTGAAATTCCCCGACTCTCTCACGCGCTGGAGGGCGACGGCGCGAGTGGCGACCGAGGGCAATCAATTCGGCGTCGCTTCGGCCACTGCGCGCACAAAACAGCCGCTGATCGTGAGATTGCAGGCGCCGCGCTTCTTCGTAGCTGGGGATCTGGCGACGGTTTCGGCAGTCATCAACAACAACACCGATCAGCCGATGATCGTCGCTCCGTCATTGCAGGCGGAAGGCGTGACGATTACAGGCTCGCTCTCCGAGGGCAAATCGGTCGAAGTGAAAGCCAACAGCGAGGCGCGCGTTGATTGGGTGGTCGCGGCGCAGCAGGCGGGCAATGCGAAGCTCAAGGTCACGGCGCGCGGCGACAAGCACGCCGACGCGATGGAGCGAGATTTCATCGTCCACGAGCACGGCATCGAAAAACTCGTCGCAAGATCCGGCAAGCTGCGCGGCGACGACATCACAGTCAAGCTAGATCTGCCCAAAGAGCGAGACCGCGAAACGACCAGGCTCACGGTTCAAATAACGCCGAGTATGGCCGTGACGATGCTCGACGCCTTGCCTTATTTGATCGATTATCCATACGGCTGCACCGAACAGACGATGAGCCGTTTTCTGCCGGCAGCGATCACAGCCAAGACGCTCAAAGACCTCAATCTCAAAGCCGAGACCGTTATGAACCGGATGTTCGGCGGCGTCGAGCCGGAATACGCCGATAAAACGCATCCAACAGGCAAAAAGAATCTTCAACAGCTCGACGAGATGATCAGACAGGGGCTCGACCGATTGTACAACTTTCAACATGCCGACGGCGGCTGGGGCTGGTGGAAGGAAGGCGACAGCGATCACTTCATGACGGCTTACGTCGTCTGGGGGCTGACGCTCGCGCGCGACGCCGGCGTCCAAATAAAAACGGACGTATTGGAGCGCGGCGTCGACTTCCTCGACAAGGAGATCGTCGAGGAAGAAGCCAACTACGACCAACAGGCATGGATGCTGCACGCGCTCGCGGCCTATCACACTTCATCGAAAAGCCGCCAGGCAAGCGCATTTCAATCCAACGCCTTCCAGAACCTGTGGGCGAACCGCGAAAAGCTCAACGCCTATACGCGCGCGCTGCTGGCGCTGAGCGCCCATTACTTCGGCTATCGCGACGAAGCGAAGACGCTAGTTCGCAATCTTGAGAACGGCGTCAAGCTGGATTCGGCGCCGGACACTTCGATCATTCAGACGACCCCGACGAGGACGCAGCCCGAGGTTATTGGCGCAGCGCATTGGGGCGAAGACGGGATCTACTGGCGATGGTCGGACGGTGGCGTCGAGGCGACGGCATTCGCTTTGCGCGCGCTACTCGCCATCGACCCACACCACAAGCTGATCGAGCCCGTGACCAACTGGCTGGTCAAAAACCGGCGCGGCGCGCAATGGAGCAACACGCGCGACACGGCGATCACTGTGCTCACGCTCAACGAGTATCTTCGCGCGAGCGGCGAACTCGCCTCCGACCTCGAATACGAGTTGCTCTTCAACGGCCAGCGCATCGCCGCCAAAAAGATCACAGCCGCCGACGCGCTCAGCGCTCCGAGCCGCTTCGAGATACACAATCTCCGCCGCGAATTGCTGGCCGACGGCGCGAACGACATCCGGATCAGGCGCCTCAGCGGGCAGGGGCCGATCTACTTCTCGGCGCAGGCTCAGTTCTTCAGCCGCGAAGAGCCGGTCACCGAAGCGGGACATGAAATCTTCGCCCGCCGCCAATACTACAAGCTAGTCGCGCGCCCGACGCTGCTCAAGGGCTACGTCTACGAAAGGGAATTGCTAGGCAATGGCGAGACTGTCGCAAGCGGTGAGCGCGTCGAGGCCGTGGTCACTATCGAGGCGAAGAATAACTATGAATACCTGCTCTTCGAAGACTTCAAGCCGGCGGGCCTCGAAGCGGTCGAGCTTCGCAGCGGTTCGCCGCTTTACGCCAGGGAATTGAAGTCGGGCGCGGCGGCGCGCAAGTTCGCCGCTTACCCTGAAACTCTCGATGACGCGGAAGAACAAGGCGAACTATCGCCTGAGGAAAACGCCAATTACACCGGACGGCGGCGCTGGGTCTATCAGGAACTGCGCGACCGCAAAGTGGCGCTCTTCATTGATAAGCTGCCCGAAGGCCTCTGGGAGATTCGCTACCAATTGCGCGCAGAGACCCCCGGCAGATTCCATGCGTTGCCGGTGGTCGGCCACGCCATGTATGCGCCGGAGATCCGCGCCAACAGCGTCGAGACGCGCCTCAACGTGGAGGACGGCAAATGACGCTACTGCAGCCACAGAGCCACAGAGTCACAGAGGAAGAGAGAAAAAGAAATTGTCGAGAAGTCCTCCTTTCTCTTTCTGCTCTGTGTCTCTGTGTCTCTGTGTCCGTAAAGTCTGTTAGCCTAGTTTAGATGTGAGTTTAACCAATTTATCGCCGGCGTGTCGCTCGACACGTCCGGCGCATTTTTTTTGAGGCGGATCAAAAGACTGTTGACAAATTATGTTGAGTCGGGGTATTTGACACATGTTAAGACAAATCTCGGCCAGTTGTTCATCGGGGTATTGGAGGCAGTGGTTGATCGGTCGTCTCTTTACGCCGGCTCGGGAAAGGCGGCGGCGCAGCCACGGGCGAGTCTATTACATGGTCGTTCTTGCAATCATACAGAATAGCTGTATTTATTGGGTTTCCTAAGCCCGCTCAGGGTAAGCTCTGCTGCGGAGCTTTGGTCGTCATCTCATCTTTTTACATCAGGCGTTTCGTGGTGGAGTCCAATAGGACGGGTTATCGCGGATAATTAGTTACATATTAAGACAATAGATCGAAAATCTAGCGAGAAACTCCCCTTATTTAACAACTAAGCGCCCTCGGCCCGCTCAAAACAGACGTCGCCGAGGATGGAGGTGAAACCATGAATAGAAGCGGAATTCGTATAGGAAAAAATATTGTTTTGGCCATGGCAGGAGCGCTTTTCGCCATCCTCATTGGCTTTGGAATATCAGCGCAGACACAATTATTCAGTGATGATTTCCAGGACGGGAACGCTGACGGCTGGACGAAGTCTAGCGGAACCTGGGCTGTCGTGACCGACGGGACGCTGGCTTTTAGGCAATCGGGCACAAGCGCCGACTCGAACGCGAGGGCCGGATCGCCGTCAATGACCAACTATTCGATCCAGGCTCGCGTGAAGCCGATCGCCTTCAACGGCGCCGATCGCTATGTCGGCGTGATGGCGCGGGTCGTGAACTCGAATCATTACTACTTCCTTGGGCTGCAGAATGGGAACCGCCTGCTGTTAGGGAAACGCGCTGGAAGTTCGCCGATAACGCTGGCGACAAAGTCATTCACATTTTCCACGGGGACGTTTTACACGTTGCGAATAGACGTGAACGGCTCATCGCTCACCGGTTTCGTGAACGGGACGCAGCAGTTGACGGCTTCCGATAGCGATTTCACCTCGGGAATTATCGGCGGGGCGACATTTTTCGCCAGCGCCTCGTTCGACGATTTTCTCGTCACGTCAATAGGCGGAGGCGGAGGAACACCACCGCCCGCTCCGACCGGCCTGGTGGCCTCGGCGGGCAACGCGCAGGTGACATTGAACTGGAACGCCTCGTCGGGAGCGACCAGTTACAACGTCAAGCGATCAACCAACAATGGTGGGCCTTACACTACGATCGCAACGGGAGTGACGACGACCAGTTTTACAAACACCGGCCTGACCAATGGGACGACTTATTTTTTTGTAGTCTCAGCAGTGAATTCTGTTGGCGAGAGCGGCAATTCAAATCAGGCCAGCGCGACGCCGCAGAATGCGCAAACCCCACCCCCCGCGCCAACCAATCTGGTGGCGTCGCCCGGCAACGCGCAGGTGACATTGAACTGGAACGCCTCGTCGGGAGCGACCAGTTACAACGTCAAGCGATCAACCAACAATGGCGGTCCTTACACCACGATCGCCACCGGAGTGACGGCGACCAGTTTTACAAACACCGGGCTAACCAACGGGACAACATATTTCTTCGTAGTGTCGGCGGTAAATGCCATAGGCGAGAGCGGCAACTCGAACCAGGCCAGCGCTACGCCGGTACAACCGTCGGCCGGCGATATTTTTGTCGCCCCGAATGGGACCGACGCGAATCCCGGCACGATGAATGCGCCGACCACGCTGAGCGCAGCCATCACTCGCATACAGGCGGGGCAGACCATCCAGATGCGCGGAGGAACCTATAACTTCTCGGCCACGGTGACTATCGCTCGCGGCAATAATGGAACAGCCAGCCAGCCCAAGAACATCTTCGCTTTTGGCGGCGAGCATCCGGTCCTTAACTTTTCGGCGCAAGCGTTCTCTTCGAGCAATCGCGGCATCCAGCTCAACGGCTTCTTCTGGCATATCCGCGGGCTGGAGGTGATGGGCGCTGGCGATAATGGTATCTTCATCGGCGGCAACAACAACACCATCGAGCTTTGCGAGATACACAATAACCGCGATTCGGGGCTTCAACTGGGCCGCTTCTCGTCGGACGCCGCGGAGAGCGACTGGCCGGCCAACAATCTGATCCTCAATTGCACTTCCCACGATAACTTCGACCCGGACAACGGCGAGGACGCCGACGGCTTCGCCTGCAAGTTGACTACCGGGCCTGGCAACGTCTTCCGAGGCTGCATCTCGCACCACAACATTGACGACGGCTGGGACCTCTTCACGAAGACCGATACAGGCCCGATCGGCGCCGTGACCATCGAGAATTGCGTCTCCTACAATAACGGGATGCTCTCTGACGGCACGACGACCGCCGACAGCGACGGCAACGGCTTCAAACTGGGTGGCGATGATATTCCGGTCAATCACATCATCAGGCGTTCGATCGCCTTTGGGAATAAGAAGCACGGCATCACCTTCAACTCCAATCCGGGGAGCATCACGGTGACCAACAACACCTCGTGGGGCAATGGTGAAGAAAACATCAAATTCGACGAAGGCACACACATCTTCACCAACAACCTCTCTTTCCAGGGGACCAACAGCGACCATACCGCCGGCACGGACGTCTCAAGCACCAATTGCTTTTGGAAAAACGGCGTGAGCGTCAACGCCAAGGGGCTGGTCGTGAGCGCGGCTGATTTCGTCAGCCTCACGCCCACTATCACGCGCAACGCCGACGGCAGTATCAACCTCGGCAACTTCCTGCGGCTCGCGCCGGGAAGTGACCTGATCAATGCTGGAGTTCCCAGTGGAACGGACATAGGGGCCGTTGAAAGCCAATAAGATTAAGGCGCCGCCGCCAGCTTTTTTCAACACAAAGGGACAAAGGGACAAAGGGACAAAGAAGACAAACTAGAGCGGTTTGCATATCAGTGTAGGGGCGGACACGCATGTCCGCCCCTACCGTACACGCAACTGCAACCCGCTCTAAATCGAGCCTGAAACTCTTTTTTGACCCTTTGACCCTTCGTCCCTTTGTGTTGAAACTGTTATCTAAGGCGTTCCGCAATGCGAAATACGAAGCGACCTTCGCGCCATCCCTGATTCCGCCAAGTCATTGTAATAGCGAGATCGTCATTCCGCAGTGTGGAATGAAACGCGCGGTGGAATTTCCCGCTTGTTCTCATAACAATGAATTCCTACAGTGCGCCTCGAATCAATCTCAACAAAAGCCCTGAAAAAATTTGACAATGATTGCTTGGTAGTTTGCAGGATTGCGTAAATCTAAAGAGCAGTTCGCCCAAGGCGCGCGTCCTCTCCATTCCATTCATCTCCGACCAAAGCGCCATCCGAAGCGCACGACCACGGTTGGAGCCTTCTTCGAGGGTAGTTAACGATGAACAGAGCAAAGATTGTGTCCTTCCTGAGCATATTGTACTTTTGCGTAGTGGCCTCGTATCTTGCGCCGAGGGCTCATATGCAGCAGTCTTCCAGAGGGCCGTCTCTGATGGAGAATCTCGGTCGTGGCGTCGTCGCTGTTCGCTCGACGACGACGGAGGTTTTCATAAGCTGGCGCGTACTCGGAACTGATCCGCCGGACACAGCCTTCAATCTCTACCGCTCGACGGGCGGAGGAGCGCCCACACTTCTCAACGCGACTCCAATCACAGGCGCGACCAACTTTGTTGACGGCGCGGCGGACCCCACTCAGACGAACGCTTACTTCGTGCGTCCGATCATTTTCGGCCTCGAGCAAGCGCCGAGCGCCTCTTTCACGCTGACGGCAAACACTCCCGTCCGGCAATATCTGCGCATTCCCTTGCAGGTTCCGCCTCCCGGCGTGACGCCCGTTGGAGAGAACTACACCTATAGCCCGAATGACGCCAGTGTTGGCGATCTCGACGGCGACGGCGAATATGAGATCATCCTCAAATGGGACCCCTCGAACTCAAAAGACAATTCGCAATCCGGCTACACGGGCAATGTCTACCTCGACGCTTACAAGCTCGATGGGACGCGGCTGTGGCGCATCGACCTCGGTCGCAACATCCGCGCCGGCGCGCACTATACGCAGTTTCAAGTCTACGATCTCGATGGAGACGGCAAGGCCGAGGTGGCCTGCAGGACCGCAGACGGAACCATTGACGGCGTGGGCAATGTGATTGGAGACGCGAACGCCGATCACCGCAACAGCGCGGGCTATGTCCTCGACGGGCCTGAATTCCTGACCGTCTTCAACGGCGAGACCGGCGCGGCTATGGCCACCGCCGGCTATGTCGTCCCGCGCGATACTGTTAGCAACTGGGGCGACAGTTACGGCAATCGCGTGGATCGCTTTCTGGCGGGCATCGCATATCTCGACGGCCAGCGGCCCAGCCTCGTCATGGCCCGCGGTTACTACACCCGCACTGTGCTCGCAGCCTGGAACTGGCGCAACGGCGCGTTCACCAACATCTGGACGTTCGATACCGGCGACACTGGCACGCCGAACCCATACGCCGCATGGCGCGGACAAGGCAATCACAACCTGAGCATCGGCGACGTTGACGGCGATGGAAGAGACGAGATTATGTACGGCGCTTGCGCCATTGATGACGATGGGACGGGGCTTTTCTCAACTGGATTGGGCCACGGCGATGCGATCCACATGACCGACATGGATCCTGACCGTCCGGGACTCGAAGTATTTCAGCCGCACGAAGAACCCAACGCTTATGGGCCCAACGCCGCTGAGTTCCGCGATGCGCGCACCGGAGAGCTGATCTTCGGCATACAGGGATCGGGAGACATCGGCCGCGGCCTCGCGCTCGACGTTGATCCGCGTTATCGCGGCTATGAGATGTGGGCTTCCGGCAACACCGGAGGCATGTACACGGCGCAGCTATCCACGCCCAACGCCGTGCTGGGGCCGCGGGGCGTGCAGATTTCGGCGACCAAGCCTTCGATCAACTTCGGAGTCTGGTGGGACGGCGACCTGCTGCGCGAACTGCTCGACGGCACGACGATCAGCAAATGGAACTGGCTTCAGGGAAACACGACGACACTGCTCTCTGATACCGGCATCGCCTCGAACAACGGCACGAAGGCGACGCCGTGTTTGAGCGCCGACATCTTCGGCGACTGGCGTGAGGAAGTGGTCTGGCGCGAATCAGGCAATGCGGCGCTGCGCATCTACACGACCACTATTCCGACCGAATCGCGCATCTACACGCTGATGCACGACAGGCAGTATCGCGAGGCCATCGCCTGGCAGAACACCGGCTACAATCAGCCACCGCATCCGAGCTTCTTTTTGGGCGACGGCATGGCGCCGCCTCCGACTCCGAACATCGTCACTAGCCTGGACACGCTGCTCGGCCCCGTCGCGCCGGTATTCACGGCGATTTCCGACGACAATGGAGCTTCGGCGGGCGATTTCGTGACGAACGACCCGACGCTCGTACTGCGGGGAACTTCTGCGCCAGATACGACGGTGACTGTGACGCGCTTCGGCGTCGGCGTGATCGGCGCGGCCGTGGCGGACAGCGGCGGAAACTGGTCGCTCGATTACACTGGCGCGTCGCTGCCCAACGGCGTCACGCTATTCACCGCGACCGCCACCAACGCCAGCAATCAGACGGGGCCTCAGACCACGCCGCCGTTCCGCGTGACTGTTGACCTCATTCCTCCGGCGGCGCCTGTGATCGCGGACATCGCCAACACAGGCTCACTCGTCTTTACAGGCGCGGCCGAAGCGGGCAGCTCCGTCAGCGTCACCCGCGTCGGCGCTGGCGCCATCGGAACCACGGTCGCCGACGCTTCAGGCGCGTGGAGTCTGACTTATAGCGGGCCTGCGCTCGATCCCGGCAGCCACTCCTTCACCGCGACCGCAACCGATCTGGCCGGCAACACGGGGCCTGCGTCCGCCGCTTCGACTATCGACACGACCGTCGCCACGCCGTCCATCACCGCGATCACGGACGATACCGGCTCTTCGATGACTGATGGCGTCACTTCAGACAACACGCTCGTGATTCGCGGAACGGCGACGGCAGGCCACACAGTCACAGTCAAAACACTCGGCGGCGCGACGCTCGGTACAACGACCGCTGATGGAGCGGGCCAGTGGAGCTTCGATAACACGGCCACGGCGTTAGCCGACGGCTCTTATGTGTTCGCCGCATCGGCGAGTAAGGGCGCCGGCGCGAGTCCGTCGTCGCCTGGCTTCACGGTCAGGATAGACACTCGCGCTCCAACTGTGGTCTCGGTAAATCGTCAGAACCCGACCGCGGCGTCGAGCAGCGCGGATACGATCACGTTCCGCATGACGTTCAGCGAGCAGGTGAGCGGCGTTGACGCTTCCGATTTCACGCCGGTCTTCTCCGGAAGTCTTGCGGGCGCGATCTCGGGCGTGGCCCAGGTCGGGGGCGGCGTCTTCGACGTGACGATCGGGCCTCTCGCGGGCGAGGGCGGCGTCCGGCTCGACGTGAACGCGAGCGGGACGGGCGTCGCAGACATCGCGGGCAACGCGTTGAATGCCGGGTTCACGGCCGGCCAGATCTATACGCGTTCGCTCACCGGCAACGGCATCTGGACTCAGGCCGCGTCCGGCGGGCTATGGGGCGCCAATCCGAACTGGTTCAATGGAATCGTCGGCGGCGGCGGCGGCAATACCGCCGATTTCTCCACACTCGAGGTGGCTGACGGTCTTGATCTGATAGTACGCCTCGATTCGCCCCGCGCCATTGGCAACCTCGTCTTCGGCGACACGGACGTCGCTTCGGCCGGCAACTGGATCATCGACAACAATGGGGACATTGCCAACTCGCTCACGCTGGCCGTCGCCGCGGGCAGTCCGACGGTGACGGTCAATCCTCTTGGCGTCGGCGCTTCGACGGTTTTCGGCGTATCGCTTGCGGGCAATCAGGGCTTGACCAAGCTCGGCGACGGCCCGCTCGCGTTGACCGTGCCGTCGTCGCTGACCGGCGCTCTGACGGTCAACGGGGGGGCGCTCCGACTCCTCCCCGGCTCATCACTGAGCATCGGCAATAACGCCGTCAACCTCGGAACCAACGCGCAGCTCAACATCGCGGGCGGCTCGTTCAATACCGGCGGCCTCGTCACGGCGGTGACCAGCGCGGTCGTGATCGACAATGGTTCCGCGGCGTTGGGCAGTTTCCGAACGAACTCGGATTTCAGCGGAACGCTGCGCGTCAACGGCGGCTCGCTGACCGTCGGCGGCGTCGATATCCGCCGAAACAGCGCGGGAACTCCTGACTTCAACTCCGGCTTCATAATCGCCGGAGGAACGGCTAGCGCAACCACTATCGGCCTCGGCACGGCCAATTCCAACGGCGCAATGTCGATCCAGGGCGGTTCGCTCACGGCTACCGGCGCAATCACAATCGGAAATCAGCAGACCGGAGGGCGAGGCGGAGCGATGCGCGTGCTCGGCGGCGTCTTCAACTCCACCGACACCGTTAACGGCATCGTGATGTGCCGCAACAACGGCGCCAACGCGAACAACGTCGCTTCGGCCACCTTCACCGGCGGCGTGAGTTCGGTCGAGAAATTCACGCTCGGCTTTGACTCCAATGTCACAGCCGGATCGGCCACCATCACCGTCAACGGCGGCTCGCTTTACCTCGGCGCCGGCGGCATCGTCAAGAACGGCGCCGATGGTCTAGTCGCTAATCTCAACTTTGGCGGCGGACTGTTGGGCGCGAAGGCCGATTGGGGAACGAGTCTGCCGATCACGCTGCCCAACAACGGTAACATCGCGATCAAGGCCGCTGACGTGAATGACGTCGCGCGCAACATCGCGCTCAACGGCCCACTCTCCGGCGCAGGAGGCTTCACCAAGATCGGCGGCGGGCGACTCGCTCTCGGCGGCGCGAGCACCTTCACCGGCGCGGTCGCCGTAAATGGCGGCGCGCTCAATGTGGACGGCTCTCTGGGCGCAGGCGCCGATCTCATGGTCAACTCCGGCGGCATCCTGACCGGCGACGGAACGATAGGCCGCGCGGTCATCTTGAACGCGAACGCCGCAATAATACCAGGCGGCGGCGCGCCAGGTTCGGTTCTCACCGCGGAATCGCTCACATGGAATCCGGGCGGCGCGCTGGCCTTCAATCTCGACGCTACGGCAAATCAGCTTGCGGTCACCGGCGCGCTCACCAAAGGCGAAGTGGGAACACGCCAGCTTGTCTTCGGCGCCGGTCCGGGCTTCGCCATCGGCAATGTCTACACGCTGGTCACTTTCGGTTCGACTGATTTGACCGCTTCAGATTTTGCTTTCAGCGGTCTGCCTCCTGGCTTCACCGGCGCGTTCACCGTGAGTTCGAACAGCATCGTCTTTGAGGTCTTCGGCCCTCCGGTGATCGCCACGCAGCCGCAGAGCGTGACTGCGCTGATGGGAGGGACGGCGACCTTCTCGGTGGCTGTCAACAATTCTCCTGGGCTGGGCTATCAGTGGTTCAAGGACGGCGTCGCAATTGCAGGGGCGAGGGGTTCGAGCCTCACGGTTAACAACGCGCTGGCATCCGACATCGGCTCATACACGGTCGTCGTCAACAACGGCGCGGGCAGCGCTACAAGCGACGCGGCCACGCTCTCGATAGCCGCGGTCGCCCTGGTCAATCACGCGCCCGCGTTCAACGGCGGCGTGTTGGAAGGCTCGATCCGGCAACTGCTGGGCGAGAACGTCGCGCTCAACGGCGGCGCGACGATCACCGGCGATCTATTCGCGCCCGGACTGCCGAACGTGATTTTGAACGGCTCGCCCAACTACGGCGGGACGCTCGACGGCGAAGGCGCCGGGACGCCGTCGAACTATACGGTGACGCTCAACAGCAACACGACGCTGGGCCACGTCGTCCGCCGTACTGATCCTGTGTCGTTGCCTCTTGTCTCCACGCCGGCGCCGCCGACCGGGACACGCAGCGTGACGCTCAACAATTCGAGCGATCCCGTCGGTGACTGGGCGACGTTGCGCAATCTGACGCTCAATAGCAACGTTGGGCAGATCGCCGCGCCGGCCGGCGCGTATGGCGACTTCACGGCCAATGGCGGAAGCGGCTTCACGCTGGGAGTGGCCGGATCGGTTCTGCCTACGGTCTATTACTTCCAACGGTTGACGCTCAACAGCCAG
>DASTMP010000317.1:0-12720 GCA_035714085.1 Blastocatellia bacterium
CTTCGGCTCGCACGCCTGGGTCGAAATCTATCTGGGCGAATGGGTCGAGATCGATCCGACCTGGGGGTTGATGGACCGCGTCGACGCCACGCACCTGCGCTTCGACGGCGACGCGTTCATCAGTTACGCGATGCTCAACCAACTCGATCTCGAAATCACTTCGGCTCGCCGCGCAATCGCCGATTACCAGCGCGACCCGATCCGATTGATCAAAGAATTCAGCCTTGACCCAGGCCTCCGCGACCTGGCGTTCGATCTCTCGCTGGCGGCGGAGCAGGCGCTGACGCCGAATGGCTGGGCAAATCTCAACGAAAAGCAGCGCGCCGCCGTGATCAGCGCGTTCGAGAAGACTGTGAAGGGAATGTGGGAGACCTGGGATGCGGAAACGCCTTTGCAGACGCGCGTCCTGCTAAGCGACATCAACGGCGCCCGCGCTTCCGTCACGCTGCTGCGCGGCGAGACGCTGCTGCGTCTGACGCTCGCCTCCCGCGACGGCGCCTGGTTCATCACTGAACACGAGATCGTCGACGACGCGTTGCCCGAATTCGTCGACGCGCTTCAGGGAGCGCTCGAACCCGACGGTCGCCGTGGACTGGTCTTCGGGACCTCCGTCGACGAGGCCGCCAAACACATCGAGAAATTGATCGCCCGCGAAGGCGGAAAGCCTGAACTGCTCTTGTTGAAATCGCGTGTCCTTAGCGCGCAGGAATTAGAAGGGACCGTCAAGGATCAGGTTCAAACTGGGGCCGATAAGATCGATTCGCCCGCGTCAGTCGAAGTCTTGAAGGATGTCGCCAAACGCTGGCCCGATTTCGCGCCTGGCCGTCTGGCGCTGGCGCGAGCGCTGCTATATTCGGGCGGCGTCGAAGACACCGTCAATCCGCTCAGCAAGGACGCCGAGCGCGCCATCGCTGAATTGAAAGCTTATGCGCGACTCGCGCCTTACGACCCGCGCCCGTGGCGCGACCTGGCGGTCGCCTACGAGCGCTCCGACAAACTGGAAGACGCCGAAGCGGCTCTGGAGAAGGCCGTCGAACTCGACCGCGAATACCTCGACCATTACACGGCGCTCGTCAACTTTCACCTGCTCAACGACCATCCAGACAAGGCCAAATCCGCCTTCGCCCGAATGCTCAAGGCGTCCACCGACCTCGATGAAATATTCGGGCAATTCTCGGATGACGAAGGGTACGAGCCCGATTACGCGAAGGCGCTCGAACCGCTGTTGCTGGCGTTTCCGAAAGAACTGGAAGGCAGCGTGACCGGATTGGTTCTGCTCGCCGGAGTCCAGGAGGCCCAAAACAAGATCGGCGACGCGATCAAATCAATGCAGCGAGCGATAGCCATCGAGCCATACGCCAGCTCCTACGAATACCTGTCGTCACTCTACCGCTCACAGCGCCGCTTCACCGAGGCGCTCGGCGCAGCCAACGAGGCCGTCAAGCTCGACGAGGATTCGGCCGACGCGCATTTCGAGCGCGCCTGCTCGCTGGCGCAACTGGGACGCAAACGCGAGGCCCTGGCGTCGTTGAAGCGAATGTTGGAAATAGACCCCGAAGCCGTCTTCGATCCCGACGAGTCTGATCTGCAACCTCTCGCCGCAATTCCCGAATTCAAAGCCATGAAGGAGAAGATGAAGGAGACGAGCGCGCCCGCCGGCCCCGTGAAACCGGCGAAACCGGCGAGCGATTCACCGCGCCGCTGAAACGACTGGCTGATGAGGAAGACCGCTATAGAAGAGCCGCGCTCGTGATTACATCGACGTCTAAATATGGCGTCAATGCTTCCGGGATTTTCACCGAGCCGTCGGCCTGCTGATAATTTTCCAGGATCGCAATCCACGTCCTGCCCACGGCCAACCCCGATCCGTTCAGCGTGTGGACGAATTCGGTCTTCGATTTGCCGTCGCGTTTGAAGCGGATCTGCGCGCGGCGAGCCTGGAAGGCTTCGCAATTCGAACAGGAAGAGATTTCGCGGTAATTCTTCTGGCTTGGCAGCCAGACCTCGATGTCGTAGGTCTTCGACGCCGAGAACCCCATGTCGCCGGTCGAGAGCGTCACCCTGCGGTAGGGAAGTCCGAGCCGTTCGAGCACCGTCTCGGCGTCGCGCGTCAATCGCTCCAGCGCTTCGTATGAATCTTCCGGCTTCGTGAACTTGACCAGCTCGACTTTGTCGAACTGATGTTGGCGGATCAATCCGCGCACGTCGCGGCCGTAGCTGCCGGCTTCCGAGCGGAAGCATGGCGTGTAGGCCGTGTAGCTCAGCGTCAGTTCTTTCTCGTTCAAAATCTCGTCGCGGTGAAGATTTGTGAGCGGAACCTCGGCTGTCGGCACGAGGTAATAGTCGCGCTCGAATCGCAGCTTGAAGAGGTCCGATTCGAATTTCGGGAGCTGCCCCGTGCCAAAGAGCGACTCGTCGTTGACGATAAACGGCGGCAGCATCTCGCGGTAGCCATGTTCCTTCGTGTGCAGGTCGAGCATGAAATTGATCAGCGCGCGTTCGAGCTTCGCGCCCAACCCGCACAAAACAGCGAACCGAGCGCCCGTCATCTTCGTCGCGCGCTCCTGATCGAGAATGCCCAAACCGACGCCGAGATCGACGTGGTCTTTCGGCTCGAAGCCTTCGGCGGCGAAATCGCGCGGCGTCCCCCACTGGCGAACCTCCAGGTTGGCCGATTCGTCGGCGCCGACGGGAACCGATTCGTGAGGCAGGTTCGGAACGCTCCTCAGAATGGCGCGGAACTCATTTTCCATCTCGTCGAGTTTCGCCTCGATGCCCTTCACCTTTTCGGCGACGGCGCGCGATTCGGCCTTTTTCGTCTCGGCCTCGTCTTTTTTGCCTTCGCGCATCAACGCGCCGACTTCTTTGCTGAGGCGGTTGCTGGCGGCGTTCAATTCGTCGCGCTCGCGAATCATAGAGCGACGCACGCCGTCCAGTTTGGTGAAATTGTCGAGCAGCGCGGGATCGAAATTGCGGGTGGAGAGTTTTTCGCGCACGAGATCGAAATTCTCTCGCACAAAATGAACATCGAGCATAACCTATCCTTTCAAACCAAAACACTACCGAGAACGGAAATTTCAGACACTACGCGTCGCGCCGAAACGTGTCAAGGCGAGAATTTTTGCGGCTTGTTGGGCTATAATCGGCGCTCTTCATAAAGGAAAAGAAATGTCAGCCGCGAATGAACACGAATGAAAATGCGAATTGCGATTGTCGGAGCCGGGCCTGCCGGAGCGCGCCTCGCTCACCAACTCAGTGAAAACGGGATTGAAGTTCTGCTCTTCGACGCGCGCGAGGCGTGGGAGAAGCCCTGCGGAGGTGGAGTCACATCAAAAGCGCTTCGGGAGTTCGACTTCCTGCGCGACGGCGCTACGCCGAAACAGATGATCTCCAGTCTGCGCCTGATCACCGCTCGAAACCGCGAACTGACGGTCGCGCCCAGACACGATTTCGCCATCTATTCGCGCAAGGAGTTGGGCCGGATGATGCGCCTGCGCGCGGCCAACGCGGGCGCGCGGCTTCACTGCTCGCGCGTCGAAAATACCGAGTTCGTAAACGGCAAATGGCGAATCGAGACCGCCGGCGGCGACTTCAGCGCAGATTTTCTGGTCGGGGCGGACGGCGCGAGCAGCGTCATTCGGCGGCGCGTCGGCCTGAAATTCGAGCCGAAAGATTTCGCCTACGCGCTGGGCTGGCATGTCAAAACCAATCGGATCGCTCCCCATGTTGACGTGAAATATCTCGACGAGTTCAGCGGCTACTTGTGGCTTTTCCCGCGCACCGATCACATCTCTTACGGCGTCGCCAGCGGATTTCAGGAGACGACTCCGGCTCGGTTGAAAGCGAAGCTGATCGACTTCATCGAGACGCAGGACCGCGAACTCGCGCGCGAACTCAAAACGGCTTCGGGCGCCTCGACTCCGAGAGCGAACTTTTACGCCGCGATGATTCCATCGCTCGATGTTTCGACGTGGGATCGTCTGAAAGCCTGCGAAGCGAAGCGGGCGTGGGCGCTCGTCGGCGACGCCGCCGGATTCGTCGATCCGCTCACGGGCGAAGGGATTTACTACGCGATCAAATCGGCTGACTTGCTGGCTCAGGCGTTGATCAATCGAGGCGGGCGAGTCGAGGATTTTGACGAGATGTGGCGAGCCGAGTTCGGCGCGGAGTTGCGTCGGGCGGCCGAATTGCAACATCGCTTCTACCGCGGCAATTTCGCGGGCGCGCCGCTGACCGAACGAATGGTGCAGTTCGCCCGCCGCCATCGCGGCGTGCGCGAAGCGCTGCGCGACCTTATCGCCGGCGATCAGGGATATGTCGGGCTGAAGTCGCGCTTGTTGCGAAGCGCTCTCTCCTTCACCTGAAACAATGAAAGTAGACAGGATTTACAGGATTTCTCAGGATTTTGCGGGTTGAGTTGATTCCTGAGAAATCCTGTAAATCCTGACTATTTTCCACGGTGAGATGACGGAATAAATAACATGACCATGGAAGAAATCCTCATCGGCACAGTCAAAGGCCCGGGCGCCAACCCGCACGAGTTCACCTTCATCACCACCGACAACACTCGGACGCGGATCGGCGAATTCGTCTACTACCATGCCAGTGACGGCGAAAACGAACTGCGCATCGTCGGCACGATCACTGAGCGACATCTGGTTCGCAATCTGCCCGACAGCTTTCTCGCGGACCCGAACACGCCTCCGGCCCTGGTATCGAGTCTGATCGGCGTCGCCGAAGAGGGCATGGAGATTTACGAGATTTACGTCGAGACCATCGGCTTCTTCAGCGAATCGATCGGCGATTTCATCAACCCGCGCATCCCGCCGACGCCGGGCCAGCAGGTCTTTCTGTCGTCGAATCAGATGCTGGCGAAGATGCTGTCGCCGAAACAGAGGGGTGAACAGGGCGGCGCGCACATCGGTTCGCTGCTGACGCGCAAACGCGACGAGGTTCCCGTCGTGCTCTCGGTGAAGGACGTGGTTTCGACGCATCTGGCGATCCTGGCTTCGACCGGCGCCGGCAAGAGCTACGCCGCCGGCGTGCTGATCGAGGAGTTGCTGATGCCCAACAACCGCGCCGCCGCTCTGATCGTCGACCCGCACAGCGAATACGGCACGTTGCAGGAGATTCACCAACACCCATCTTTCGCCGCCGCCGATTACAAACCCGAAGTCAGAATCTTCACGCCGGGCAAGATCAAAGTCCGCATCTCGACGTTGACCGAAGCCGACATCGTCTACCTGCTGCCCGAAATGACCGAGAAGATGCGGACCTTTCTGAGCCAGGCGTATAAGGCTTTGATCAACACGCGCGGCGCCGAACGCGGGACGTGGGGTTTCAACGATTTGCTGAATGAGGTTCTGGCGCTGAGATATGAAGACGCGAAGGGACAGGGCGGGGGCAATATCAGCACCATTGACGGCCTCGAATGGCGCTTGCGACGGCGCTTCGAGCAGAGCCACATCTTTTCCGATCACGAACACATTCCTCTTCAAGATCTCTTCCGCCCGGGCCAATGCACGGTGCTGCAACTCTCCGAAATCGAAGAGAACGAGCAGCAGGTGATCGTGGGCGCGCTGCTGCGCCGCACGAACAAGGCGCGGGTGGCGACCGTGCGCGGCAATGCGGCCCCAGGCGACGAATCACTCCCGTTCCCGGTCTTTGTCTTGCTCGAAGAAGCCCATCGCTACGCGCCCGCCGGCCAGCAAGTGGTCTCGACCAACATCCTCAAACAGATTCTCTCCGAGGGCCGCAAATTCGGCGTCGGCATCGGGCTGATCACCCAGCGGCCCGGCAAGCTCGATCAGGACGTGCTGTCCCAGTGCATGACTCAATTCATCATGCGCATTGTCAACCCGATCGATCAGCAGACCATCGCTTCGTCGGTCGAAGGCGCGGGCCGACGGTTGCTGGATGAATTGCCGGCGTTGACCAAAGGTCAGGTAATAGTCTCGGGCGTGGCGGTCAACACGCCCGTATTGGCCGCCGTCCGTCAGCGCGTCACGAAGCACGGCGGCGAGACGATTGACGCGCCTAGCGAATGGCGAAAGTACTTCAGCGCGTCGAGCCGCGAGAAGCGCGAACGCGACAGCGCGCCAATGGTCAAGCCTCAGCCGAAAGACGGCGTGAAGATTGACGGGTGGGACGTTTAATTGTATTGCTGTTGAAAGTCCGGTATATAGTTTCGACGGAGGTAGATCATGAGACTGGACGAAATTATCGAGGTCGATCCTGAAAAGATGAGCGGAACCCCCGTGTTTAGAGGGACGCGCGTGCCGATCAAAAACCTTTTTGATTATATGGAAGGAGGTGACAGTGTCGAAGTCTTTCTCGATGATTTCCCCACTGTTGAACGGGAACAGGCTTTCGGTCTGATTGAAGTAATAAGAAGAAGGCTCCTGGCAGAATACGCATCAGAATATGAAATTGCTGCTTGATGAATGCATGCCCAGACGCCTGAAGAAGGCTCTGGCGCCACACGATGCCTTTACCTTTGTCATCCTTGACAAACATCAGCCCTGGCTCAGTAGTGCGGATTGAGTCTCAAAATTGACCTCTCATTCTTAGCAACCTGATGCGAACCTGGAAACTCACGCTCGAATACGACGGCGCGCGTTACAGCGGCTGGCAGGAGCAGTCGAACGCCCGCACAGTCACCGGCGAATTGCGCAAGGCCGCCGAGGATTTCTTCAATCGACAGGTCGAGATCGGCGGCGCGGGGCGCACCGACGCTGGGGTTCATGCGCTGGCGCAGGTCGCCCATCTGAAACTCTCGCCGCGCGGAGGCAGACCGAAAAATATTCCCCGCCCGCAGGAAATCCTCTATGCCGTCAACGACCGCCTGCCGTCTGACATCAACATCCTCGAAGTCGAAGAGGCTCCCGATCGTTTTCATGCCCGCCACGCCGCCGTTTCGCGGAGCTACCTTTATCAAATCTCGACGCGTCGCACGGCCTTCGGCAAAAAATATGTCTGGTGGGTGAAAGACAGGCTGAACGTCGCCGGGATGGCGCGCGCGGCTGAATTGATCGTGGGCCGTCATGACTTCGCCGCTTTCAGCGAGCGCGACACGAAACGCGACGGGCAATCTACGATCGTCAGCGTCGAATCCGCCGAAGTCACGACTGATAAACATCTGATCCTGTTCCGGGTCAGGGCTTCTCATTTTTTGTGGAAGATGGTAAGGCGGTTGGTCGGATCGCTGGTCGAGGTCGGTCGCGGAAATGTAAGCGTTGAGGATTTTGCGCGATTGATCGACAATCCGTTCGATCCCGCCGGCCAATCACCGCTCGATCCGGCGCGATTGACCGCGCCGCCGTCGGGGTTATTCCTGGAAAGCGTAGAGTACCAGTGAAATAGATTACGGGCAAGCGCGTCAGAGATGGCGTTGATCAACCTGACATCAGATAAGCGAGTATCTCCTGCTTGCGCGGATGACTGTCGATCCACGCTTTCATCCGCTGAATCTCGTTGAAGTCTTCGGCGCCGAATTTCTTGCGGAAAATCTCTTCCTGGGCGCGGCGCGATTCCTGGCTGCGAATCTGATCCTGCCAAGGCGCGGTGAAGATCAGGTAGATATCATCGTGCAGGTCACGCGCCTTGAGCGCCTCCCATTCATCCTTGTCGAACCAGACTCCGCCGCAGTTGAAGCATTGATCAAGAGAGAAGTTGGCGCCGTGGCCGACTCTGTATTTTATCAGAATCTTATTGCACTCTGGGCAGAGTTTGGCGATCAACGCGCTGGTCACCGGATTGGGCGGGATGGTTTGTTCCGTCAACGTTTCGGGCAGGCCCTCTTTGTGCTGTTCGCGCCATTTCCAGTATTCGAACGACGGAATCCAATTGCCGCCGCATTTATCGCAATGGCGCGAAGTAAGATTACTTTCAAGCAGAGAGAAGTCTAATTCTACGGTTTTACACACCGGACATTTCATAGTTGACGCCTCAGCTAAATCAAAGCATACAGACTGTAGCGGGGCGGCGCAAACCAACTTACAATGTGCCCGATGGCGAAGACTTTTACTGAAGAGATCAAGCTGGAAGCGCGGCGTCTCGGCTTCGACAAGGTCGGCGTCGCGCCCGCTTGCGCGCTGACCGAAGAGGGCGAGCGGCTAGGCGAATGGCTGGCGCGCATACTTCACGGACGGATGTCGTATATGGCTCGTGATCCGCAGCGGCGCGCCGACCCGCGCTTGCTGCTGCCTTCGGCTAAATCGGTGGTCTCGGTCGCGCTCAACTATTTCCGGCCCGAAAAGCGCAGGGACGCGCCGGAGGCCGGCAAGATTTCGCGTTACGCCTGGGGCGACGATTATCATGACGTTCTGCGCGACAAGCTGAAGTCTCTGCTCGAATGGGTTCGCGAGCGCGCGTCCGAAGTCGAGGGGAAAATCTGTGTGGACAGCGCGCCGATGATGGACAAGGCCTGGGCCGCGCGCGCCGGTTTGGGCTGGATCGGTAAACACACGAACCTGATCACTAAAGAGTTCGGCTCGTGGGTTTTTCTGGGCGAGGTGCTGCTTTCGATAGAACTCGATTACGACTCGCTCGTCGAACCCGATCATTGCGGCAAGTGTCGGGCCTGCATCGACGCCTGTCCCACGCAGGCGATCATCGAGCCTTATCAACTCGACGCTACGCGGTGCATTTCTTACGGCACGATCGAACTGCGCGAAGCCGAACTGCCCGAGCCGATCAGGTCGAATCTGGAGGGCTGGGTCTTTGGCTGCGACATTTGCCAGGACGTCTGCCCGTGGTCACGGTTTTCAAAAGAGACTGCCGAGGAGCGCTTCGAGCCGCGCGAAGGCGTCGTCGAGCCGAACCTGCTGGAGATGATCGAAATGTCGCAGGAGGAGTTTTCGAAGCGCTTCCGCAAAAGCGCGATCAAACGGGCGAAGCTGGACGGGTTGAAACGAAATGCATTTGCCGTGATGCGGGACCGCGGAGACGGAGAGACCAGGGGACAAAAGGACAAGGAGAAGGGGAGAAGGGTAGAAGGGGAGACTGGCTCCTCATGAGTCCCATATCAGAAAGAGAGAAGATGTCATGTCCATCTACGACCCGAACGAGATCGTGCGCGAATGCGTCTCGTGCAAACGGTGTTACCCATCGAACCTGCAATTTTGCCGCGACTGCCTTGTCGAACTGAGGGACATCGAGACGATCCCCTACATGATCGACATGCGTTACCGTTTGGAGCGTGTGATCAACCAGGGCGGATCGGGCATGGTATTTGAAGCGACGAATGAGGCTGGACAGGAAGTCGCCATCAAAATCATACGCGCTAGCGCGATCGCCGAACCCCGGTCGCAGGACCGCTTTCAACTCGAGGCGCAAATCGCCCTTAATTTCAGACATACGCAAGTCGCCGCCGTCCTCGATTTCGGAATGTTGCCCAACGCCTACGCCTACGTCGTCAGCGAATACGTGAAGGGAAATTCGCTGCGAGACGAGATAAAGCGCCGTGGCAAATTCGATGTGGGCGACGCGATCCGGATTATCACCGAGACATGCGAGGCGCTGGACGCCGCGCACAAGGCCGGATTGGTTCATCGCGATCTGAGGCCCGAATGCGTCATCTTGACTCCCTCTTCCGACCGGCCACACCCGAACGTCAAGATCGTCAATTTTAGCCTCTCCAAATACGCGTCGAGGAAACGATTCGTCCCCGGCACAACCGCAAAACTGCAGGGGCGCGGACAGTTGCCGTTACGCCCGACTTACCTGAGCCCGGAACAGTTTCGCGGAGAGGAGGCCGACCTTCGCTCGGACATTTACAGCCTGGGTGTAATCGCTTACGAAATGCTGGCGGGACGACCGCCGTTCACCGCCAAACGCGTCGGCGATTTCGGCGTAAAGCTGCTCAACTCAAAACCGCCCTCACTACGCGCGCTCAATCCGGAAGTGAACGTCGTGATCGAAGCCGAGATATTCCGCGCTCTGGAAAAAGACCCGATAGAAAGGCAACAACGCGCTTTGGAATTTAGAAGAGATTTGCTCAACGCGCTGAGCCTGGACTGAAATGTGAGATGGACTTTAGTCTGTCCTCGCGAATTTGTGATTTAGATCGGAGTCGATCGTGTCGCCGCGAGCGACTCCCAGAAAATAACGAAAGTCAACCACGAAGAAACGAAGGAAACGAAGAAAGGACATAAAAAAACTTCGTGGTCTTCGTTTCTTCGTGGTTAACTTTCCGGAAGAGGAATAATGATGAAGCATTCGGAAGCTTTTGAGAGACTCTGCGAGGACGCCAGATCGCGCGTCCGCGAAATCACCGTCGCCGAGGTTAAACGGAGACTCGACGCGGGCGAGAAATTCCGGTTCATCGACGTGCGCGAAGATCACGAATGGGAGCAGGGTCATGCCGCGGACGCCGAACATCTGGGCCGCGGGATCATCGAGCGCGACATCGAAAAGACGGCGCCTGATAAAGACGCCGAGATCGTGCTCTATTGCGGCGGCGGCTTCCGTTCGGCCCTGGCGGCGGACAATCTGCAGAAGATGGGCTACACGAACGTCCTGTCAATGGCCGGCGGGATCAGAGCCTGGCGTGAAGCCGATTATCCGATGGAATAGCGCAGGGCCGAGTTGGCAATGGCCTTCGCCGCTGAAATAGGTTCCGGCCCTGAGCCTCTTGTCGAGCGCGAAGAGACGGTTCAATTCGTAGCCGCGAACCGCTTCGCCCAAATCCTGACGCGTCGACATGGCGAATCCTTCGGTCTCGCCGCGCAACAGATTGCCGTGCGTGGCGAGCATGTTCGCGAAGACGCTCAAAAACGGACTTCCCAACATATAACCGTCTTCGTAACTCACGATCACGTCGGCGCGGTTCTTGACGTATTTGCTGAAGCCGTCGAAAAGGCGGCGCAGCGGATCGACGTAGCGATGGCCCATAGTCGCCAGCCACCAGTCTTCGCGCGAGGCGAAGCCGCTCGCGTCAAAGCGCGCGCGCGCTTTCAACTCCGCGATGATCGGAACGAGTCCGAGCGGGTCGCCTCCCTCGTCTTCGTACTTGAAACGGTCCCCGTCGCGCGACACGCGGGCGCGACCGCGAACGCCGATCAATTCGATGACGTCTTCCCCTGATTGGTAAACTGCGAAATCGACGCCCTTCGCTTTCGCGCAGACTTCGGCCAACCGCGCGCGGTTTTCGGGATAAGTATAAAGCGTCGAGGCGCCGACCAGTCCGTATTTCGGCAAGACCACGCTGCTTGCGTCCTTCAAGCTCTTTTCGGTCTTGAAGCCTGCGGAATTGATCGCGTCGTTCAGTTTGACTTCCGTATAATCGGCGTAATTGTTTCCGTGATCGGAAAACATCTCAACTTGGAGCCGGCCGTCCGATTCGGAGATCAACTCTTCAACCGTGCGGTCGAGCGCGCGCAGAAGCGCCTTCAACGGCTTCTTGCCGCCCAGGTGCGCCAGCGAATCGGTTTCGCCGATGTAAGCCACAAACAGCGGCGCGTCTGATTTCCTATCGAACTCCTTGAAGGCTTTGCGAAACGCGGAAAGGTCGAGGTGCGCGACGACGATCGTCCCGGCCGGCGCGGCGACGTAAGCCAGCGAGCCTTTGAAAGCCGGGGCGTGATAATCGAACGTTTTACGGAAGCTGCTTCGAATGAATTTGGCGCCGTTCAAACGGTCCTGAATCGCGCCGAGCAGTCGATTTTGCTCGCGGTCGTAGTAATGATCCTCGTAACCCGGCGAATCTTCGGCTTGAAGGATTTCGATCATCGCCACGTTGGTCAGCGAAGGGAACATAGAGATCATCCGCGCGGGATTTTTGAAGCGGCGGAAGCAGCCTTCCGCGCGCAACTCGGCGATGGTTTGATATGGAACGCCATCGAGCACGATCACCAGACGGCGAGACGCGGATGAATGGCTATACGCGGCTCCGTCGAGCCACGATTGCAGCGGCAGAATAGAACAACAAACGATCAGATAGATCGGCAACAGACTGTGACGCCATCTCTTCAGACTTGTGATTCGACTCAGCACAGATTATTCCCGCTCAGATTCCAGTTCTTTATCTAAATCCGCCAAAGAATACTCCATCCATAGCGTGAGCTTGGATGGAGATGAATTTTGCATCGTAGTCGTTTCGCTCGCGATTAACTTGTGCTATAGTCAGCGCAGTTCTTTGAAACTCAAATTTGGAGGTTCCGGCAGGAAGTCTGCCGGGTAAAAGTTTGAACACCGAAGAAATGAGTTGCAGTCGGTACAGCGAGAACCAAGCACGCCGACAATGCAAACATATGTAACGGCGATGGCGCCGTGAAAAAACAGGGATTCATTTGAATCTCCTACCCGGTCGGGCGCCGGGAAAGTTACGCCTACGAGACATGAATCCGACACGGGTTCAGCGTAGGAATTTCCACCTATAGCCGTCAGGCTTAGGTGGAGAGGATGTCAAAAGTCTTTGTCGTCAATTCCTCCTCAGCAATTTTGGGAGAAAATCTGCCGACTATCATTGTTCCACTCGCCAATAACTTGGCGTTTTGCTGATCGTTTCCTGTCGGATATTTCATGAGCGCTTTTTCCGCCACCTTCATATCAATAAAGTAAACGTGACAATAATCAGAAAGATTCTGACCCACAGTCAAAGCCGGGGTGAACAATAAAATCAGGATGGCGGCGGTGAAAAGCCTATTTTTCATATGTCTGCCTCATTCCGACTCCGAAGCCGATTACGGAACCAAGAACGATTCCCGCCGGAATCAATAG
>DASTMP010000318.1:0-14923 GCA_035714085.1 Blastocatellia bacterium
AGCCAGGACCCGACCATTCAGGTGTTGAGCAATCCCCTGGTCTATGTTCCGGTCAATAAGGCGGACCCCGATGTTCTTCAGAAAAACTCCATTGAGCTGTCCAAAGAAAGTTCAAAGGAGATGTTCGAACTGCTGGAGAAGACGGGCCGGAGTGAACCGGAATACCTCGCGACGCCGAAACTCTACCTGTCGCCAGTGTCGCATACCGGAATCGGTGAGGCGATCGGCGCGCATCTTATCACCGGCCTTTTTCGCAGTCGCGGCCTGGGCATCACCTTGAAACAGAGCCGAAATCTTACGGGCGAGGATCTGAAGGATCGAAATCTGATCATGCTGGGCGGGAGGTGGTCCAACGCGTGGGCCGGGAAAATGTCCGTCAAGGAGGAATTCTATTTCACTCCGCAAATATCGATTGCCAACCCCAAACCGCAGCCGGGAGAGGAAGCGGAATACCGGACGAGGTTCGACGAACGGACAGGGCAAATTCTGGAAGATTACGCTCTGATCACTGTCAAGCCTTCAGCTCAGAGCAAGAACGTTATCATGGCTCTTGAAGGACTTCGGGGGGTAGGCACGGGCGCCGCCGCCGAAATGATCACCAATGATATCTATCTCTCCGAAATCAATCGACGCCTCCGAAGCCTGGCCGGGCTGAACGGACTTCCTCATTATTATCAGATATTGCTGAAAGCCGAGGTCGAGAACAACGTCGCGACGAAACTCTCCCTGCTGGCCGTTCACACGATAGAAGATTAAAGATTCAATCGAACGATTGTTTCGACGTGGAATGTTTGCGGGAACATATCTAGCGCGGTGATTGAATTAGCGCGTTCCGTAGGCAAGACAGGTAAGAATTAGCGCGAATCTTTACCGGTGGATCGGTCGCCAGATTCGCATTTGACGAAGGTTCCGACACGCAAATCTGCGCCGTCGGTCGAGATAGTGATCGCGCCGCATTCGCTGGTCCGCCAGATTCGAGCCTTTGTGTTTTGCAGGCGTTCGAGCGCTTCGGGATGCGGATGCCCGAAGGGGCTGGGCTTCGCGACAGAAATAACCGCATGTTCCGGGTTCACTCTATCTAAAAAAGCGATAGTCGAAGATGTCTTCGATCCGTGGTGCGCGACTTTCAACACGTCGGCGCGCAGATCGCTCTCCGAATTGACCAATCGCGCTTCGGCTTCTTTCTCGATGTCGCCGGTCAGGAGGAAACTGCGCGCGCCGAATGTGATTCGCAGGATCAGCGATTCGTTGTTGTCAGACATTGGCGGTTGATCGGTAAATGGCGCCAGGACATCGACGTGGGCGCCGTCGATATCGAGCGCCTCGCCGCGCCTCAGGGGTCGCAATGGCGCATTCGCCCCGAGCGCCGCTCTATCGAAAAGACCTGGCTGGTCGCCTAGTTTTGGCGCGCCCTTCAACGCCGCGCCGATCTCGAATCCGCGGACGATTTCGCCGAAGCCTTCGACGTGATCGGCGTCGCCGTGGCTGCCGCGATCCAATCCAGCCGCCTGATCCCGCGGCGCCACAGGTAAGGCGCCACCGCAGCCTCGCCTATGCCGATGCGGTCTTCGACGAAAACGTCCTCATCCTCTTCATCGCCTTCGCGCAAACCGACGCCGATCCGCCCGCCGCTGTCGAGCAGCATCAACGATCCTTGCGGAAAGCTGATCAACATCGCGTCGCCCTGCCCGACGTCCAGAAACGTCACGCTCAATCGCCCGCGCTCGTACTCATGCTTGAAGGGGTGGAAGGCGAGCAGCCAGCCGAGCGCGATGATTGCGGTGGTCGACGCGGCGGTCGCAGCGCGACCGATCATCTTCCGCCGCCAGTCTTCCGCGCCGTCGCCTTTGCGGAACGGATTCCATTCGTTGACAGCGACGCTCAAAATCAGGACGGCGGCGAAATAAGCGATGAAAACAATCTCCCAATGGCGGCCGAAATCGGGCGCTCGAAAACTCGCCTTGCGCCATTCGATCAGCGGTTTGCCAGCTTCAACCGTCAGCCGTCCGAGAGCGTTCACCGCCGGCGCCAGCTTCAACGCCCATGCGCCGATGACCGAATGGATCAACAAGTAAGCCGCGCCGGCGATCATCAACAACGAGATCAGCAGGGCCTCGATGACGTTCGCGATCGGCGCGACGATCGAGACGCGATGAAAATAGTGGATCATCAGCGGCAGCAAGCCCATTTGCGTGGCGGTCGTCGCGGCGAGCGTGACCACTATCCACGCCGCCGGCGTCTGCAACCTGAGTTTATTCAGCCATACCGCCGCGCGCGATTTTTCCAGCCGGTAGCGGATAGGCGAGCGCTTCATCTCTTCGCGAAATCCGCGTTCATCCCAGAACAAAAATTCAGCCAGGCGCTTCACCGGCTTCGGGGCGCGCGGCGGATACGGAGTCTCGATCGAAGGCTGCCACTCCCCGACCTTTTTCAATCGCAAATAGAGCGGCGAGGCTACGGCCACGATCATCAACACTGTCAGAAACGAAAGCTGGAAGGCCGGGTTGAAGACGTCTCGCGGCTCATATGCGAGCAGCGCAATCGCCGAGGCCGCCAGCGTATTCGCCCCGATTGAGGCGCGAAAGATCAAATGCCCGACGAACGCGACGGTGAGCGTCACGACCGCGCGCGTGATCGAAGGTTGCGCTCCGACCATCAGCGCGTAAGCCCACATCAACGCTATCACGAGAGCGTATTGAACTATGCGAAGGCCGCTCAGCCTCTTTGCCAACCAGAGCGCGACGAGCGCGATCATCGCAACGTGTGACCCCGAAATGACCAGCAGATGGAACGTTCCGCCTTCTCGGAACGTTTCGGCGGCGTCGCGCGAAAGAAAATAGCGGTTGCCGAACAGCGCCGCGACCAGGATTCCCGATGTCGGTTGAGTGGAGTTGCGGAGCGTAACGGCGATTGCGCGAGCGCGGATTTGATAAAGCAGGTAAAGGACCGCGCTGCGAGCGCTGGTTCCCAGGTTTTCGATCAACAATGGGCTTTTGACCACTCCCGTCGCGTCGAACCCGCGATGTTCGAGCATCTCGTCGAAATCGGGAGCGCCGGGATTGAGGTAACCGCGCCGGTCGCTCAGATTGCCGAGGATTCGCACGCGCGAGCCGTAATCGAGCGACAGGCGATCGTAATCGTCGCGGGATTGGTCGTCCCTGAGCGGCGCGACGATCTGCGCGACGCCCATCGCGGCGCGCTCTCTTCCCAGTGTCGCGACCTTCTCGACGGCGACGCTCAGGTAAATTCGATCGGGCGCAAGTTCCGGCGCGTCGTTGAGCGTTCCCCAGATCTCGACCGGCTCTTCAGCCGTCAGTTCGCCGCGCTCGAATAACTTCCGCACGCGGTCTTCGCCGACTCCTGCTTCATTGACCGCCCACAGCGCGCCCCCACAGACGAAGCTCAAGATCAGCAGCAGACAAGTGACCATCCATAAGCCCGGGGAGGCCCGAGAGCCCTGGCCGTCGCGCTTCCCCAACAGACAGATCGAGATCACTATCCACAACACGGTGGACGCGATCACCCATGCGCGCATTGAAAACCGGAACCGCGCCGCGAAAAGCAGCCCGAGGATGAAAGACGAGGCGATATAGATCAGCGGCTGTTCGAAAAGACCGAACCGCGTGAAGCTGAGCCGACGTGGCATACTCGCACTCCAACGTCGTTCTCCAATGTCAGCATCGTAACACGCGGGTAGGGGTTATGAATATAGAAATCGCGAGAGAAGAGGCGCAAATCTAACGACTCTCTGACGGCGAGCCGAACTTCTGCGGCGTGAGTTGGCTCTTTCCCTCTTCGATCACATAAAACCTGTCCGCGGCCACTTCTCGAAAGACCTGGCGCTGGCCGCTGGGCCATAACACCTCGACGCTTTCGGCGCGAGGCTGTTGCCCTAGGCCGAAATGGGCGCGCAGATCGCTATGCGAAAAGTAACTCCCACCGGCCGAAATCTCGCGCATTTGCGCGAGGCCGCCCGCGCGCACTCGGACGCGAGCGCCCGTCGCGTCGCGATTGCTCTTGGCCCCCACAAGTTTGAAATTGAGAAAATGCGCGCCCGCGCCGCCGTTGCGCAGCAGCAGAGGCGGATCGCCATTGTTGGCCACGATGACGTCCAGATTGCCGTCGTTATCGAAATCGGCGAACGCCGCCCCGCGCCCGGCGTGAGGCGTCGCGAACCCGTCGCCCGAGATTTTGGTCACTTCTACAAATTTACCCGCGCCGTTATTGCGAAAGAGTTGATTGATCTGTTTGTAGCGTACGGGCGAGGCCAGTTCGATTTCGGGGTAGACATGGCCGTTGGCGATGAAGAGGTCGAGCCAGCCGTCGTTGTCAAAATCGAAGAACCCTCCTCCGAAGCTCAAGACGTTTTTAGTCGCCGGGCCTACGCCGACCTCGTTGCTGACTTCTTCCAGAAAGCCTTTGCCGTCGTTGCGCCAGACGCGGTCAGGCGCGTCCTGGTAATCGGAAATGTACAAATCCAGGCGCCCGTCGTTGTCATAATCTCCCATTGAAAGACACATTGCGGCCATCGTTTCGCCGTTCGAGCCGAGCGCCATCCCGGTGATCATCGCCGCTTCGGTGAAAGTCCCGTTGTGGTTGTTGCGATAAAGATAAGCCTCGACGCCGTCGTTGGCGACAAACAGATCGGGCCATCCGTCGTCGTCGAAATCGAAGGCGCCGACCGAGAGGTTCTTCCCCTTCGGCTGATATATCTTCGCGGCTTTCGTCACGTTCGTGAACGCGCCGTCGCCGTTATTGTGATAAAGGATCGCCGGAGACCCTTGATAAATCGACGGCGGGCAACTGGTCGGAACTCCATTGCCGATCTGACAATTGCGCCGGTTGCCGGGGCCGAAATTGACGTAGCTGCCGACGTACAGATCAAGAAGGCCGTCGCGGTCGTAATCGAAGAACGTCGCGCCCGAATGGAACGCGGCGCCGAACTCCATCGCGCCCACGCCCGCTTTATCCGTCACGTCGGTGAACGCGCCGTCGCCGTTGTTATGGTAAAGGACGTTCTTGCCGTATTGCGTGATGTAAAGATCGGCGCGCCCATCGTTGTCATAATCGCCGGCCACGCAACCCAGGCCGTACCCGGAGCCAGGCGCGCCTGCTTTATCCGTCACATCGGTAAACGAGCCGTCGCCGTTGTTGCGGTAAAGCGCGTTGCGTTTTTGGACGCCGCGTTGATAAAGATCGCGCCCGTTGACGAAATAGATGTCCTGATAGCCGTCGCCGTCGTAATCAAACACGCACACGCCCGGCCCCGCTTCTTCCAGGATGGTCGATGTTCCGTTATTGCCTTTGTAATGCGTGAAAGTAATGCCCGCCGCTTTTGTAATGTCGGTGAATTGAACCGTAGCGGCGGGCTGTGGGCAAATTAGCAGCGAGATGGGGAGAGTGAGAAGCGACAGGCTCAGACGGATGAAGAGGGACATATTTACTCAATTACGGTTCGGCCTTTTGCGGGCCGAGGACGCCTGTCTGCACATCCTGTTTCATCTGCCGCGCCTTCTCGGACGCCTGTTTGAAGGCCGCCGATTCTCGTTCGGCCTCCTCCTTGCGACCGGAGCGGCTGTAGGCGATGGCCAGGTGGTAATGGGCCGCAGGATTTTCGGGCTGAAGTTTGACGGCGTGTTCGAGCGGCTTAATCGCTTCTTCGAATTTGCGGCCGGAGATCAGCGAGCGCCCCAAGCCGATGTGGGCGTCGGCGAAGGCCGGGTTCAGGCGCGCCGCCTTGGCGAAATGATCGGCGGCCTGCGACCAGTCGCTCGCCTGTCGCGCCATCTCGCCGAGCACGTATTCGGCGCCGGCGTTGCGCGGATTGATCTTCAACTCTTCTTCGAACTCGCGTCGCGCCTCGTCGCGGACTGGCGGCGTCAGGTCGTTTTCCGGCTGCGAAAGCAACAATCTTCCAAGACGGTAATGGATGCCCGGCAGATTGGGACTTTGCGCCAGAACGGCTCGATACTCCGCCGCCGCATCACTCCAGCGTTCCTGCGTCTCCAAAGCTTCGGCGTTGAGCAATCGCAACTGATAAGAGTCGGGGGTTTTGATCAATAGGTCCTGCGAAGATTTCAGAGAGAGGTCCGAGTAGACGTGAACGGCTTGATAAAGCACTTCGGCATCTTGTGGGAAATCGCGCGTCAGCGCCCGGATGAAATCGACCGCGTCGTCGAGTTGACCGATTTCCATTGCGCAGCGCACTCCGGCCAGCCCGGCGGAGCGTTTGAGATCGGGGTTCGTGATAAGCGGGAGTTCCTTTTTGAGCGGAGCAATCGCTTCGCGACATCGCCCCGCTTCGGCCAACGCCGCGCCGCTCATCGCCGGTTTGCGCGCGCGCTGCGCCGTCGCAGCTGAGGCCAGAAGGATTATCGGCAATGCGACCGAACAGATTGTTTTGACGAGGTTCTTTCCAAACATAGGGCAAACAGGATTTCATGAATGGGACTTATAGGTCTTATAAGTCCCATTCATGACGGGTGCGCTCCCGGTAGGCTATTCAGCCTCCTCAGAAGAGGAACTTCAGCGCCAGTTGAATAACCCTGCTCCCTTGCGCGCTGGTTATCCGTCCTAGATCAGGTCCCAGTCCAGTACTGGGCGAATTGAGTATCGGCGTGTTCGTGAAGTTGATGAACTCGCTTCTGAACTCGATCCGCTTGTTTTCGAACAAGGGGAAGAATTTCTGGAAGCTCATATCCAGAGTGCTCAACCCAGGCCCGCGGACAGTGCCGACTCCGCAGGAGCCGAAGCTGGCCGGCGCCGGAGCGCTGTAAGCGGTCGGGTCGAACCATTGGAAACCAGTCTTGCCAGACGCGGGCTCCCTACCGAACACCTTGGCCGGGCCGGTGCAGTTGGCGCGCCCGCCGCGTGAATTGGTTCCCGAAGTATCATCAGCGGAGATCGTCAGCGGGAATCCGCCATGAGCCTGATAGATGCCGCTGAGCTGCCAGTTGCCGACCACCGCGTTGGCCACCGGGTGTAGTTTATCGCCAAACTTCTTGCCGCGTCCAACCGGCAGTTCATAAACGGCGTAGACCGACAGCAAGTGTTTGGAGTCGAAGAAAGTCGGCCCCCACTCGGCTTTGCCGTTGTAGAGGTTCTGCCAGTAAGGCGATGACGGAGTCGTCTGGCCACCCCAGGAGCCGTAATAACCGCTGGAATTGGCCATCGCCTTCGAGAAGGTGTAGGCGACCTGGGCCTGCAGACCCTGGCCGAACCGCTTCTTCAAAGTCGTTTGCAGCGCGTCATAGCGCTGGCTGCCGTTAGACTCGGTCCCTGAAATCTGGCCGATATTCTTCAGCGCAGGATTGCCTGAGAGGTACGGGCTTGGAGCCGTGATGGGCTTGCCATCGGCGCCGCGACCCAGCAATTGGAGTTGGAAGTAGGGCATCGGGACCATCAGGTGAGTGCCGTGTTGTCCGACGTAGCCGACTTCCAGGGTTGTGTCTGCGGTGAACTGACGCTGCACCGACAGATTCCACTGCTGCACGACGGCGGGTCTGACGTTCGGATCCCACAAGCGGATGACCGCTCCAGCGAAAGGATCGGACGGTGAACTCAACACTGTCAGCCCCTGACCTGTACGCGAACCCGGCAACGCGCCGGTGTAAGTGGTATTGAACTCGGTCGTGAACGGCGGGTTGAGTGTCGGGCGCAGGTTGGTGCCCGTCCCTTCCAGGTACGATGAGATCGTGTAGGCGCCGCGGATCACAGTGTTGCGGCCCAGAGCTTCAGGAGTCCAGGCGAAGCCGATGCGCGGCTGGAAATTACCGATCGCCGTATACGTGTTGTTGTATAGCGCGCGGTTGTTGTCATAGATCGTTGCAGGGCTACCGCAACCCAGATCCGGCCGGCCTTTGCCCGCGCACTGCAGCGCGCCGCTGATCGGATCGAAGTTGACCTGACGATCTTTGATTTCGACCCAGGGCGTATGGGCTTCGTAGCGCAGACCCAAATTGAGCGTCAACGCCTTTGTGGCGCGCCAGTCGTCCTGGAAATAGCCCGCGAAGACGTTGGATCGCTGTCCCCACGAGCCTGTATTGACGCCTCGCCCGAGGGCGTCCGGCAAGCCCATCAGGAAGTCGGCTTCGCCTCGCCCGACGTCGCTGCTGGCGACGGCCAATGGATCAGGGCCCGCGGTGAAGCGTCCGCTGAAGTTCATGAAGCCGGTGCGCCCGTTGTTGCCAGCGTAAAAGATGTTGAGGCGGTTCCGTTTGTACTCGAACCCGGTGTGGAAGATGTGCTGTCCATTGGTGATGATCAGCGAGTCTTCAAGCTGGATCACTGTATTGGCAAACCGCTGTTGATCGCCGATGTTGGAGCTGCCTAACCCGTTGGCCTTCGCCGCGCTGAAGTTGATTGCGAAGAGACCCGGCCCACGATCGTTGCCGTTCTGGATGCCCAGTTGCTGCGCCACATCCCCAAGCCCTTTGTCCTGGCCGCCGTTGTTGACCAGCGTGTAGTTGACGCCTAGACGGGCCTCGTTGACAAATCGAGGGCTGAATGTCCGCGTCCAGTTGGCGACACTTGTGTAGGTTGGGGCGCGGAAGAAGCTGTCGAAGAAGAGCGGGAAAGAATTGGTTCCACCGTTGTCCTGACGGCTCCGCGAGAACCGCCCGAAAATGTGATCCTTCTGCGACCGGTTGTAGTCGATCTTGATGTCACCCTGATCGCCATGCGTGAAGTTGCGAGAGGTGTTGAGCTGATTGTTTTCGATCCCATCGTTGATCGGCGCCGGATAGAACTTCGAATTGAACAGGGCCTTTGCCACGGGATCGATCAGATTCGTGGGAATTTTATTGAACGGGAAGAACGCCCGCTGGCCGTCCGCGCCTAACTGAAACGGGTTGAAGAGCTGTGCCCCGTCATATACTTTCTTTCCTTTATCATCGAGCTTAAACGCACACTCGCCGCTCGGCAGATACGCTTTACAGAGCGAAGAAAAATCGCCCTGCCGCTGCGCGTTTGTGAGCACGGTGATCGCGCCGGTAGCCGCAGGGACGTTGTAACGCAGCCCCTGATAATCAGCGAAAAAGAACAATTTGTCTTTGATGATCGGGCCGCCGATGCCGCCGCCGAACTGATTCCATCGCTCCTTGGGCTTCCCGGCGCCGGTGAGGTTGTTGCTCCAACTGTTGGCGTTCAACACGTCGTTGCGGAAGAACTCGAAAGCGCTGCCGTGGAATTCATTCGTGCCCGATTTGATGGAGACGCTGATGATGCCGCCCTGGAAGGAGCCGAATTCCGCCGAGGCGTTGCTGGTGATCAGGTTGAACTCCTGAATCGCTTCGGGGCTGGGCGCATAACCGACCAGGTTATCCGAGACCTGGTTGTTGTCCATGCCGTCGAGCAGGAAGTTGTTGGCCTGCTCGCGGTTCCCGTTGATGTAAGGCCGGCCGCTGTTGGCCGACGTTCCCGCTCCGGTCAACGTCATCGGGTTCGGGTTGACGCTGCCCGGAGCGAGCAGTGTCAGTTGAACATAGTTTCTAGACGCCAGCGGCAGCGTCACATTAGTACGGGAATCAATCACCGTGCCCAGTTGCGTCGTTTCCGTCTGGAGCAGCGGCGGCATCGCGCTGATCTCAGCGACCTGAGTCAGTTCGCCTATCACCAGGTTGAAATCCAGCCGGGCAGCCTGATTCAGTTCCAGTTGCGCATGACGAACGGCGGTCCGAAAGCCCTGTGCTTCGACTCTCACCTCGTAGTTCCCGACCGGGACGCGGGGCAGGTTGAAGGCGCCTTCGGAGTTGGTCTCCGTAGTCCAGATGGTTCCGCGCGCCTCGTCCCTGGCCGTCACTTTCGCTTTGGTCACGGGCGCGCCATTGGGGTCTGCGACATTGCCTAGAATCGCCGCCGTCACCTGCTGTCCCATCGCGGTCGCCGCAAAGGCGATCATCAGAATCAGCATCGTCAGGATCGGGATGAACTGAGCGAACGACGCATTGAATCGCCATGTTTGGCTTTTCATTGTATATCCTCCGGTTTGATTATCTTCGTCGTTTCTGACAAAAGATGAGTTGAATCGTATCGGAACCGCCGCCGACCTGTCGGACCTGGCCCGCAACGGCTTTCGCGTCCGATCGCGCACGTCGGCTCCGGTGTGAGAATTCTGCGCCCCGTTTTGCGTGGCGCAGGGTTAATCAATAGTTCATCCCAGCAGAGCCTGATTCTCCTGATCATTTCCACCATCCATTTGCCATGTGAGATTTGAGACTCGCCGTCGCCGGGCATCCCCCCGAAATCCATAGGGCATTGAGTGATTTGCCCTGCCGGCGATGACCAATCTCAAATCTCATATGACAAATGAATGTCTCTTTCCCTTGCGCCCGTCATTGGGTTCTGGCCACTTCGGCCAGGGTTTTGACGCGCTTCTGCCATTCGAGCGGCGGTTGGCCGCGCAGTTGGGGCAGCTCGATCGCGGCGATCACCAGCTGCCTGACGCTCGGCAGGATGGCGAATTCGACCGCCGATGGTTTTGGTTTCGTCGCTTGCGCCAGTATCGCCAGTTTGCCTTCACGCCACTGGCCGTCCGTGTCTTTCGATTCGACAATACAGGCGAGCGCTTCCAACCCGGCCTGAGCGAGATCGGACAACTCTGCGGCCAGGAGCTCGGCCTCGCGCAGCCCCGAGCGCCTGGTCATCGCTTCAATCGCGGGCCGCGCGTCGCGCCATTTGGCGAGCGTCCGTTCCACCTCCTCCCGGTTGGTCTGAAATCGCGGCGCGTCGGCCAGAAAGCCGTTGACCAGCGAGGCGAAGTTGCGGGCGGCCTCGCTGTCGGGCCTCGCCGCGTCGACGAAACCCGTCAGCGGCGAGAGCATCGTCGTCGGACGCTGTTGTCCGCGGTTGTATTGCTTGACCGGCTCGACCACCGAGACCAGCGTCTCCAACGGTCCGATCTCCTTGCCGCCCGCCATACGACGCAGCAGCGAGCGATAATTCTTTTCGTGCGTGAGCCCGAGCTCTTCGAGCCGAACGCTCGTGACCGCCAACCGCCGGTACATGTCGTCGACGTCGGCGACCGAGCGCGGCGACCAGAACCGTTCGGCTATCGCCGCCGCGCGCGGCCAGATGCGCGAGTCGATCGTTTCAGGGCTGACGTATTCACTCCACATCGTGGCCTCGCCGCCCAGGATGCGCTCCTCTTCCTGCCGGCTCAGATTTTTGTCCATCGCGACCGGATCGACGCGGTAGTGATTCGACGCCGGGTAGCTCAGATCGATGTAATACCCTGCCGAAAGGACGCCGCTGAAACCTTTCTTCACAGCCTCGGCTAGCGATTCGGGGCCGCGCCAGGAATGGATCACGACGTCCTTGGGCAGATCGTCGGCCAGGATCTCCTCCCAGCCCATCGTCTTCTTTTTATATTTCTGAAGAATGCGCGCGAGGCGCATCGTGAAGTAAGCTTGCAGCGAGTGGTTGTTCTTTATCCCCCGCTCCTTCATGAAAGACTGGATTTGCGGATTGCGATCCCATTGTTTGCCTTCATTCTCATCGCCGCCGATGTGCATATATTCGTCGGGGAAGAGCGCGGCCATTTCGCCGAAGAAGCCGTCCAGGAATTGATAGATCTCTTCGCGCGTCGGATCGAGTGTAGGATCGAAGACGCCCGGCTGGCGTTCGATCTGATAAGGCCCCGAAGCGCTGGCCAATTCAGGGTATCCGACGACCCAGCTCGTCGCGTGGCCGGGCAGGTCGAATTCCGGCACGACGCGAATTCCGCGCTCTGCGGCGTAGGCGATGATTTCGCGCGCCTGATCCTGCGTGTAGAAGAGCCCGTCCGAACCCATCCCGGTCAGCTTCGGATATTTTTTGCTCTCGATTCGGAATCCCTGGTCGTCGGTCAGATGCCAGTGAAAGACGTTGAGCTTGACCGAGGCCATCCCGTCCAGATTGCGCTTGATGACTTCGAGGGGCTGAAAGTGACGGCTGGAGTCGAAAAGCAAGCCGCGCCAGCGGAAGCGCGGCTTGTCGTCGATCTTCACGCATGGGAGGTAATATCCGTCGCGGTCGCTCTCCGCCAATTGCAATAGCGTCTCCAGCCCCCGCAGCGCGCCGATCACGGTCGGCGCTTTCAAGGTCGCCCGCTCGCTCGAGACTTCGAGGGAGTAGGACTCGTCTTCGTTGAGCGACGGGACAGGAAGACCGGCTTCACGGCATTCGATCACGAGCGTCGGGTTGGTGGCGTCAGTCACAACGCCGCGCCTCAACTCCATCCCGATCCGTGCTTCCAGCCGCCTCACGGCGCGGTCGATGCCCGCTTCAAGCCGCCGGTCGTCGTGTCCCCTGACGGCCACTGAGAACGACTCTCTTATGGCCAGCTTCCCTGGTTGAAAGCTGACCTCCGCCGGCGTCGGCATCAGGTTGTGACGATATACCTGCGCATTGGCGCCGGACGCCGGCCATATCATTAGAATCAAAATGGGAAACGCGATAAACAGAATCTTCATAATTGGGCAAAGCCAGACTGAAAAGTTGTTGGTAAAATTGATTCGAGAGGCCATGACTTTTCACTGATGACTAAAACCTATGACTGACCGACCGCCGCCTATAAATTTTTCCTTCGAGGCTTGATTAGGCAACAGTTTGTAGGAAAATGTAGGCGGCAGGTCCGGGTCCTGGGTTTCAGGTCTGGGAAAATTTTCCCTGGCCGAAAACATTGCTTTTCTACTCTTTTGATTCGTCAGCGCCAAGTCCGTTTTCCGTTACTTAACAGGTTGACTTAACACTTAACATCCTCAAAATTCGGTGCTCTAATTACGCGCAGCGCGAAACTTCTTCTTGCTTATGTAAGGGGTCGTGCATGTCGCATGCCGCCGCTCTGAAAAATGAAAATGGCGGCGCGCCAATGTCCGACAAGCTGCCAGCTTGTCGAGGCTCTCGCAATAGGCGACTACCGGAAGCGGCGGCAAGCTGGCAGCTTGTCGGACATTTTTCGGAGGAGGCTCTATGGTGCAGAGATCCATTACCGAACATCAAACCTCGATAGAGATTAGTGTTCCCATCCCACCTGAAGAGATCAAGCGGACGCTCGAGCGGATACTGAATAGCAGGCATTTTTCCCAGGCGCCCAAGAAGCGAAAATTTGTGCAATTGATCTGCGACTATCACCTGGCGGGCAGGGCGAAGGAGATAAACGAGCATCTGATCGGGCTTGAGGTTTATGAGCGAAGCGACCGCTACAGTCCCGCTGAGGATCCCGTCGTTCGCGTCGCCGCCCATGACGTCCGCAAAAGGCTTGAGCAATATTATCTGCATGAAGGCAGGAACGATGAGGTTCGCCTTGAGATTCCGATAGGGAGTTATGAGCCTGTCTTCAAACATTCCTCTGACGTTCCGGCTGAGATCGAAACGCATCCTACTGGCTCGCAGGGCGGCGCGCATGCGCTCGTCGCGATTCAGGATCGAAGTACGCAGCCCGCGCAATCGGAGAACGAAAGCCGGAGAGGGCGGCTGGCGTTGGTGATCGGCGCCCTGGCCGCAGTCGCCATAATTCTGATCACGATAAACGTCTGGCGGAAGAATCAAGCGACTGGTTCAACGGCGGAACAGGACATCTACAGTCCTGTCTGGGGGCCGTTCTTCTCGAGCCAGGACCCGACCATTCAGGTGCTGAGCAACCCTCCCGTCTATGTTCTGGTCAACAAGTCCGACCCCGATGTTCTGCGCAAAAACTCTATTGAGCTGTCCAAAGAAAGCTCGAAGGAGTTGTTCGACCTGCTCAAGCAGACGGGCCAGAACGAGCCGGAATACCTCGCTCCGCCGAAACTATATCTGTCGCCGGTGTCCCACACCGGAATCGGTGAGGCGATCGGCGCGCACCTCATAACCAGTCTTTTTCGAAGTCGCGGCCTGGGAATCACCTTGAAACAGAGCCGAAATCTTACGGGCGAGGATCTTAAGGATCGCAATCTGATCATGCTGGGCGGAAGGTGGTCTAACGCGTGGGCGGGCAAGATGCCAGTCAAGGAGGAATTCTATTTCACCCCGCAAATATCGATTGCCAACCCTAAACCGCAGCCGGGAGAGGAATCGGAATACATGACGAAATTCGACGAACAGACCGGACAGATTCTGGAGGATTACGCAATGATCACTGTCAAGCCCTCGGCTCAAAGCAAAAACGTGATCATGGCTCTCGAAGGGCTCCGAGGCGTGGGCACGGGCGCAGCCGCCGAACTAATCACCAATAAAATTCATCTCGCCGAAATCAATCAGCGCTTGCGGCGATTGGCGGGGCCGAATGGACTTCCTCGTTACTACCAGATACTTCTGAAAGCCGAAGTCGAGAACAACGTCGCGACGAAGCTCTCTCCGGTAGCGGTTCATAAGATCGAGGATGAGGAGCGAAGAGTGGATAGAGAAGAGCGAAAATTGGAGGGCGAGGAGCGAAGATTGGATAACGAAGAGCGAAGAACTAAGAACGAAGAGCGAAGAGCGGGGATTGAAGAGCGAAGAGCGAAGATTGAAGAAAGAAGAGCGAAGATTGAGGAGGGAAGAGCGCGTCATCACAGGTAAGGTGATTTTCAATCCTCAATTCTCGATCCTCAATCGAACGACCGTCTCGACGTGGAATGTCTGCGGGAACATATCGAGGGCGGTGATCGATCAGCGCCCCGGTTATTAAGTCAATGCGTCCCGACATCTGTTGTGTGGATAAGGCGACTAGCAAGGTCTTTCAATCCGTCTTTCTCCAGAGTGCCGAAATGGACTAATACGACCTTACCAATTTCATTCACAGCCACGATTTGGGGGGCTTTGCGAAGGCGAAATGCCCTGTTGAAGAGGGTTTCAGAAAAACCGTGTAAATGGCCATAATGCCCGGAACAATTTCCGGAGAAAGGATCGATTATGGCCATCACGAAAGAAATCCTCGACGAACTTCTGAAAGACTATCAAAAACCAGAAGACCTACTTGGACAAA
>DASTMP010000319.1:0-10768 GCA_035714085.1 Blastocatellia bacterium
CCGCATTCATAAATCCGGCAAGATCGCCGCGCTGATGGGCATCGAAGGCGGGCACGCGATCGAAGACAGCCTCTCGGCGCTGCGGGAGTTTTACCGGCTCGGCGTGCGGTATATGACCCTGACGCACACCAACACCAACAATTGGGCCGATTCCGCTGGAGGCATCGACAGTCCGGCGGAGAAACGGCACGGCGGGTTGAGCGATTTCGGGCGCGAGGTCGTGCGGGAGATGAACCGGCTTGGAATGATGGTGGACATCTCGCACGTGTCCGACGACACGTTCCGGGACGCGATTGAAACGAGCCAGGCCCCGGTCATCGCGTCGCACTCCTCCTGCCGCGCGCTGACCAACGTTCCTCGCAATCCGACCGATGATATGCTCAAGGCTCTGGCTAAAAATCGCGGCGTCGTGATGATCAATTTCTACAACGGCTTCATCAACACCGAATACGCCAAGCCGGGAATGCCGGCGCCGGGGAAGCCTGCCAGCGCCGCGACTCTGGATATGCTGATGCGACATTTCGAACATGCGATAAAAGTGGCCGGCATTGATCACGTGGGCATCGGCTCCGATTTCGACGGCGTCGATGGCCTGGTTCCCACCGGTATGGAGGATGTATCGAAGCTGCCGGCGATCACTTACGAACTGCTCAAACGCGGCTACTCCGAAGCCGATGTGAAAAAGGTTCTGGGCGAGAACCTGCTGCGGGTGATGGCTGAAGTCGAAGGCGTGGCGAGAAAGATGCAGGCTTCAGGCGCAAAACCGTCATTCGCGAAGATCAATCCAGCGAAGTCGCCGTAAAAACCGCTGTCAATGGAACGCTCATGACGCGGGCGCAGCGGCGGCGCGGATAAAAAACTGACATAACAAAATAACAGTGGGGGGAAGACCATGCTTTGCGCGAAAGCTGTAGCCTTGACTGTTTCGACGATTCTTTTAGCTTCATCTATGTTTTTTGGGATACCTGTAAATTCGCAGAATCAAGTCGGAGACAAACCCGCTTCGACGGGCGGAAAAACGCGTTCGGCTGTTCGCGCGATGAACGGGATGGTCGCGACCAGTCAGCCTTTGGCTTCGGCCGCCGGTCTTCGCATTCTGCAACAGGGCGGCAACGCGATTGACGCGGCGGTCGCTGCTGCGGCTGTGCTCTGCGTGGTTGAACCGATGATGGTCAGTCCGGGCGGCGACATGTTCGCAATCGTCTGGGACGCGAAGCGCAAAGAGCTGAAAGGTCTCAACGCCAGCGGGCGCTCGCCACAGGCCATCAGTATAGATGAGTTGAAGCGACGCGGCATCGATCGAATGCCGTCGGAGGGAATCCATACCGTCACGGTTCCGGGCGTGGTTGACGGATGGGCGAAGGTGCTGGAGCGCTATGGAACGATGAAGCTCGCGCAGGTCTTGCAGCCCGCAATCGAATACGCCGAGCGCGGCTTCCCTGTCACCGATGTCATCGCCGCCGACTGGCAGGCCGGATTGAGCCACAAAGCTGAACCCGATTTCGCCGCGACCTTTCTGCCGAACGGTAGACCGCCCGCGCCGGGCGAAATCTTCGTCAACAAAAACCTGGCCGACACGCTGAAGAAGATCGCCGCGCAGGGACCCGACGTCTTCTATCGCGGCGAGATCGCGGCAAAGATCGTCAAGTTCGCGCAGGGGAAAGGCGGGTTCCACACGCTGCGCGATTTCGCCAACCAGACGTCGAACTGGGTCGACCCGATCAGCGTGAATTATCGCGGCTACACCGTCTACGAAATGCCGCCGAACGGGCAGGGACTGGCCGCGCTCGAAATACTCAACATCCTGGAAGGTTACGACGTCGGCAAACTCGGCCACAACACAGCCGAATATCTGCACCTGCTGGTCGAAGCCAAGAAGCTGGCTTTCATTGACCGCGCGCGCTACATCGCTGACCCGGCTTTCTACCCGGCGCCGCTCGACAAACTACTCTCGAAAGATTACGCGGCGGAGATGCGCAAGCATATTGACGCGGGGCGCGTCGCCAATCATACGGCGACCGAGCCGCACGGCGGTGAAGACACCGTTTACCTGACGGTGGTCGATAAAGACCGCAACGCCGTCTCGTTCATCCAGAGCATCTTCAGCGCGTTCGGATCGGGTCTGGTCGCGGGCGACACAGGGATCGTCCTGCACAATCGCGGCGCGGGATTTGTATTCGACCCGCAATCGCCCAACCGGCTCGAAGGCGGCAAACGCCCCTTCCACACGATCATTCCCGCGATGGTTTTTAAAGACAGCAAGCCCTGGCTCTCATTCGGCGTGATGGGCGGCGATATGCAGGCGCAGGGTCACGTCCAGGTACTGCTCAACATCATCGATTTCGGGATGGACGTTCAGCGTGCAGGCGAGCAACCGCGCTTTAGACATTTCGACAGCGGACTCGCGCTCGAATCGGAGATCGGCGCAGACGCGCGAAAGGGGCTCGAAGCCAAAGGCCACCGGCTGACGACGTCGCCGGGAATGTTCGGCGGCTATCAGGCGATTATGATCGACCCGAAGACGGGCGCGCTCTTCGGAGGATCGGACCCGCGCAAAGACGGCTGCGCGATCGGGTGGTGATTCAACTCACTTACGAAATACGCTGAACACGGAATCGCGCTCTTTTTGCTTGGAGTGGCAAGCAAAACAGGTCGCCGCGGTTTCTGCGGTCACCAGTCGATCCGTTTGGCTGTCGCCTCTGAATTGCTCAAAGCCCCAGCCTCCAGTCGCGACGAATCGTTTGCTGTCCTTTACCATTACATCTATTCGACGCCGCGGCCCCTCCGTCGTCACTCCTTCGCTCTCTCGAGTTTCAAGAAAGTCGGCAACAAGGACCGAGCCATCCGGAAACCGCCCGTCGCGGTATCCTTCCATCGCTTTTTCGTTCCCGTAAATGTGGTGGATCCCTCCAGAATGTTCAAAGGCAGGGTTCTTTGGCCCAATCAATGCGCTGCGCACGTGAACCCACTTACGGTAGCCCACAGGATATGGAACCTCGTCGTTTGGCTTGGCCCACAAGGATAAACTCCAGGTCAAAATGCAGGCTGCGGCAAGCGCGAGAAAGATCACTCTTCTCCACCCGGCAAACGAGATTAGCTTTCTGGCATTTTTGTAAATACGTATTTTCAATTCCTTCTCCTTTACTTGATCCGCCGATTTCAGCAGGCCGACTTCATTTGCGATACGAGCTAAATACGAAATCGCGCTCTTTTTGTGAGGTATGACAGCCGTAACATTTTGTTGGAGCGGCTGCGCCTATCATTCGATCCGTCTGGCTGTCGCCTCTGAATTCCTCAAAGCCCCAGCCTCCTGTCGCGCCGTATCGTTTGCTGTCCTTGACCATGACGCTGGTGAATCGTCGCGCGCCTTCACTTACCACTCCAGGGTTGTTGACGCCCTCTTCTGTTTTAAGGAAGTCATATATAAGAATTGAACCTTCGGGAAAACGACCGGTACGATACCCTTCCATTCCTTTTTCATTCGCATAGATGTGCTGAATTCCACCAATTTGTTCATAGAGGGAGCTCTTCGGGCCAATGATTGTGCTTTTCACATGCGTCCACTGGCGGTAGCCCGTAGGGTATGGAATTTCATCGTCAGGCCTCGCCCACAAGGATAAGCTCCAGGTCATAACGCAGGTTACGGCAAGCGCGAGAAAGAAGCCTTTTCTCCACTTGGATGACGAGATCAGTTTTACGGTATTTCCGTGAATCACCATAGTTCATCTCCTCATTTTGATATAAACATGCGAACTGCATGCCCGCGCACAATAGGCGGAATAAACGAATTCGAGAACAGATTTTGGGTAGGCGGCGGTTATCCGGGGCAGAGTGGCTAACCCGCGTGGTGAAATGTCAGCGCTGTTTTTCGACGCTAGAGATTGTTGAGGAGTTTCTGAAGGTTTTCTCGATAGCCACGGCCTGACGTCAGCCGGGCGCCGTCTTTTAAGATGATTTGGTATTCGCCATGAAACAGCGGATGCAATTCTTTTATCCGCTCGATATTGACGATGGCTGAGCGATGAATGCGGAGAAATTTATCGGGATCGAGTCTGCTCTCCAGATTGTTCATTGTGGCGTGCAGGAGGTGTGATTCACGCCCGGCATGAACCTCGACGTAGTTGTCGGCGGCCCCGATCCAATCAATATCGTCTATGTCTATAAATACGACGCGGCCGCCGGATTTGCCGGTGGACTTGATAGACAAGCGTTCAAGATATTTTCTTTCGCCTTTAAGAGCCGCCATCATTTTACGCAACTGTGCGCTGATCGCTTCGAGGTTTTTGCCGCGAATCCGATTCCTGGCTCGTTCTAGCGCTTCGAAAAAACGCTCGCCGTCAACCGGCTTCAGCAAATAGTCGAGCGCGCTCACGTCGAAAGCCCGCAGCGCGTGTTCATCATATGCGGTGACGAAAATGACATGCGGCATCTGTCTCACGCCGACGGCCTCGATCACCCCGAACCCGTCCAGCCTGGGCATTTGAATGTCGAGAAAAACCAAGTCGGGGACGTCGCGCAGGATGACTGTCACGGCATCCCGCCCGTTTACGCACTCGCCGATCACTTCCATGTCCGGCTCTTTTTCGAGTCGCATGCGAATTCCTTCGCGCCCCAGCGGTTCATCATCAACAATAAGCGCTCGAATCTTTTCCGCGTTGTTATCTCTTCGCTTCAACTTCAATGATTGTTTCAGTATGAAATGGAAATGCGGCGGCGACGATCAAACCGCCTTCTTCGGCGTTACATACTTCGAAACGGCCGCCAGAGCCATACAGATATTCAAGTCGAGAGCGCGTATTCGAAAGGCCAACCCCTTCAATAAAATTTCCGTTCGAAATGTTTAAACCCGGGCCGTTGTCGCGCACCTGAAGATGGAGCATGCCGTTTTGATGTTCAGCGCGAATATCAATCACTCCTTCCATTTCGCGGTCTGCGATTCCGTGCCTAATGGCGTTTTCAACCAGTGGCTGAAAGAAGAATTGAGGGACCAGCGCGTCGAGCGCCGACGGATCAACATGCGTCCTGACGGTCAAACGATCCTGAAAACGGATTTGTTCAATCTCCAGATATTGTTCGAGAATTTCCAGTTCCTGCCTGAGCTTTATTTCGTGGGCCGCATTTCTGGCCAGGGCGCCGCGCAGCAGGCAGCTGAGTTGAAGCAGCATCCGGTCAGCCGCGTCAATATCCCTTCGCATCAGCACGGAGACGCTGTTGAGCGTGTTGAATAGAAAGTGTGGATGCAATTGCATTCTCAGAGCGTCGAGTTGCGCCTCTACCAGACGGGTTTCAAGATTCGACGCCAGCAGTTCTCTGTCTCGATACCCGTGATAATAGTTTATCGCCTGGCTGATACCAATAATCAGTCCGTAAATCAGCAATCCGAAAGCGAAACCATGAATGACGACGCTCTGAAATGAGTCGAAAAGAGACCTCGACCCGGGGTAAGGGCCGAGGATCAATCTATACGCGATGACGGAAATAGCCGAACTGGCAATGAAGAAAAACGGAGCGGCAAAAACTTGTATTCCAATGGAGCGGGAGAGTTTCCCACGTTGTAAAGGGAAACGGTTTAACAGTTGAAGGATGAGCGGGGTTACTATATTCCACGAATACGCCCAACATAATTCGATTACCAGAGGCGTCTTCCAATGGATTGTGTCAGTTGACGACGCCTGATTGACATAAGTCTGACCGGTGAAGACGAGAGCGAGGGCCGTCCAGCAAAGGGAAATGGTCGCCCATTTCATCCATTTCATCTGGGGCTTTGATTTTGGCGGCTCGCCTCTCATATCGAATCATTTTGGTGGAATCATCATCGGCTGGTCGAAGTTGACGTCGGCCGTGATTTCGATCGCATCGTCTTTCGCGCCGATGCGCATGTTGGAAAGCCCGTAACTCAGGTTTCGACTTTCGATTATAAACGGATGGCCGGCGCCGTCGATTCTGATTCTGCGCGGCAGCGGAATCTCGCGGTCGAAAAATGACGGCAGTTCGACCCGGTTCAGCCATTTATCGGCTTGCGCGATCGACCTGCGGTCTAACCGCAGGTCATGCCCGGCGATTTTCAAATTGAACTGGATGTCTATGGGCAGTGTGGAACCGGGCGCGGCGCGCAGAAATATCTTCTTCCCTTCACTGACGAATTCCAGCGGCAGAGGCTGATCCTTTATCGAGAAAGTCATGTGAGGCGAGATGGCGTAGGGCACTCCGTACTCGCGTCCGCGCAGCCGCGCGTCCACTTCGCCCTGCCCGCTCACCCGCACGATAGCCTTTCCGTCCGCGATATTCTCGATGTCGAGTCGCGTCAGGTCCGCATGTCCCTCTCCGCTCTCGACGTCGGTGTAATTCTTGACATTGACGATGACGTTGACATCTTCCGAACGGATGCGCCCCTGCTTAAGGTGGATGTCGAGATCGTCGTTATGCGCCGCAGTCACCTGCGTGAGCAGCGCGTTGATCAGGCGGCGGCTCAAAACCGCGCGGAAATCGCCGTTCGAATTTAAACCTTCGCTCAATCGCGCGATATCGTCCTCGAGCGCCATCGCGGCGCTCTCGATCGCCGCCGGATCGCCGTCGTTCGCGCCTGAGGCCTCGCCAGTGTCCTCATACGATACCGGGATCGTCTTCGCCGAGGCGTCCTGGCCGAGTCGCAACGAAACCACGGCGCGTTTATCGAGCGCGAGCAGAGACGTGACGTTGAATTTCAATGGCGCCTGATATTCGGGCGTTGAAATCTCCATCGGCAAGTCGCCCTTGACGTCGAATCGTCCGGGGGGAATCCGCATCGTCTCCGCGATCTCCATCGGGATTTCGATCGCGGGTATTTTTCTGTCCCAGGTCCTCGGATTGACCCATTCGCCGAAGATGGTCTTCAGAAAGAATCCTGAAATCCCGCCGTTCATCAATTTCACATCGATGATTTTCAGCGGCAATCGCAGCGCGCCTCTTTGAAACTCAGCGCTGTTGAGCCGTCCGATCAGTTGCAGGTTCATCGTCACGGACGATTTCGCCTGGACCCCGATCCTGAATGTCGCCGCGGCCGTTTGCAAATTGCTCTGGATCGAAGTCACCTTCAACACTCCGCCTTTGGACATCAGAAATTCAAGCCCGACGAGTCGCTGCGCGGCTTCGGAAATCACGCGGTCATTCAATATTACGAGGACGTCCGAATCATGCAGCGGGTCGGCAAGTTGCAGCTGGTCGCGCAGCCTGCGGAGTTCATTCATTCGTTCGAAGCCGCCGATCTGTTGACCGAAAGCGGACTGAGCTTCGACGAACAAACAGAGCATCACCGAGAAGACGGCGAACGCCAGTCGCATTCTATTAGGGGTCGGATTACGCATAATCACCTTTGGAGTTAATTCATCGCCTTGGGGATTTTTGGAGGCGCCATTATACCCGCACAGGCTGTTCGGCCGCGATAAAGTTATGTTATATAGTGTTCATTCGTGGCTTGGGCTTTTAGCGATATTCAATCTTCATTTAAGAAACATTTCTGAGGAAGCGTCGATCGCCACTTTAAGACAGTCGATGAAACTGAGCGCCAAAGTCGGGGGAAGCGCCGATCTGATCGGTCTGCAAATAGCGGACGGCGTAATCAGCGCAATCGCCCATTCTGAACTTTCATCAGCCCGCCACCTCGGCGGCGAGGACTTGCGCGTCGCTCCGGGACTGATCGACATTCAGATTAACGGCTATGACGGCGTTGATTTCAACGACCCGGACACAAACAGCGAACAGATCGTCGCCGCGACACGAAAGCTCTGGCGAACTGGCGTGACGGCGTTCTGTCCCACGATCATCACTGAATCCTTCGATCACATCGCTAAATGCGTCTCCAACCTGGTTCGAGCGGCCGATGAGTCGCTGGAATTCGCGCGCGCGATGATCGGCATCCACGTCGAAGGCCCTTTCATTTCGCCCGAAGACGGCCCGCGCGGCGCTCATCCGAAACAACACGCGCGGACGCCCGATTGGGACGAATTTCAAAGTTGGCAGGACGCCGCGCGAGGACTGATTCGCATCGTCACGCTCTCGCCAGAATGGCCCGGCGCCATTGATTTCATCGAACGCGCGGCGGCCTCAGGCGTCGTCGTAGCGATCGGCCATACCGCGGCGGCGCCCGCGCAGATCGCCGCCGCCGCGCGCGCGGGAGCGAAACTTTCGACCCATCTCGGCAACGGTTCGCACGCTAAAATCGATCGCCATCCGAATTACGTCTGGGAGCAGTTGGCGAACGACGATCTGTGGGCTAGTTTCATCGTCGACGGCCATCATTTGCCGCCTTCGGTCGTGAAATGTTTTCTGCGCTCGAAAGGCGCTGCGCGCAGCATCCTGATTACGGACGCGATCGCGGCGGCAGGCCTTCCGGCGGGCCGATACCGACTGGGAAATGTCGAAGTCGAAGTCACGCCCGCGCGCAGAGTAAATCTGCCCGGCTCCCCATATCTGGCAGGCTCGGTTTTGGAGATGCCTGAAGCCGTCGGCAGGACGGTTCGGTATTCCGACGCGTCGCTCGATGACGCGCTGCGCATGGCGAGCGCGAATCCGGCCGAATTGCTCGGCCTCGGCGCCGAATTCGGATCGGTTGAAATCGGGCGCAAGGCGGATTTGGTCCTGTTCCGCTGGGACGCAGAGAACTCGACCCTCAATGTGGCGGCGACAATCGTCAATGGGGAAATAGTCTATAAAGATCAGTAACGCGAGCTGTACCGAAAAGGAGAACTATGAACAAACAAAATTTGGACGGCCGCGTCGCGATCGTCACTGGCGCGAGCACGGGCATTGGGCGATGGGCCGCGATCACGCTGGCCGAATGCGGCGCGGACGTAGCGATCAATTACAATAAAAACCAGGCCGGAGCGGAAGAGACAAAGCGAGCCGTCGAATCGCATGGCGGGCGCGCCGTGATAGTTCAAGCCGACGTCTCGACGAAGCAGGGCGCGCAATCGCTCCTCGAAGCCGCGCGTGGGAGTCTCGGTCCCATAGACATCCTGGTCAACAACGCGGGCGATTTGATTCAACGATGCTCGCTGCTCGAATTCGACGAAGAGTTGTGGGATCGAGTGATGAACCTCAATTTTAAAAGCGTGCTGCTCTGTTCGCAGTCCGTGGCGCCCGAAATGACCGATCGCAAGAGCGGCGTGATTATCAACGTCGGCTCGATTGCCGGGCATCATGGCGGCGGTCCCGGGGCGGCCGTTTACGCGGCCGCCAAAGCGGGCGTGATGTGTTTGACCAAAGGATTGGCCAAGGAGCTTGCCCCTTACGGCATTCGCGTCAACGGGGTCGCTCCCGGAGTGATTGACACGCCTTTCCACGAACGGATGTCCACTCCGGAGTTGTTGCAACAATTCGTCAAGACCATTCCGATGGGCCGACTGGGAACATCGGAAGAATGCGGGCGAGTGATCGCGTTCCTGGCCTCCGACGCAGCGAGCTATATTCAGGGTGAGACGATTGAAATCAACGGCGGCCAATTGATGGTTTGATCTATCGCCGATCAGGCTTCATCATTATGCGGACACATGCCCCGCGCTAGGCGCGGAAACAATTTACCATCAACTCACTTAGCGTAAGAGGTTATTCATGAAACGAAATATCCGATTTCTCTGCCTTCTCAGCCTGGCGGCGATGGCGACGGCGCTTTTCGTGGCCTGCCGCGGCGGCGCCGCCGGCCGGAACCCGGACGCCGCCGACGCTGAAAAGTTCATCGTGGAAGCTGAGAAACGTTACCTTGACGCGACGATCAAAGACAGCCGCGCGAGCTGGGTGCAGAGCAATTTCATCACCGATGACACGGAGCTCATCGCGGCCGGCGCCAGGGACAACCTGATCGCGACGGTCAAAGAACTGGCCGATGAGGCGCGCAAGTTCGACGGAGTTTCACTGTCGCCGGATGTGGCCCGCAAGATCAAACTTTTAAAGCTGGCGGTTCCATTGCCCGCGCCTTCAAATCCCGCCGAGCGCGAGGAATTGACAAAGATTGCGGTCGGCATGGAAAGCTCATACGGCAAATTCGAATATTGCCCGGATCAGGGCGCCACGGGCGGGAAAAAGTGCCTGAGTCTCGGCGATCTCGAGACGATCATGGCCGAGAACCGCAATCCCGAAGAATTGAAGAAAGCCTGGACGGGCTGGCACAAAGTTTCGCCGCAATATCGCAAGGATTACGCTCGTTTTGTCGATCTGGCCAACAAGGGCTCGCGCGAAATGGGGTTCAAGGACGCGGGCGCGATGTGGCGGTCGAATTATGATATGGAGCCCGATCAGTTCGCGGCGGAAATGGAGCGGCTGTGGTTACAGGTCAAACCGCTCTACGATTCGCTGCACACTTACGTGCGCGCCAAACTGCGGCAGAAATACGGCGAGGCGGTTCCCGCGACCGGCCCGATTCCGGCTCATTTGCTCGGCAATATGTGGAGCCAGACATGGGGCAATATTTACGACATCGTCAAACCCGCCTCGACCGCGCCGACCTACGACCTGACCAAAATTCTCGTGGAGAAAAAGACTGACGCCAGGCAGCTTACACGCTACGGCGAAGCTTTCTTCACTTCGCTCGGATTCGATCCGCTGCCGCAGACTTTCTGGGAGCGCTCGCTCTTCACCAAGCCGCAGGACCGCGCCGTCGTCTGCCACGCCAGCGCCTGGGACATCGACAACCAGAAGGACGTGCGGCTGAAGATCTGTATCAAGATCAATGACGAAGATTTTCAGACCGTCCACCACGAACTGGGGCACAACTATTACCAGATGGCCTATGCGC
>DASTMP010000320.1:0-2648 GCA_035714085.1 Blastocatellia bacterium
GTGGACTCGAAACAGATCTCCAACCTGCCGATCAACCGCCGTAATTTTCTGGATTACGCGCTGCTGACCCCGGGGGTGACGGATGCGGACAACATCGCCGATTCGTCCGACTTTCGCGTCGCGCAGACGCCGCAGTCGGGACTGTCGTTCGGCGGCAACAACGGGCGCGGCAACATGGTGCAGGTGGACGGGGCCGAGACTTTAGGCGCGTCGGGCGGCGTGCAGGCGACCCTCAGTCAGGAGGCGGTGCAGGAATTCCAGGTGGTGCGCAACAGTTACAGCGCGGAGCTGGGCGGGGCTGCGGGTGGCGTGGTCAACATCGTCTCGAAGTCAGGCCGCAACAATTTCTACGGCAGCGCGTTCGGTATCTTCCGCGACAAGGCCTTCGACGCGCGCAACGCTTTCGATTTCAACCCCAACGGCCAATCGCCATTCAACCGCCAGCAGTACGGCGGCTCGTTCGGCGGCCCTCTCCGGCAGAATAAGACGTTTTTCTTCACCGCCGTCGAGCGCCTGAGTTCAGAGCGCACCGCATTCATCAACCTGCTCAGCGATCCGAACATTTTCCAGCCGACGGCGTCGCAAAACTCGCTGCTCAACTTCCTGAGCGGTGTTCCGTCATTTGCCCCGTTGGCCGCCGGGTTGCGAGGCGCGCTGACGACGACGGCGACGGCATTTCCGCGCACGATCCAGCTCTTCACCAACGCCAGCGGGCAGTTCCCGTTTGACGAATCCCAGACGCAATTTTCGGCGAGGCTCGACCACAACTTCAGCGAACGGAGCGGCGGCTACCTGCGCTTCAACCTGACCGACGCCGATTTTGAAAACCAGGCGGCGGGGGCGCTGACGGCCGTCTCGCGCGGCCGCCGGTTCACGGGATTCAACGGCGGCGTCGTGGCCTCGCACAATTACCAGCTCAGCCCGACCGCGTTCAATGAATTGAAGCTGCAATACAGCTATACGCGGGGCGGGTATTTCACCAACGACCCCTTCGGGCCGGAGATCAACATCGAAGGCTTCGGCAACTTCGGCCGCGACATCTTCCTGCCTTCGGAGACGATCGAGCGTCATTACGACGTCTATGACAACTTCTCGAAGATCTTCGGCGATCATACGCTGAAGTTCGGCGGCTCGATGTTCTTCAGCCGCATAACCACGACGAGCGAGACATTCTTTGGCGGGCGTTTCAATTTCGGCGCGGCCATCCCGCTCGGCAACATCATTGCGCTCAACCCCACCCTGGGTCCGACGGTGTTGACGCAGTTGACGCAGTTTCTGACAGCCAATCAGCCGAGTTTGCTTCCGGCGCTGGCGGCGCCGATCAACTCGCTGCAGTCGTTTAATCTGAATCTGCCGATCGTCTACCAGCAGGGCTTCGGCGACGCCGCCGCCAACTCGTGGACGAACCGCTACGGCCTCTATGTCCAGGACGCCTGGAAGCTGCGGCCGAACTTCACGCTCAACTACGGCCTGCGCTACTCGATTCACGACGAACCGTTCTTCATCCCGACCTACAAGAAAGACTTCCAGCCGCGCGTTGGCTTCTCGTGGGACCCGTGGGGTGACGGCAAGACGGCGATCCGCGGTGGCGCCGGCATCTTCACCGGCTTCCTCAACAACGCGGTGGCCAACGTGACGACCGAGTTGAGCGGGATGGGCGACCCGAGCAATATCAACATTGTGCTGGCGACGGCTACCTCAAACACAGTGGGTCTGCCCACGTCGTTCGCGGTCTATCAGACATTGCTGGCCCGTGGCGCGCTCGGCCAGCGCACAATCACGCTGGCGGACGTGGCGGCGGCGCCGCTCAACATCAACCCGCGACCGGGCGCTCCGCTCGAAGTGCGTTTTCGCCTGGGTCCAAATTACCGCAACCCGACGACCTACCAGGCCAGCCTCGGCGTCCAGCGCGACCTGGGCGCGGGCGTATCGCTGGAGCTGAACTATCTTTACACGCGCGGCATTCACATCACGCGCAACCGCGACATCAATCAATTCAGGCAAACCGGCCCGGTCGCCACGCTCAACCCGATGGGCGGCCCGACCTTCAACCGCGCCACCGACTTCGTCAGCCCGCTACGATTCCAGGACAACGTCTATGAAACGACGGCCAATTCGTTCTACCACGCCTTCACCGCGCAGGCGCAGAAGCGATTCTCACGCAATTTCAGTCTCAACGCGCACTACACGTTCTCGAAGGCGATTGACGAGGTGACGGATTACAATAGCGACTTCTCGGCGCGGAATCCGCTCAACCTGCGGCTGGACCGCGCGCTCTCGGCCTTCGACCAGCGCCACCGCTTCGTGGCCAGCGGCGTCATCCAAAGCCCGTTTAAAGCTCCGATTGCCCGGGACTGGTCACTGGCGCCGATCGTCGTGGCGCAGAGCGGGCGGCCTTTCAACCTGCTGCTCGGTTTCGACGCCAATAACGACGGCCGCTCGCAGAGCGACCGTCCGGGACAGGCCGGGCGAAACACTGGTCGCGGCGAAGCCTTCTACAGCTTCGACCTGCGCCTGGCCCGCCGCTTCTTCGTCAAGGAGAGCCGTTTCGTGGAGATCACGGTCGAAGGCTTCAATCTCTTCAATCGGGTCAACTTCCAGGGCATCAACAACGTCATCGGCGGGGCTTGCGTGGCCAATGGCCTGCC
>DASTMP010000321.1:0-2839 GCA_035714085.1 Blastocatellia bacterium
TCTTGCGGCTGCGCTGTTGTTCAGTGTTGAGCGCCGCTCGGCGCGTTGCGAGACGGCTTGTATACTCCTCGCGCGGATCGGTTAAAGTCGAAATTCTTTCTTTCAAGGTTACAAATTCTAGATAAGTTTGCGATTGCATGTGTGTGGCGAATCCAAACTTGTCTTTACCCACATTTTTACGCAAAGCGCGTATGCCGTATCTTAGCCCGCGAACGCGGGCTGATAAGGCGCCCACTCTATTTGCTCCGGGCCTTATCCACCGGCAGCGCGAAAGCCAGATAGCTGCCGCCCGAGGGATCTTTTGATTTGCCACCGCCCGCCGCAATCACCACAAACTGCCTTCCTTGCGCCTCATACATCGCGGGCGTAGCGTTGCCTGCCGCGGGCAGCGTCGTCTCCCACAACAACTTGCCAGTCAATTTGTCGAAGACGCGGAACTTCTTGTCATAATTGGTCGCGCCGATGAAGAGCAGTCCATTTCTGGTGACAATCGGGCCGCCGTAATTTTCGCTCCCAGTGTCGCGAATTCCCTTCGCGGCCAGTTCAGGGTATTCGCCGAAGGGAATCTGCCAGACGATCTTGCCCTGATTCAAATCAATCGCATTAAGCGTCCCCCACGGCGGCGCGATAGCCGGATAGCCGTCGGGGTCGAGGAATTTGTTGTAGCCGTCCATCGTGTACTTCAAATCCATTGGATTCGGCGGCGAAGGTTTCGATTCCGTTATTAATGCCGCGGTGTCTTTGCCGGTCATAACGTAATCGGCGATTGCGCGAATCGCGTCGCCGCCGATTCTGGAAAATGGCGGCATACGTCCGAGACCTTGTCGAATGACCGTGCGGACTTCCGAATCGGTGTATTTTTTGTCCAGCCTGATGAGCGCGGGGAATTGCGGCGGAGAGCCGCGCAAATCCCCGCCGTGGCAACTGGCGCAGTTAGCCTCGTACAAACTCTTGCCGCTCAGTTGCGATGGCTTCGGCGTTGGCCTTTCGACCAGCCGAAGAATCCAGGCCATCTCGTTCGAGTTGACGTAGAGCAACCCGGTTTCAGGATCGAACGCCGCGCCGCCCCATTCGGCGGCGCCGTCATAGCCCGGAAAGATCACCGTGCCTTCCAGACTCGGCGGCTCGAATTGGCCGTTGCTGTGAATTTTTCGGAATCGTTCGAGCGCGGCTTGATGCGCTTCAGGCGTGCGCTGAGTCAACATCTCTTCGGTCAGAAACTGGCGCGCGAAAGGCGGAGGCAGCAACGGGAACGGCTGCGTCCCGGCAAGCTCCTCTCCGTCAACGCCGTTGGTCGGGACCTTGCGATATTCAATCGGGAAGAGCGGTTTGCCAGTCGCGCGTTCGAAGAGAAAGACGTGCCCCGATTTCGTAATCTGCGCGACGGCATCTATCAGACCGGGCAATCGCCCGTTCCGCTTAACCGTGACGAGCGCGGGCGCCGACGGAAAATCGCGATCCCACAGGTCGTGCTTGATCGCCTGGAAATGCCATACGCGTTTGCCGGTGTTCGCGTCCAGACACAACAGCGTGTTGGCGAACAGATCGTCGCCATGCCGGTTCGCCCCGTAAAAATCGAAAGCCGCCGAGCCGGTCGGCGCGAAGACCAGCCCGCGCCGCTGATCGACGACCAGCCCCGACCAATTATTCGCGCCGCCTGTGTACCGCCAGGCGTCTTTCGGCCACGTCTCGTAACCGAATTCGCCCGGGTGCGGGATCGTGTGAAACGTCCATCGTTGTTTGCCGGTGCGGACGTCGAACGCGCGAATGTCGCCGGGCGCGGCGGGCAACGCCTCGCTGGTCAAAGCGCCGATGATCAGCATGTCTTTGTAAAAGGCGCCGGGCGTGGTGTTGCTGATCGTGATGTCGCGAGGGTCGCGCCCGACAAAACCTTCGCGTAAATCGATGCGCCCTTCGGCGCCAAAGCTCTTCACGGGCTGCCCGGTCTTCGCATCCAGCGAATAGAGCCAATGCCGAAACCCGAAGAAGATTCGCTTCTCCGCGCCGCCTTCCCAATACATCACGCCGCGATTGCGCATCTTGCCGAGCGGGCGCCTGCCCTCGTTCGGATCGAAGCTCCAGATCAATTTTCCGCTCCCGGCGTCGAGCGCGATCACGCGCAGCTTCGGCGTGGTGGCATACATCACTCCGTCAATGATGATCGGATTGCATTGCATCTCGGAGCCGGGAAATTCATCGCCCGAATCGAATCGCCAGGCGACTTCGAGTCGATCGACGTTGTCTCGGGTGATCTGATCGAGCGTCGAATAGTGAATGTTCTCCGGCCCGCCGCCGAACATCCGCCATTCGCGGTACCGCCGATCGGACGGCTTAACGGATTTCTTATTGCCCTGAGCCGCCGCGCTATAAACGAACAGGCCGGCGGAGACCGCGAGCACGATTGCGATTCCGAGTTTCAATCGTTTCATATGTCTATCCGGGAGTGGTTTTGATTGAAGGCGGGCAACTGTAATGGCGCGAGGCTGAGATTTCAAGCCAACCGCCGCCTCGCGGCGGCCGGCTTGCATCGATAAAAAAATTGCGCCTTAGAAAATTCCTGGGAGCGCAGGCATCCTTGCCTGCGGGTAGCTCCGTAAGGAGCGCTGCGACGCAGGCAAGGATGCCTGCGCTCCCAGGGGCGCGCTTTCATCCATTCAGGGTGTCCTCACGCGACATGAAAGCTCCTCTGAAAACATGAAAAAAAAGAACCTCGCGCCGTGGGAGTGCGCGAGGTTCTTACAGGCTTAGAAGTAAAACTTAGCCGCGACCTGCATCACGCGTGGAAAGTTCCTCTGAATCTTAGGCAACTGTCCGAACGTGCTGTTATCGATGTTCGTAT
>DASTMP010000322.1:0-21483 GCA_035714085.1 Blastocatellia bacterium
TTGTAATTGCGCGAGTAATCGATCTGGGCCTGCACGACCCGACCGAGTTTGCCTTCCTTAACGTATTTCTGCGCGGTCTCGTAAGAGTCGTCGCACATTCCCTGGACGCCGACCTGCATTTTGACGTTGGTCTGTTGAATCTTTTTGACGACCTGCTTTGCCTGCTCGATCGACCAGGTCATCGGCTTCTCGCAATAGATATGCTTGCCCGCGTCGGCGGCGTCGAGCGTCATCCGGGCGTGCCAGTGTTCGGGCGTGACGATAGTCACGTAATCGATATCCTTCCGGTCGAGCATCGCGCGGTAATCTTTGATCGGAGACGCGCCGGTCGTCGCAGCCGCCTGATCAAGCCGCTTCTGATAGACATCGCAGATCGTGACGATTTCGACATTGTCCGTTTCCTTCATCTTCATCAGCGAAGGAATGTGCGCCCCCTGCGCCAATCCGCCGCAACCGATGATTCCAATGCGCAGGCGATTGTTCGCGCCGAGAACTCTATCCGCGCTCGCGGCAGTGGCGACGATTGAGGCCGCCGAAGCCGACACAAACGCGCGACGACTGATCTTATTGGTGTTTTCCATAGGATGTATTGTTCAGTGAATTTAAATTGCGCAGATGCGCAGTTTACCGGGTTGGACTTGCGATTGCCAGCGCATGAGACAGGGGGTTTGCCTTGTTGCTCGAATCAGCGTCAAAATCTATACTTTTGATTGGTTCAATATATCTGAAGCTTTGCAAGGACTCATGACTTTCTATTTCACGACAGCCGGCGAATCGCATGGACGCGCGTTGATCGCGACGATCGAGGGCTTGCCCGCCGGTCTGGCCATTGACCAGGACTTCATCAACCACGAACTCTGGCGGCGGCAGCAAGGCTACGGGCGCGGCGGGCGGATGAAGATCGAGACCGACGCCGCGCAAATCCTCGCTGGCGTACGACACGGCGAGACGCTCGGATCGCCCGTGGCGATAATGGTCGAAAATAGAGATTTCAAAAACTGGATCGACGTGATGGCGCCGGAGACGCCACAGCAACCACTCGAACGCGATCGCAAGGTGATCAGGCCCCGGCCCGGACATGCCGATCTCGTGGGCGGAATAAAATACGACAGGCGCGATCTGCGCGACATTTTGGAGCGCGCGAGCGCTCGCGAAACCACGATGCGCGTTGCGGTCGGGGCCTTCGCTAAGTCGCTGCTTCGCGAATTCGGCGTCGAGATCGCCAGCCACGTCATCCGCCTCGGCGAGATTTCGATTGAAGATCAGGAAGTCGGATGGGAGCGAATCAAAGCGATATACGACGACGACGCGCTGCGCTGCGCCGACAAGGCAGCCGAACAGAAGATGATCGAACGCATCGATCGCGCCGGCGTGGAAGAAGGCGATACGCTGGGCGGAGTCTTTGAGGTGGTGGCGAAAGGCTGCGCGCCGGGCCTCGGTTCTCACACGAGTTGGTCGGCGAAGCTGGACGGCCAGTTGGCCCAGGCGATTATGTCCATCCACGCGGTCAAGGCGGTCGAGATCGGCGAAGGCGTCGCGAACGCGGCGAAGCCGGGTTCACAAGTTCACGACGAGATCGTTTATAATCAGGATCTGCGAGCGTTCGGCAGAACATCGAACCGCGCCGGCGGACTCGAAGGCGGAATGACCAACGGCGAAGAGCTGCGCGTGAGAGGGTATTTAAAACCGATCGCAACGCTGCGAAAACGATTGCGCAGCGTCAACATCGAAACCAAGGAGCCGATGGACTCCGATTTCGAGCGTTCGGACGTGACGGCGGTTCCGGCCGCCGGCGTAATCGGCGAGGCAATGGTGGCAATCACGCTTGCGCGCGCGATGCGCGAAAAGTTCGGCGGCGATTCGATGCGCGAAATGAGACGCAATTTCGAAAGCTATCAACAACAAATATCGGATTACTGAGACCAACATCAGTACCGCGAGCGGTAGCGAGCGGCTGTTTTGAGAAAATCCGCCCCCGGCGCTGATTCAAAATGAAAAGACAAGGATTAACGATCAATGATTCTACCCATCGTCAAATTCGGAGACCCTGTGCTGCAAAAAGAGGGCGACGAGGTCACCGGCATTGATGGCCAATTGGCCGAATTCATCGGCAATATGTTCGAAACGATGTATGAGGCCAAGGGCGTCGGTCTGGCCGGGCCGCAAGTCGCGCTCTCGAAGAAACTCTTCGTAATGGATGTCAGCGCAGGCAAAGAGGCTAAAGACCGCGTCGTCTGCATCAACCCCCGAATCATCGAGACCAAAGGCAAAGTTATCAGCGAGGAAGGTTGCCTGAGCTTTCCGGGAATCTATTTTGAGGTCGAACGCCCGGAAGTCGTCACCGTTTCGGCATTCGATCTGGACGGTAAGGAATTCACTTTTGAGGTTAATGGGATGGCGGCGCGCTGCGTACTGCATGAAACTGACCACATCAATGGCAAACTCTTTATCGAATTTCTCAGTCCGCTCAAACGCGACCTGCTCAAACGTAAGATCAAAAAGAAGATCAAACTCGGCGAGTGGGAATGATCGGGGTCGCTTACCCTGACGTGATAAGGCCTGAGAATAAAGCCATTATCCGAAAAAAATTTTCGTTCGGGGGTTGGCGCTTGGAATACGAACAGAATGTGATATTTTCTTTCTTCTGAATTCTCCGGAGCGCTACGGTCACGATAAGGATAAGAAAGACATATAGATGAGTATTTCAATGGGTAACGGGGTTGTCATACGTCTGGCTGGAGTCCAGCAGCCCACAACCCGCATCTTTCATCAGGAAGTGATCAGCGTCGGAACGGCGCTCGATTGTGATGTGGTAATCGAAGCGGAAGAAGTTTCTCTGCCGCTGGAATCGGTCATCCTGACGCTGCGGCGCCAGGAGAACGCTTACCGAATCACGACTATCGATCCGATGGTCGGCGTCACGCGCGACGGCGAAGCGGTCGCCATTGGCGAAGCGCTGAGCGACGGGGACACGTTCTATTTCGGAGAGACCGGCATACGGTTACGCGCCTTCGCATTGACCGAGCCCGACGACATTACCGAATCGCTGCGCCTGGGCGTGACCGTCCTGGCCAACGCGCGCCCGTCCAGATTGACGACAGCCATAGAGGCTGGGGCAGCCGGCCTCTCTAAGGGGCGGCGCTCGATGCCGCGAACCGATGTCGCGCTCGTCTTTGTCAAACAGCTTTTGCGCGAGTTAGTCGCCGAAATCCCGCGACGCGTGCTTTACACGATCGCCGGCGTCATTGCATTCGTTCTGCTCACAATCATTTACTTCAACACACTCGGTTTTCTCGAAGGGCGTCGCAACAACAGGGCGATCAACGAACTGCAGCAAACGATGGTCGCGACGCGCGGCGAGATAGACAAGCTCCGCGAATCTTTGCGGGAAGCGCGCAACGAGGCCAGCGACATTCGCAGCTCACTCTCCCTCCCCGAGAAGATCGTCAACAGTTATGGGCAGGGCGTCTGCCTGATTTATGGCACTTACGTCTTCGTCGACCCGCGGGTGGGCGGGGGCGACGAGATCAAATTCAAAGAGCCGAGCGGGACTGAAAACCCGATCGGCCCCGACGGCGCCATCAACCTGAGCGTCGACGGCAATGGTCGCGTCTACGAGGTCGAGTTCATGGGCACAGGCTTTCTCGCCTCAAAGGGATTCGTGCTCACCAATCGTCACGTCATTCAGGCGTGGGACGAAGACGACATAGCCAGCCTGATCATGAATCGCGGATTCCGCCCCAGACTCAAAGAGTTGTTGGCCTACTTTCCGCAGACTCCTCAACCATTCAAGCTGACTCCAGTTAAAGTCTCGTCCGATCAGGACGTCGCGCTCTGTTCTTTCGATCAGGGCGCCTCAGAATTGCTGCCGCTGCCTTTGGATGAAACCAGCGACGGCGTCGCCAGCGGGCAATCGGTTGTGTTGCTCGGCTATCCGGCGGGACTCGAAGGGCTGATCGCGCGAACCAACAATATCAGCAAAGCGAACCGCCGGTTATACGGCAATCTCTCATATCGAACTCAGCTTAACGAACTGGCCGCCAGCTCGAAGATTCGCCCGCAATCGACGCAGGGCCATATCAGCGACGTTTCGCCGCAACTGGTTTACGACGCGCGCACAGACGAAGGAGGATCGGGCGGTCCAGTCTTCGGCGCCAACGGCAAGGTGATCGGCATTAACCAGGCCATCCTGATGAGCTCGCAATCAACGGCCAGCTTCGGCGTTCCGATTCGACACGGATTGGCGCTCCTGAAAAAATATCAGCAATCGCAGTTCGCAAAGAAGTGACCTTTTGAGCTGAGGATCGAGGACTGAAGATCGAAGATCGCCTTATACGCGATGACTCGATCCTCAATCCTCAATCCTCTTGGTCTTGCTGGTTGGGTCTGTTCTGCAGATTCGGCTGGATTCCATTTCGGCGTTGCTGCTGCCGCTGCTGACGGCCGGGGTTACGACGCCCGGGCAGAACCATATCGAGCACTAATTCGCGGAAGACGTAGAATTGGTCGGGCGTTAGGATCTGCCGAAATTGCGATTCGATGTCCGTTTGCAGCCTGAACACGTCACCCCGCTTTGTCACAACCTGTTCGGTAAGCTCTTTGACCTTGGCCGGATCATATTTGTCGAGGCTCGCGGGATCAATGTTACCGTAAATCGCCTCTGTGAGTTGCGCTTCGAGCTGATTCAGATCGCGGCGCGCCACCGCCAGCCGGTTCCCTATTTGTCGTCTGAGATCTCTGATCTTCCCCTTCTGTTCGGGAGTCAGGTCGAGCTGCCGGAAGATCATCAGAAGCGTCGCTCTATTGCCGAAGCCCGGGATCCACAATGACGCCTCCTCCTGCGCGAAGAGCGACGGAAAGCCACGTTGTCTGATCCCCTCCAGGTTGTGTCCGTTTGGCTGAGTCGCTGCGCGAGGGGCCATCGCTTCAGGCTGGTCCGACGTGTCCAACTCCTCTTTCCCGCCATCCGAAGGCGTCAATTTATTGGAATTGTCGGGGGGGCGAGGCGCCTTCTGTTCGATCTTCTTTTGAATCCGCATCCGCCTGCGCAGATTCTGAGACGAAACAGTGTTCGCGCAAAACATCGTCACGCAGACGACTGAGAGCAACATCGCGGCCAGGGCCGAAATCGTCACATGCGATTTCCCCCGGGAGCGCAGGCGCCTTTGCCTGCCTGGCTTCTTCCATTGTCTGGTTGGGGCGTCTTTTGGTTTCATCTACTGTCTCCCAGAGGGTCGCTCGAATCATCCCTGGCGAAAAACGCGCGGATTCCAGAGGCGTTTTGCCGATTAAATCTGCGCATCTCTTGTTGCAAGGCCGCCTGCGTGGTCTTGAGCTGCGCCTGCTGCTCGGCCTTGGCGGCCCGCAATTTCGCCTGATGGTCGGCGTCGAGCCGATCCTTGAAGCTCGCCAGTCGGGCGTTGTACAGCTCTTCCATCTTCTTGCGCTCTTCGGCGACGGCGTTTTGAACCATCAGATTGATCTCTTCAGACGAAACCGCAGGAGCGGCGGGCGCGGAATTCCCCGGCCGGCCAAAACTGAAGGCGAAATCGCCGTCCTTCAAGCTGATTCTCGTTCCGGCGACAGACAGCGAGACCAGTAACATCGCCGCAGCCGCTCCGATGAACGCCGCGCCGCGAGCCCAGACCGGGAACATGCCGATCAATTCACGCAGAAGGTCGAGCCTGCTCCGCTGCAGCGTGATCTCCGGGCGGGCGAACTGCCCCAACTGCCACTCGCCCAGATCGCGGCGCACGCGCCCGAGAGCCGTCAACCCATTGCGGCACGCGTCGCAATCATCCAGGTGACGCTCGAACGAAGCGCGCTCCGTCGCATTCGCCTCGTCGTAGAGATACGTCACCAAATCTTCCTTGCGTCCGCAATCGTTCAGAGAATAGAGTTCATTCTTTTCGCTATTCATAGTCTCTCCCGCTCACAATAATCCGCGCATCTTTTCCAGCCGGGCGCCCATCTGCTGCAGTCCTGTGTAGACGCGTGATTTCACCGTACTCACCGGAATCTGCAGGATTTCAGCGATCTCGGCGAAGGTCAGCTCTTCATACTCTTTCATTATGATCACCTGCCGCATCTCGGCGGGCAGCGCATGCAAAGCCTTTCTTACCATCTCGGCGCGCTGATCGCGCTGTAACCGCTCGGATAACTCCTCCAGGCCGCCGTCAGCGATCTCGAATCTGCGCCCGTCGCCGTCTTCCTGGTCGATTGATTGTTCGGCCATCGCGCTCTGTTTCCGGAGCCGCGAATGGCAGGCGTTCAGAGCGATCCGGTAAAGCCAGGAAGAGAATTTTGCGTCACCGCGGAACTTCCGCAGGTTCCGAAACGCGGCCAGAAATGTCTCCTGGCAAACGTCGCGCGCGTCCTCGTCGCGTCCGAGCATACGCAGCGACAGTCCGTAAATAGGCCTCTCCCATCTTCTCACCAGCAGGCTAAACGCGTCGGCCTCACCAGCGAGTGTCCGCTCGATGATCTGATCGTCGCTGAATTCCATAACTCGATAAATGAGTCAGATCCGCTCCCTTTCAACTCGTCGTTGTCGTCTGGGCCGCTGCGGCGAAAAATCCTAATCATCGGGAGACCTTCGCAGCCGTTAGATCGCTAATAATGGCGATTTCCCCGTGGATTTAGACGCCTGGATTAAATATAAAGTCGAAAAAGTTTCTTAACTGTACCGCTCTCATGTTCCGGTCAATTGCGGTTTCAGGTCTGCGTACAGCTTGATGCTCTGCTCGATAATATTGAGCGCGTCGTAGCGCCCCATAAACTTCTCGACCTTGACTTGTTTGTTTTCGAGCGCTTTGTAATCTTCAAAAAATCGCTTGACGGCTTTCAGCCGGTATTCGGGCAGCTCTGAGATGTCGCGGTAGTCGCGGTACTCGGGGTCGTCGTAATGGACGGCGATGATCTTATCGTCCTCTTCGTTCTGATCGATCATCTGCATGACGCCGATGGTCTTGGCGCGCATGATGCATAGCGGCGTGACCTCGACCTGGCCGAGCACGAGCACGTCAAGCGGGTCGTTGTCGTCGCAGTAGGTTTGCGGCAAAAAACCGTAATTGGCCGGGTAGTGAACGGCGCTGAATAGCACGCGGTCGACTCGCAGCAGGCCAGTCTTCTTATCCAGCTCGTATTTGACTTTCGAGCCGATGGGAATTTCGATAATGCAATTGAAGATTTCCGGGGCCTGATCGCCAAGCTCCACGTCGTGCCAGGGGTTCATAAAACTCACTTTCCGAACAGGCGCATATGTTTTGGCGTCAGCATCCACCGCAACAATCCCGGGCCGCGCGGCGGCAAACTCGAGATCTCAATCGCGCAGATCGACCCCTTCTTGAATTCGATGTTGAGATTGCGGTTCCCGGTGAGTAGGAATGAGGCAAGCTCAGCCAGATCGGGCAGGTGGCCCACGAGCAATGCGCGGTCGAACTGATAGGCGCCGAGTTCGAGGAAGATTTCGGCGTGGCGTCCCTCGCCTTCAATAAAGGCTTTGCCGGGCGCCAGCGATTCGACAATCCTGACTTTATGCTGCAGTTCTAGAGCGTCGGCAATCACTTCGGCGGTCTGACGAGAGCGCAGCAGCGGGCTGGTCAGGATCAGATTGAATTTCATCCCGGTCTTGCGTAAACCAAGGGCGGCCAACTTCATCTTCTCACGTCCTTCGGGTGTCAGAGGCCGGTCGGCGTCTTTGACCACACCGGCCTCACCGAGGTCGGCTGCGATTCCATGACGCATCAAATAAAGCTCAATCAAAGTGTTACCTCCTAAAGCGAAAGTCATTCAAGCTTCCACATATATAGATTAAATCAAAAACTCCGAGCAGTCCCGCCTATTTCGACCGTTCCAGCCTATTCTATAAGAAATAGAAATTCCCGCCACGAATGAACACGAATATTTACGAATGTTGGATTTCAATTCGCTTACATCCGTGTTCATACGTGGCAGATATTCTTTGTCCTCAAAATCTACGGTTAGAAAACAAACTGTCCGAGATGGGGGCCGGGGTTATTCAAAGCCGTCCGCAGCGCTAATTCGAGCGCGGGCCGCGCCTCTTCAGGCGCAATGACCGCGTCGACGAAACCGCGCGCGGCGGCGAATCGGGCGTCGAGTTGCCGCTCGTATTCGGCGCGCACGCGATCCATTTCGGCGCGCAATTTTTCGTCAGGCCCTTTGCCCTGCTCTTTTAATTTGTCCAACTGGGCCGAAAAGAGCGCCATCACCGCAGATTCGCCTTCCATCACAGCCATCCGCCCGGTCGGCAGAGTGAAGATAAAATCGGGATCGAAGCCCTGTCCGGCCATCGCGTAATACCCGGCGCCGCTGGCGTGGTTGACTGTCAACACGATCTTCGGAACGGTCGCGGTCGCCATCGCCTCAACAAAGCGCGCGCCCGCGCGAATGATGCCTGATTGTTCGGCCTCGACGCCGACCATAAAACCGGAAACGTCTTGAATGAAGAGCAGCGGCGTCCCATGGCGATCGCAGGTCTCGATGAAATAAGCCGTCTTTTCAGCGCTCTCTGTGTATATGATCCCGCCGATTCGCGGCGCCTTGCCGGGCGAGCCCGGGACGAAGCCGCGGTTGTTGGCGATGACGCCGACACTGACGCCGCGCACGCGCGCGTGGCCGACGATCATCTCCTTTGCGTAATCGGCCTGAAACTCGTCGAAGCTCTCTCGATCCAAAATGCAATTGAGCATTTCTCGCGCATCGTAAGGCGCGCGGTGGTCGGCGGGAAGAATGTCGTAAAGATCGGTCGATGCCCGGGCCGGTTCGCTGGCAGGGGCGACGCTCACGCGCGTCGCCGTTTTCGCGGGCAACCCGGAAATGATCTCGCGTATTTTATCGATGCAATCCTCGTCGTCTCTCGAGCGGTAATGCGCGACGCCCGATATCGCGTTGTGCATCCGCGCCCCTCCCAGCGTCTCGCCGTCGACCTTCTGCCCCGTAGCGCCTTTAACCAGGTTCGGCCCGCCAAGCCCCATAAACGACGTGCCCTCGACCATCAGGATCACGTCCGAAAGCGCCGGCAGATAAGCCCCGCCCGCGACGCACTGCCCCATGACCGCCGCGATCTGCGGGACTTTCAGGTAGCGACGCATGATCGAGTTGTAATAGAAGATTCGCGCCGCGCCGTACTGTCCCGGAAAAACGCCGCCCTGATAGGGCAAATTCACGCCGGCCGAATCGACCAGGTAGACGATCGGCGTTCGGCACCTCATGGCGATCTCCTGAGCGCGAAGCATCTTCTTGATCGTCTCAGGCCACCACGACCCGGCCTTTACCGTGGCGTCGTTCGCCACGACGATTATCTCGCGACCGGCGACCAGGCCGAAACCGGTGACGACGCCGGCGGCCGGCGCGTGGCCATCGTATTCGTCGTAAGCGACGAGCAGACCGACCTCCTGAAACCTCGCGCCCGGATCAAGCAAACACGCTATGCGTTCGCGCGCGGTCAGCCTGCCCTGGTTGTGTTGGCGTTCGATCTTGTCCGGGCCGCCGCCCTGTCGCAAATGACCCTCCAATTCACGGAGTTCCCGAACGAGTTCTTCCAGATGAGCGCGGTTCGGATTAGCTGTCGGCTGCCCTGCTAACTGTTGTTCCATAACCCGATAGCTTGGCCTGCGCGATCGTGAGAAGTCAACCGGTTTTGACATAAACCCTCTTTCGGGTTAAACAATGCGCGCCACTTCAATATTATGAACAATTCGTCTGAAAAGGATTTATAGAGGTTGTATCGCGCCGTTATGAGCGAAGCCGAAGATCACGAATGGAGCGAGACGCGGTTGCGCGTCCGTTACGCCGAGACCGATCAAGCCGGCGTCGTATATCACTCGAATTACCTGATCTGGTTCGAGGTCGGGAGGGTCGAACTGTGCCGCGATTATGGGTTCAATTACCGCGACATGGAACGGGAGGAACACGCGCATCTGCCAGTAGTCGAAGCGCGCGTGAAGTATCACAGCCCGGCAAGGTACGACGACGATATCGTCGTTCGCACGCGGGTCGTCCAGGCGCGCACGCGCGCCATCAAATTCGCCTACGAGATTTTTCGGGCGAGCGACGGGGTGATGTTGGCCGAGGGCGAGACTTATCACGTCGTGATGAACAAACAGGGGCGCACGAGGTCTTTTCCGCTGAAGTACGCCGAGATGATAAAGAATGGTAAGGCATCTGCTGATAAACAAGGAGGGAAGGAGTCGCAATGAATAGAATCGGAAAAGTTGTCCTGATCGCGCTGATCGCCATTTCTCCGAATCAGGCGCATGCTCAAAATACGCCGCCCGGCGTCGGTGAATCATTTAAAGGCCCGCTGGCCGTGCAGCTCTGGAGCTTTCGCAACGATTTCAAGAAGGACGTTCCCGGCACGTTGAAGCGTGTGCGCGAGCTTGGCTTCACTTACGTCGAGTTGGCTGGATATTACGGAATGACCGCTCAGCAATTCCGCGCGGAACTCGACAAGGCCGGCCTCAAGGCCGTCAGCATGCACATCGAATACAAAGTCGCGCAAGACAAGATTGACGATGTGATTCGTGACGCGAAGGTCCTCGGCGTTCAGGACGTGGGCGTGCCCTGGATCAAATCTCCTTTTACCAAATTGGATTGTCTTCAGGCGATTGAAGTCTTCAATCGGGCGGGCGAAAAGCTGGCGGCCAACGGCCTGCGGTTTTTCTATCACGTTCACGGCTACGAATTCGTCCCGAACGAAGGCGAGCAAGGGACGTTGTTCGATTTGCTGATGGCGAAGACCAATCCGCGCTTTGTCAGTTTTCAGTTAGACACCTACCACGTCGCTTATCCGGGACAGGACCCGGTCGAGCTTCTACAAAAATATCCCGGACGATTCCTTTCGCTGCACCTCAAAGACATTCGCAAAGACGTTGCCGGCGACAATTCCGGCGCCTTTCGGGAGAAAGACGCAACGACGATTGGACAAGGGAAGATCAATTGGCCCGAGACGCTGAGAGCCGCGCAAAACGAGGGCGTCAAGTGGTACATCATCGAAGACGAAACCTCAGCCGTCTGGCAGGGGATTCGGCAGAGTCTGAAGTATCTTGAAACCGTCAGATACTGACTTTTGATCACTCATCCTCGTATGACGGGCTGTCTTTGCGGCGCGATGGCTTCGACCTGGTTTTGATCGCCGAAAACTTCCTTGAATGCGCCGATGCTAGAAAGCACGCTGCTGGTCTCGACCGGCATGAAGATGACCTTCGAGTTGTTCGACCGCGCCATCTCTCTCAGCGATTCGATGTACTTCATCATAATCAGGTACTGCGCCGGATTGCCTTGACCGTTTGTTATGCCCACTGCGATGTGGCGAATGGATTCGGCTTCGGCGGCGGCGGCGGTCAAACGGGCCTGGGCCAGACCTTCCGCCTGCAGGATCGCGGCCTGCTTCTCGCCTTCGGCGCGTGTGATCGCGGCCTGCTTCTCGCCCTCGGCGCGCGCTATCGCGGCCTGCTTCTCGCCTTCGGCTTGCAGGACCAGCGCACGGCGGTTTCGCTCGGCGGTCATCTGCTTTTCCATCGTGATGCGGACGTCTTCAGGCGGATTGATGTTGCGCAGTTCGACACGCGTAACCTTGACGCCCCATTTGTGCGTCGCATCGTCGAGCACTACGCGCATCTTTGAGTTTATCGTATCGCGAGATGTCAGGGCATGATCAAGGTCAAGTTCGCCGATCACATTCCGCATCGCGGTAATGGTCAACTGGATGATGCCACCGATTAGATCGTTGACTTCGTAAACGGCTTTTGCCGGATCCGTTATCTGCCAATATATGACACTATCGACCATGATTGTAACGTTATCCCGCGTGATCACTGGTTGCGGCAATAATTCAGTGAACTGCTCGCGAAGGTCAATGAAGATCGTGCCCGGGCGCACCCCCGTCCAATTCACACCCCGCGGGCGGTCAATCGGCGTGATAATGTTCAAGCCTCCGGAGGCCAGGCGATCGAATTTGCCCAGGCGTTCGATCAACAAGACCGTCGCCTGAGGCACGATGCGAATAGTTTTCGAGGCTATGTACAGCGCCAGGACTATACCAATAATGATGGCTATAGGAATCAGAAACTCCATAATTTTCCTCCAATTGGTTATTCCTCCGCAATTTCGGCGAACGGACGGGCATGCAGAGCCGTTCGCCGCACGTAAATCGCGTTCCCCTCGATGCGTTCGACTGCGACCGAATCGCCTTCCCGCAAGGGCCGCTCGCCCTCGGCGGGAAAGGCCGTCCAGACCGAGCCGTAGACTCTGACCGCGCCTTCGTTGAGCGCGCCGCGGCTCGATTCGACGACCGTGCCGACCTGACCGATGATAGTGTCGATTCCTGACCTGAGCCGGATCGTGTCCGCAGGTCGATTGAAGAATCTCTCGAAGATCGTCCGCGATGCGATGACCAGCGCGATCGAGACAATCAGAAAGACCAGCGTCTGCGCGGCGAAGCCGCCTACGCCGAGCGTCGCCATGATCGCTGCGGCCAGCGCTCCGACTCCAAACCAGAGCAGGAAGAATCCGGACGTGAAGACTTCGGCGGCGACAAAGATGGCCGCGATGATCAGCCAGATTAGCCAGGCTTGCGACATATAATTTTCGGGCGCCAGCGGGTTTAGGAATGGTTGAAAGACTAAGTCGTTAAATCCGAGGCGAGCGTATGCTATGCCAACAGGATACGATGAGGCAATAGATTATCGCGCAACGATAGCGATGCGGCTTCGGTCGGCCGCGGCGATGGTTTCGTTGCGGTCGAAGACCAGGGTCTTGTCAGCCGTGATCGACATCGCCTTCACATTGCAGTCGCGCAGTGTCTCGATAGTGTTCAACCCAATGACCGGCACGTCGAACCGCATATCCTGATCGGGCTTGGCGATCTTGACGACAGTGAGCGGGCGCCCGCGAACCAGTTCGGAGGCGCGGCGGATAGTGGCGTCGGTGCCTTCCATCGCTTCGAGCGCGACCACGGCCTGGTTTTTGACAACGATTGTCTGGCCGAGGTCGAGTCGCGCCAGTTCCGTCGCGACGTGAAGGCCGTATTCGATGTCGGCCGTCTCGTGTTTGTTCGGGGCGCGACTGGTCAAGGCGCCTTCGCGCGCGAGCAGAGGCTGAAGGAAAGTCGTCGAATCGATCAGCATGACGCCTTCGGACTCCAATTCGTCCGCGACGGCGCCGATCAGCGCGTCGGTGTTTCGCCGCTTCAACCGGGCGAGCATCCGCGCCATTCGCAGATCGGGCAGCGCGTTGAGCTTGAAAATCTGAACGTGTTTGACCTGCCCGGCCATAATCGCGCGCGTCACGCCTTCGCGCTTGAAGAACTTGATCAGCTTGCCGAGATGGCCGACGCTGATCCATTCGACCGTGTCGGCGAGATTTTCAATCGCGGGATCGGTCTCTTCCTTGATTGCGGCGACGACCAGATCGACGCCTTCCGCGCGCGCGCCTTCGATCACCAGGAAGGGAAAACGCCCGTTGCCTGCTATCAATCCAAATTTGGATTGCGGATCGCGGCCATTGCTTGTGGATGATTGCGGGTTGCAAGCCATTTTAACTTCGCCGGCCCCTTTGCTGGATTTCGTAACGCATAATTGGTCTCGTTTCCGACCGCCTCTCAACTTCTTTGAATCCCGCTTTGACGAAAGCCGAAGCCAGCCCTGTCCACACAAACGCGTCAGCCTGTCTCTTATTCGGCTCGACCGGATAGCCTTCGATGATGCGGCCGCCCCGCTCTCGAACGAAATCAATCGCAGCTTTGAGCAGCGACGCCGAAAGACCGCCGCCCCGATGTTCTTTCGCGACGAAGAAGCAGACGACTGACCAGACGGGTTGTTCATCAACGGGTTTCAAGATCCTCGAACGTTCAAGCCGCAAAAAATCACCGCGCGGCGCGACCGAACACCAGGCGATCGGTCGGCCGTCTCGATAGGCGATGATCCCGGGCATATGGCCGTCTTCAACCAACCTCTTCATGGCTCGTTTATTCCGCGCGCCCTTCTGCGTTTCATACTGCGAGCGCGCGAGGCGCGGCCACATACACCAGCACCCTCCGCACGCGCCACTCTCGCCGAAGAGCGCTTCAAAATCGAGCCAGCGTTCCGGCGTCAGCAGGTGAAATTCGAGTTTTGAGTTTTTGGCGGGCATAACGGCCTACGAGCGGCGGTAATCTGACTGAGAGCGAGGATGTGGGCGCCGAATGCGCGCCTCCATCAGGGCGCCGCCAACCGCCTCGGTCATCAATGCGAAGTGTTATTCTTTGATTGCAATAGGAAAGGGACTTTGTCAGTTACCGGGATCGTCGAAAATCTCCCGTAATGGACCAGCCCCGATCCGAGACCGGGCGTCAAGGAAAACATCCCCATCTTCAGGTCCTCGAAATAGAACACGACAGCGATGCCTGCGTCGGTCAGACAGGGGCCGTGATAGAACTTCTGATCGGGGAGTTCGGTCAGGATGAATTGCGCAGCCATCACTTCGCGGTTGACCAACTGTTTGCAGATGTTTTCCAGGATGGGTTCGAGGAACAGATGCATTGTCTCGTCGGCGCGCGCGCCCAGCGCCATGAACTCGGGGTTCTCGCCGAAATGGTCGAAGAAGAACTTCCATATGGCGCCGAAGTCCTCCTCGACCTGCATCTTTTCCTTCAAATCTTCGAGCTTTCGCAAATCCAGTCCCATAAAATCTCCTACGCTTTGGGGGGCAGCGTTCGCATGGAACTACTTGGTTACGCCTCGCTCCGATGTTTCAATGAAATTGATCAGGTAATCAATTTCGGGGACGCCTCGCATCTCGGCTTTGATGCGTTCGAGAGCCTGCGCCGTATTGAGGTTTGAAGCCAGCAGCAGACGAAAGGCGCGCTGAATGTAGCGGATGACCTCGTTGGAAAATCCCTTGCGGCGAAGTCCGACAGTGTTTGCGCCGTAGCATTTCGCCTCCACGCCGTCGGTGAGCGCGTAAGGCAGCGCGTCCTTGACCACCTTTGAAAACCCGCCGATAAAGGCGTGGTCGCCGACTCGGCAGAATTGATGCACGCCTACGAAGGCGGTGAGCGTGGTATGATCGCCGACCGTAACATGTCCGGCGAGCGCCGAGTTATTAGCGAATACATTGCCCGATCCGATTATGCAATCGTGCGCAACGTGGGATTGGGCCAAGAATAGATTATCGTCGCCCACCGAGGTCAGCGCGCCGCCGCCGGCCGTGCCGCGGTTCATCGTCACATATTCGCGGATGACGTTGCGCCGTCCGATCACGAGGCGCGTCTCTTCGCCTTTAAACTTCAGGTCCTGCGGCGGCTGGCCGATTGAGGCGAATGGATAGATTCGCGTGCCCTCGCCGATCTCGCAAGGGCCTTCGACGACTACGTGTCCGGCGATCTCCACGTCGTCGTGAACGGTGACCTGATCGCCGATGATCGAATAGGGGCCGACCGTGACATTCCCGCCGAGTCGCGCGCGTGAACTAATAATCGCTGTTGGATGAATCATATTAAGAAGGGGGAGTGGGGAGTGGGAAATGGGGAATGGAGACAATTGGACAAGGGGACAAGGGGAGTGGGAGACAAGGAGACGAAGCATTCAAATTTCCTTGTCTCCGCATCATCCCCTTCTCCCCCCTCCTTGTCTCTTTGTCTCCCACTCCCCACTCCCATTCCCGCTATTTCGGCCTGTCCGCCAGCGCGGAAGAGATGACGGCCTCGGTCACGAGTTGGCCGTCGACATAAGCCTCGGCGCGCAGCTTTGCGAAGCCCATCTTGTATTTGAGCACAGTCACTTCCAGGCGCAATTGATCGCCGGGTCGAACCGGTTTTCGGAACTTCGCTTCCTCGATGCCCGTGAAATAGAGCAGCTTCGATTCGCGGTCGGGAACCTCACGGAAGAGGAGAACCGCGCCGGCCTGCGCCATCGCCTCGATGATGCAGACGCCGGGAAAAACAGGCGAGCCGGGAAAGTGCCCCTGAAAGACCTGTTCGTTCATCGTCACGTTCTTGATCGCGACGATCCGCTTGAGCGGCTCCAGATCAAGCACGCGATCAATCAGTAACATGGGATAACGGTGTGGGATTATTGATTGTATTTCAGTGATGTCCATATATAGTTACGGGGGCCTCTCTTCTCAATTAGTCAGTCCCCAACGGCGGCGCATCTCGTCGCCGTAGACGCGCCGACCGCCTGTCCACTGTATCCAATACGACAGCCCGCTGTCGAGCCGATAATGCGCAGGCGATTTTCAGCGTCGTGAGAGTATTCGATTTTGTAGGCCAAGGTAGATTGCATCGCCCGGGCGCAATTTGGCGAATTAAGCACCGGCCTTCCGCTCGAGCCTCTTCAACCGCTCGAACAACTCCGGTAACCGCGAGTACAAGACCTGCGATTTGCGCCACTGTTGATAATCCATCGCGGGCATCATTCCGCCCATGAGCTTGCCGGGTTCGACGCTCTTGGTGACGCCGGTGCGAGCGGTGATGATCGCGCCGTCGCCGATGGTGATGTGCTGGTTGGTTCCGATCTGGCCCGCGATAACGCAATTGCGGCCCACCGAGGTTCCGCCGGAAAACCCGGCGAAGGCAGCCACGACGGTGTTTTCGCCGATCTCGACGTTGTGGCCGATCTGGATCAGGTTGTCGAATTTCGCCCCGCGACGAATTCGCGTGCAGCCGAATCCCGCGCGGTCAACGCAGCAGTTCGCGCCGATCTCGACTTCGTCTTCGATCACCACGCGGCCCACCTGCAAGAGTTTGAACTGGCGTCCGTCCTCGTCAGGCGTGAAACTGAAGCCGTCGGCGCCGATCACCACGCCGCTGTGGATGTGACATCGCGCGCCGATCTCGGCCTCGTCGTAGATCGAAACGTTGGCGAAGATCACAGTGTCGTCGCCGACTCGGCAGTTATCGCCGATGACCACACCCGGATGCAGCGTCACGCGGTCGCCGATGACAGAGTCGCGGCCGATCGTCACGCGCGGGTGAATCGAACAATCGGCGCCGACGCGGGAATTTTCGCCCAGAATCAAGTCGGGACTGACGCCGCGAGCCTTGTAAGGCTTTGAGTGAAAAGCGGCGATGGCGCGCGCGAAGGCCAGTTTCGGGTCTTTGGCGACGAGGAGCGGCCGGCCCGCGAGCGCGGCGTTTTCGGCCAGCTTCAACGGGACGATCAGCGCCGCGGCTTCGGACGCCTTGGCCTGCTCCAGCCGCGCGACGTCGGAGACGTAAGTCACGTCGCCCGCGAGCGCGCCCGCGAGCGGGCCGACGCCGGTCAGTTCTATTTCGCCATCGCCGCGCGCCTGCGCGCCGACGAGCTTTGCGAGTTCATTTAGAGTCATAGAGTCGAGACAAGCGCGTCTGACCCGTTCACTTCTTAGTCGCTGCGGGAGTCGAAGAGGGATGGGCCTTATTGTATTCGTTTATGAAATCTTCGGTGATATCCGCCATCGGCTGCGACCACACCAGAATATTGCTGTTCTCAGCGACCTGGCGTTCCAGCAATATGACGATGTTGCGCTGCTGGCAATACTGATCGAAGAACTTGTTGATTTTGTCCGTAATGGGACTGACCATTTCCAGGCCGCGTCTTTGGAACAGTGTCTGATAGTCTTCAGACTTTCGCTTGAACGTTTTCTCCAACTCCGCGCCCTGTTCCATCCAACCGTCGCGTTCGGAAGGCTTAACTGCCGGACTTGAAGACTGCACTTTATTCTTCAGTTCTTCTATCTGTTTCTGAAGGCCTGCCAGCTCATTGTTCTTTGATTCGAACTCTTTGTCGAGAGCCTCCAGTGTGGCTTTGAATTCTCCGATCCCGACGCGTAAAGCCGCTGTATTAATAATGGCGATCTTTCCTTGCGCGCCACTTCCACCTCCGGAAGTCGCCGGGTTCTGCGACGCCGAGCGAGGCGGTTGCGGTGTGGTTTGGGCGAAAGCGACAAGCGACGACAGGGCGATGATTGCGAAAGCAAGAGGGATTCGCATGATTGGTGTTCTCCTCAGAAAAGTGTAGGGCAAACTGGCAGTTTGCCCGGTTTTCCCCAAAGACCGCATTGAAGGAGTCAAGGCAAACTGGCAGTTTGCCCTACTCTCGCGCCGCGATCTTCATTGTTTCCGGGCGTCGCAACGCGACCTGGAGGCTCCTCAGAAAATAACCACGTAGCAACGAATAAATTCGTTGCTACGTGGCGCGCTTCTATTCTTTCGTGGCGTCACAACGCGACGTAAGGGCTCTTTCAAAAGTGGCGGTAGCGCGACGGCGAGGGAGCGGCGCGTCTCCCGAACGGCTTCGCTCTTTCACGGCCGCAGCGCCATTCAATAAGCGACGCGGCCGTAAGGGAGCGGATTTCTATTGATCATCGCCGCTCCCTCACGGCCGCGTCGCTGTGGCGTTTAATTTGAGACAGACTTTCAGTCTGTCTCAGGCCGGGACAGACTGAAAGTCTATCCCGCCATTTTAAAAACTCACTATGGCTTCTTCGCGGCCTGGGGGGCGGCCCCGCCCGCAGCCGGGCTGACTTTGTTGTACTCCTTGATGAAGTCATCCGTGATGTCAGTGGCCTGAGCGGCGAAGATCAGAATGCCCGCCTGTTGGGCCGCGCCGCCTTCGAGCACCATGACGATGCCACGCTGCTGGCAGTAGGTTTCGAGGTACCTGCCGACCTTGTCATATATCGGCTGGGTGACTTCCGTCAAACGCCTCTGACCAATCTGGCTGTAATCCTCTTTCTTGCGATCGAGCGATTTCTGCTTGTCAGCGGCTTCATCAGCCCACTGGCTGCGGACCTGGACGCTGACGGTGGCGCCCTGAGTATTGATCTTGTTCTTGAGATTGTTCAAGGCGTCCTCTTCGGCCTGCACTTCCTTCTTCTTCGGATCGAACTCGGCGTTGAGGGCGTCTATCTTGACCTTCAACTCATTGATGTCAGTGGTGAACTTGCCGACGTTGATGTAGGCCAGCTTACCTTCCGCCCCAGTGCCGCCGGTCGAGGCGCCGGCCGGAGCGCCAGTCGAGGCGCCGGGCGCTGGCGCCGAGGCCGCAGTACCGGTTCGCGACGGTGGCGTGGGAGTTTGCGCGAATACCGCCAGCGCGAACATGCTTGTAATCGCAAACGCAAAAATCAGTTTCTTCATTGTCAGGTAGACTCCTTATCGTCAATTTAGGATTGCAAAATCGATTTGCAAACTCAGCTCGGGATCATTTCGCCGGATTCGCCGCTGCCTGACCCGGATTCGCCTTGTTGTATTCGCTGATGAAATCCTTGGTGATATTCGCTGTCGGGGCAACATAAACGGCGACGGTGGTATCCTGCAAACGGCGGGCGTCGAAGACGTGGGTGATGCCATGTTTGGCGCAATACTGTTCGAGGAACTTGCTCAGCTTTTCATAAATGGCTTCGGTCTCATCTTTTTCACGTTTACTGGCAAGATCCTGCGAATCCTGGAGCGACCGATTGTAATCCTTCTTGAGGTTTTCGATCTCTTCACTGAGTTTCTGCGCCTGCTGTGGAGTCAAAGTCTTATTGTCTTGCGCTACCTTCTGCTTGTTGGCCATCGAGCTCTGCATCGATTCCAGATCGCGGGCTTTCGGAGCGAACTCGGCCTGCAGTTTCTCGTATTTCGACTTCAGTTCCACGATCTCATCGCGGAAAACCGCCCAATCGATGATAGCCACCTTCATCTTCGTAGCGCCGTCGCCCGCCGCCTGAGCAAAGACGCCCGGGACGGCGATGAGCATGAAAGCTAGGGTAAGTAAGAGTTTCATCTTCATTCTATATAAAATCTCCAATCGTTTGATCACCGGTTAGTGGCAGGCGCCTGGCGCCTTTATTTCCAATCGCCAGACGCCAGCCACTAACCACCACTAAAATGTCCTTCCGACGCTGAATCGGAGCACGGTCCTCTTTTCGCGGATAATGCTATTCGGGTTGTCCGCATTGGGATTGTAGGCCATTATCAAACGGAAGGGGACATTGATCACTGGCATCTGGACGCGGAATTCCAGTCCGAGCGATGAGCGCAGATCATCCTTCAATCTCCAATGATTACCCTGAGAAGCGTGGACGATGTCGAAGCGCTGCGAGTCTCCCTGAAAGAAGACCGTGTTGTAGCCTCCGGTGAGATTACCCGCATCGTCTCTCGGCGCGGCTGCGATCTCATCAGCCGTCGCCACTAGGCCCTGCGGGTTGATCACCACTCCGAGGGGCGTAACGGTCTGGAATACGAAATTCGACGATGTGACCTGATCGTTGTATTTGCGGGCGTTGAAGGCCGTGCCAACGTCGGCGAACGCCGCAACCGAAAGCACGCTGATGATCGGAACGCGGTACTCAATATTATAAACGACCTGAGTGTCGCCACCGAGCAGCGTGGGGTACGAGCCCGAATATCCTACATTGCAGTTCGGATTGGGCGTAATTTGCGCGCCGGCGCACGCCCCCTCGGGGGCATTGAAGGAGAATTTGGGCGTTACGCTCGGATCAAGCGGCCCTGCGAAGGGGATGAGCCTTGTCGAATCGTTCGGGTCCACAACCATGGCCGTGATGGGGCCGCGAGTCGAGGCGAAAGTGTCGCCCGTCACTATCGGCCCGATCGAGCGGTAGTTGTAGCCGCGGATGTCATATTCGCCGCCGAGGAAGAATCGCTCGAAGATCGGGATGCCGCCGACGAACGAGAGCGAACGCGTATCGCCTTGTTGGAACGGCGGTGGCGTGCCATAAGCGCGAATGTGATCGGCCTTGAAGCGCATCGCCAGCACGTGCGGCTTTTCGGACCGGCGCCTTAGGACAGGCTTGAAATACTGGAAATCGAGCGTAGGCGCTATCGTGTTCACGTCGCCGCCCAGTACGCCGCCCGACAGCGAGAAGCCCAGGAGGAGGCTCTTGCCGTTCGTCGGATCGAGAGAGGCGTTCTTCGTGTTGTAATAGATCGAAGGGAAAATGCGGCTCGTAATGATGCGCGGCTGCGAGAAGGTGACCGGAATGTCGTTCTGCGGATTGCCGTCGGTGTTTACGGCCGGGTCTTTGATAGTGGTTCCCGTCAACGAGTACGACATCTGGAGGCGCGTGAACCGGGAGAATCTCTCGAATTTCTTCGTGAACAATTGGAGCGGCCCCGAAGCGGTGATGGAGCCGCCGACCGTCTTCTGCGTGAAGAGAGTGTCGGCCGCGATATTATTGGTCCCGAAGAAGCTCGCGATGAGCTGCTGCTGCGCGGTCGCATAGTCGAAACCATCTCCAACGAACTGGTACTGCGAGGCGAAGACCTGGAAGCCCAGACTGATCGGTTTGCCCATCAGGTAAGGCTCGGTGAACCCGAACGAGACGCTTTTCGCGCGGTTGCCGCCCGAAAACGCGACGCTCAGCGATTCGCCGTATCCGAGCAGGTTGTTGGTCGAATATTCCAACCCGAAGAAGCTCCCCTGGTATCCAGAGACGCCGCCGTTGAGCTGAATCTGCTGCCGCCCCTTCTCTTTGACCTGCAGGTCGATGTCAACC
>DASTMP010000323.1:0-10216 GCA_035714085.1 Blastocatellia bacterium
ACCAACTATCCGCTAGCGCTGTCGGTGGACGACCTGGGGGCAGGGTTCATGCTCACGGCGCAGGCGCAGTCCCCGATCGATCCGATGCGGGTGTGCGGTTTTATGAATACCGCGCTGGAGCGGCTGGTGGAGGCGCTGGAGCAAGCGCCCGGGACCACTGTTTGCAGCCTGGATGTGCTGCCCGCAGGCGAGCGCCGCCAACTGCTCGAAGAGTGGAACGCCACAGGGTCGGAGTATCCGCGAGAGAAGCTCATTCACGAGTTGTTCGAGGCGCAGGCGGAGGCTCATCCCGACGCCGTTGCGCTGGTCGCCGAGGGGATGCGGCTAACGTATTCCGAGCTGAATGCGCGGGCCAATCGACTGGCGAACTATCTCCGCGGGCATGGAGTAGCGGCCCAGGCGCGGGTGGCGATCTGTGTGGAACGGAGCATCGAGATGGTTGTGGCCGTGCTGGCCACCCTGAAGGCCGGCGGGGCCTATGTTCCGCTGGATCCGGCCTACCCGCCAGAGCGGCTCGCCTATATGCTCGATGACTGCGATCCCGTCGTTCTACTCACGCACGACCCGGCCAAGACGGTCTTGGACCGCCTTTCCACCCAGGTCCCGATCCTCAACCTGGATCACGACGCATCGCTCTGGAACAGTCGCTCTCAGCGCAATACGCGCCGCATTGATACCGGATTGGACTCCCGACATCTTGCTTATATCATCTATACCTCCGGTTCGACCGGGCGGCCGAAAGGTGTGATGGTTTCGCACCGAGCCATCTGCAACCATGTGCGGTGGAAGGTCGAGACCTACCCGCTGATGACGGAAGACAAAGTTCTGCAGAAGACACCATTCAGCTTCGACGTGTCGGTAAGTGAATTCTTCTGGCCTCTGGTCTCAGGCGCGACCTTAGTCATTGCCCAGCCGGAAGGGCACAAAGACCCCGATTACTTGGTCGAAGTCATTAACGAACAGTGTGTCACTGACATTATCTTCGTGCCCTCGATGCTGCATATCTTCATCGAAAGCGCGGGGCCGGAAAGATGCCCGGGCTTGCGGCGAGTAATGTGCATCGGCGAAGCCTTACCGGCGGAGTTGCTGCATCGCTTTTACTCTTCATCTTCGGCGAGTCTCATTAACCTTTATGGCCCGACGGAGGCGGCGGTTGAGGTGACTCACTGGCCTTGCCTTCCTGAGTACAACGAGTCGATTCTGCCGATCGGCAGACCCACCGCAAATACGCAAATTTATTTGCTGGATGCGAGCCTACAACCGGTACCGGTGGGCGTACCTGGCGAACTTTTCATTGGCGGTGAAAATCTCGCGCGCGGGTATCTGAACCGGCCAAGCTTGACCACTGAAAAGTTCATTCCCAGCCCATTCGGCGCGACCCCTGGAGCGCGGTTGTATCGTTCCGGAGATCTGGCCCGATTCCGGCCGGATGGGCAGATCGAGTACCTGGGGCGGTCAGACTTTCAGGTTAAGGTGCGCGGCTTTCGAATCGAGATGGGAGAGATCGAAGCCGTGTTGAATGAGCACCCGGGCGTCAGTCAATCGATCGTCACGGTCCACGAAGAGATGAATGGAGACAGGCGGCTGATCGCTTACCTAATCCCGGCAGGCGAAGCGATTGGCGGCGGCGCCGAACTGCGTCACTTCCTGGAGGAGCGTTTGCCGGATTACATGGTACCGAGCTCGTTCACTACCTTGACAACCTGGCCACTGACGCAGAGCGGCAAAGTCGATCGCAAAGCCTTACCTGCGCCGGATATCAGTAGCAGCGATAACGAGAGCGAGAAAGTCGCTCCACGCTCCCCTCTGGAAGCAGGTGTGGCGGCGATCTGGGGAGAGGTATTGGGGCTGCGGCAGGTAGGGATCTACGACAACTTCTTCAATCTTGGCGGCCATTCGCTTCTCGCCACCCAGATCGTCTCCCGGCTGCGCCAGACCTTCAGCCTCGAGTTGCCGCTGCGCGCGGTCTTCGAGAACCCGACCGTCCACCAGTTGGCGCGGCGTCTGGCCGACGCGATGACAGCCGACTCTCCCGCCGCCGGTCCCCCGCTGCGGCCGGTCCCCCGCGCCGGGGATCTGCCCTTGTCGTTCGCGCAGCAGCGGCTGTGGTTCCTGGACCAGCTGGAGCCCGGCAACCCCTTCTACAATGTTTCGGGGGCGGCCCTGATGCGTGGGCGGCTGGACGTGGGGGCGCTGCGAGCGAGCATCAACAGTGTGGTGGCGCGCCACGAGGCCTTGAGGACGCGGTTTGTGGCGACCGATGGCGAGCCGGCCCAGATCATCGAGCCGGAGGTGGAGATCGAGTTGGCCGAGACCGACCTGCGGGGAATAGAAGGCGAGCGGAGGGAAGCGGAGTTGAAGCGTCTGGCGCGAGCCGAGGCGGTGGCGCCGTTCGATCTGAGCCGCGCGCCGCTGCTGCGGGCGCGGCTGGTGCGGCTGGCTGAGCAAGAGCAGGCGCTGCTGGCGGTGATGCACCACATCGTCTCGGACGGGTGGTCCCTGGGAGTCTTCGTCAAAGAGTTGGCGGAGTTCTACGGAGCGGCGGCGCGCGGGGGGCGGGCGGATCTGCCGGAGTTGCCGGTGCAATACGGAGACTACGCGGTGTGGCAGCGGGAGATGATGGCCGGCGAGAGGTCCGAGGAACAACTACGGTACTGGAGAGAACGGCTGAAGGACGCGGGCGAGCTGTTGGAGTTGCCGACAGACCGCCCGCGGCCCCCCGTCCAATCCTTCCGCGGGGCGAGCGAGATCGTCCAACTCCCGGCTGATCTGCATAAGTCACTTATGGAACTCAGCCGGCAAGAAGAAGCTACGATCTTCATGACGTTACTGGCGGGTTTCCGAGCGCTCCTCTACCGCTACACAGGACAGCGGCGCATCAGCGTGGGCACGCCCATCGCCGGGCGAACACATCAAGAGCTCGAGGGGCTGATCGGTTTCTTCGTTAACACGCTGGTTCTTTCAACCGACGTCCAAGGGGATCAGTCCTTCCGCGAATTGCTCCGGCAGGTGAAAGAAGTCGCGACAGACGCATACGCGCATCAAGACACGCCATTCGAGCGGCTCGTTGAAGAGTTGGCCCCGGAGCGGAGTTTGAGCTATGCGCCGCTGTTTCAGGTCTTATTCGCGCTGCAAAACGCGCCGAGGCATGAGCTGGCTGTCGAAGGTTTGACCACGGAGATGACCGCGATCGAAAACAGCACCGCCAAATATGACCTTTCGTTTTCATTGGAGGAGACGGAAGACGGACTGACCGGCAAGTTGACTTACAGCACAGACTTGTTTGAGGCGTCGACAATCAAGCGTCTGTTGGCCCATTTCGTGAATTTCCTGGAAGGCGCCCTGGCCCGGCCGGACGCGCCTCTTGCTCAGATCGAATTTCTAACTGCGGCCGAGCGGCGGAACCTTTTGACTGAGTGGAACGAGACGGCGGAGAGCCTTGGGACAGAGCGCTGCTTGCACCACTTGTTCGAGGATCAGGCTGCGACGCAACCATCATCTTTGGCCGTTGTTTACGAAGAACAATGCCTGAGTTTCGCCGAATTGGACCGGCGCGCCAATCAGCTAGCGCATCATCTACAGGCTCTCGGGGTCGGGACTGAAGACCGCGTCGGCATCTATCTTGAGCGTTCGCCGGAGATGATTGTGAGCCTGCTGGCCGTGCTCAAAGCCGGCGGCGCTTACGTCCCGCTCGACACTCTTTATCCAAGCGAGCGACTGGCTTATATGCTCGCCGACGCTCAGGCCAAGGTTTTATTGACGGAAACGAACCTGCTTGCAGGCGTTCCCGAGTGCGGCGCCGCGATAGTTTGTCTTGATCGAGACGGCGCCGCCATCAGAGATCGCAGCGATGTCCGGCCGGCGCGCAATACCGGCCCGGCGAACCTGGCTTATGTGCTTTACACATCCGGCTCGACGGGGCGGCCGAAGGGCGTGGCCGTCGAACATCGGCAAATCGTTCATTACACGCGTAGCATAAGCCGAAGGTTGAAACTCACAGGGGATATGACCTTTGCCGTCGTATCGACGCTGGCGGCGGATCTCGGCTACACGATGGTTTGCCCGGCGCTGGCCAATGGGGGACGCCTGCACGTGATCTCCGCCGAACGGGCGGCTGACGCCGAGTCGCTGGCGGATTATTGCGAGCGGCGTCGAATTGATTGCTTGAAGATCGTGCCGTCGCATCTGGGAGCGCTTTTGAACTCGCCGCGCGCGGCGAGCCTTCTGCCGCATCAACTCTTAGCGCTCGGTGGCGAGGCAAGCGCCTGGGAGTTGATCGGTAAGGTAAGCGAGCTACGGCCGGAATGCAGAATCTTCAACCATTATGGGCCGACAGAGACCACAGTCGGAGTCATTACCGGCCAGTTAAGGCGGGACTCTGGGGAAACGGAAAGCGTCCTGCCGCCACTGGGCCGACCGATTCACAACGTTCAGCTTTACGTGTTGGACGCCGCCCTGCAGCCGGCGCCGATGGGCGTCGCAGGCGAGCTTTACATCGGCGGCGCGGCGGTCTCGCGAGGCTACTTGAACGCCCCGGCGCTGACGGCTGAAAAATTTGTCCCTGACCAGTTCGGCGCAGAACCGGGCCAACGACTCTACCGCACGGGCGACCTCGCCCGCTATCGGCCAGATGGACGGCTTGAGTTTGTGGGACGCGCGGACCATCAGGTCAAGGTGCGTGGCTTCCGCATCGAATTGGGTGAAATCGAGGCCGCCATTGAGCGAGAGCCATCCATCTTACAAGCCGTCGTGATAATCAGAGAAGAAACGCCCGGCGATCGGCGGCTGGCGGCCTACGTAGTTCCAAAAGCCGGACAGCGCGCGGACCTTACGCAACTCCGTCAGCGACTCCGCTCCGCCCTGCCGGAGTACATGATGCCGGCGGCCTTTGTCGCCATTGATGCGCTGCCACTGACGCCGAACGGAAAAGTGGACCGGGCTGCCTTACCCGCTCCGAATAAGCCCCAGGAAGATCTTAACAAGGCGATGGTCGCTCCGCGCACGCCCATCGAAACCGACGTGGCCGCCGTGTGGAAGGAGGTCCTGGGGCTGGCCCAGATAGGCGCGCACGATAATTTCTTTGACCTCGGCGGGCACTCGCTGCTGGTGACTCAAGTGGTCTCGCGTTTGCGAAAAGTCTTCCATGTCGAACTGCCGATACGCGCGCTCTTCGAGGGGCCGACCGTCGCGGAAACGGCAGCCCGCATTGAAGCCGCCTTGACGGCCTCCGATCTCAGGGCGACGGCGCCGATCGTGCGCGGCGAGAGGGGCCCCGGCGCTCCACAGCCGCTGTCGTTCGCACAGCAGCGGCTTTGGCTGCTTGCTCAGCTTGAGCCGGACAACCCGTTTTACAACGTGCCCTGCGCGGTGCGTATGACAGGTAGGCTCAACATCGCAGCCTTGCGCCAGAGCGTCAACAAAATCATCGCCCGGCATGAAATCCTCCGCACCGTGTTCCGCCAGGTCGGAAGTCAGCTGGCGCAAGTCGTCTTGCCCGAACTGAATCTCGACATTCCCGTTACAGACCTTGCCGGGCGCCTTGAAGCGGAAAGGGAAAAGGAGGTCGAGCGCCTGGCTCGTGAAGAAGCTGCCCGGACGTTCGACCTTGAACAGGGGCCGCTCATGCGGGTCAAACTCCTGGCCCTTCAGCCGGAAGAGCATGTGTTGCTGGCAACGATGCATCACATTATCAGCGACGCCTGGTCAGGGAGCGTCTTCGTCCGCGAAATCGCCATGCTCTACGAGGCTTATAACTCCGAACAGGAGGCCTTGTTGCCGGAGTTGCCTGTTCAATATGCTGATTACGCCGTCTGGCAGCGCGAGCGGCTTAGTGGCGACGTATTAGACAAGCTGACCGGTTACTGGAAAGAGCGTCTCGATGACGCCTGCCACACGCTGGAACTGCCGGCGGATTATGTGCGACCGGCCCGGTTGTCTTATCAAGGCGCAGATCGGGAGTTCAGGCTTACCCAGGACAGCGCGAGCGAACTCAAGTCTCTCAGCAATAAAGAGGGCGTCACCTTCTTCATGACGCTGCTCGCGGCTTTCTACACGCTGCTCTATCGCTACACGCGCCAAAAAGACATCTCCATCGGCGCTCCCATTGCCGGTCGCAACCAGGCCGAACTCGAAGCGTTGATCGGCTTCTTCATCAACATGCTTGTGTTGCGCGTTGACCTGTCTGGTGACCCGACGTTCCGCGAGTTGCTGCGCCGGGTCAAAGAAGTTTGCCTGGGCGCGTATACGCACCAGGAAATGCCCTTTGAGAAACTGGTCGAAGAACTGCAACCCGAGCGCGATCTGAGCCGCAACCCGCTGGTTCAAGTGGTTTTCGCCATGCAGAACGCGCCACGCGGGGAACTGGCTTTATCCGGTTTGAATTTGAGAGAGTGGGACGCGGGCCAGGAAACCAGGTTTGATCTGGAACTCCACTTCCGCGAGCAAGCCGAAGAATCCCAGGTGATCTTCACTTACAGCACAGACCTGTTCGCCGACGCCACCATTGAACGGATGATTGGGCGCTATCAACTCCTGCTCGAAAGCATCGTCGCGAATCCGGACCAAAAACTCTCAGAGCTGCGTTTGCTGAGCGAGCGGGAAGAAAGCCTGGTGCTCACTGAATGGAATGCGATCAGCAGAGATTATCCGGATGACAAGCTCATCCATGAATTATTCGCGGCGCAGGTCACGCGCGCTCCGGCGGCGGTCGCTTTGATTGACGGCGCCCGGCAGGTTACCTATGCCGAGTTGAATCGCCGGGCGAACCAACTGGCGCGCCGTCTGCAACGGCTCGGCCTCAAGACTGAATCGCGAGTCGGGCTTCTGCTGGATCGCTCGATTGAACTGATCATCAGCGTACTGGGGGTCCTGAAAGCGGGAGGCGCCTACGTCCCGTTAGACCCGAGCTATCCGGCTGAACGCCTGGAATTCATGCTGGCGGACACGGGGAGCAGGCTGTGTCTGACCGAATCATCCTCGTTAGACAAGCTTTCCGCAGTCGGGGCGCAAACGATATGCCTGGATACGGATTGGGCGGACATTGCCCAAGAACCGGAAACTGAGCCGCAGACCAGCGCGACGCCTGATCACCTGGCGTACGTGATGTATACGTCGGGTTCGACGGGTATTCCTAAAGGGGTTGCGATACCGCACAAGGCAGTCAACCGCCTGGTCCACAATACGAACTATGTGCAATTCTCCGATAAAGAGAACTTCGCGCATATCTCCAATGTCTCTTTCGACGCGGCCACTTTCGAGATCTGGGGCGCGCTATTGCACGGTGGGAGGTTGACGATTCTCGATAAAGAGATTGTCTTGTCGCCGCCGGAACTGGCCCGACAGATCGGAGCCCAAGGCATCAGCGCGATGTTCATCACCGCAGCCCTCTTCAATCAAATAGCTCACGTGGCCCCGCAAACCTTTTGCGCCGCCCGTTATGTGCTCGTCGGAGGTGAAGCGGCCGAGCCTCAGAGCTTCCGCCGGGTCTTACTCAACAGCCCGCCGGAAAATCTTTGCAATGCCTATGGCCCAACCGAAAACACAACCTTCAGCGCCTGGCATCCGGTTACGGAGGCGCCAGAAAACGCGACTTCGATTCCCATCGGCGGCCCAATCGCCAACACTCAGCTTTTCGTGTTGGATGAAAACTTCCGTCCGGCGCCGATCGGAGTCGATGGTGAGTTACTCCTGGGCGGCGATGGTTTGGCCCGAGCCTATTACAACCGGCCAGGATTGACGGCTGAAAAGTTTGTCCCGCATCCGTTCAGCCGGAGAGAGGGCGAGCGACTCTACTGTACAGGAGACCTGGCGCGGTGGCTGCCGAGTGGGGCCGTCGAGTTCATTGGGCGACTCGATCACCAGGTGAAAGTGCGCGGGTTCCGTGTCGAAACCGGTGAGATTGAAGCAGTCTTACGCAAGCATCCTCGTGTTAAAGATTGCGCCGTCATCGCGCGCGCCGACGGCTCCGGCAGCAAGCGATTGATCGCGCACATCGTGACCGTTCCATCTGACCTGGCAGACCTGGCGGACCTGGCGCTAGCCTCGCCGGTTAACGGGAGCGCGCCCTCGCCGGCCCAACCGGCGCAGGGGCAAACCTCAGCGGAACAAGCCGAACTCGCGCGTCTGCTGCGTACTTACCTCCAAACCAGGATGCCCGAGTACATGATTCCCTCGGCTTTCGTCGTCCACGACGAAATGCCTTTGAACGCCAACCGCAAAGTTGACAGACAAGCGCTGGCGGCGATGGAACCTCACTTTGCGGCGTCGCAGGAAGGCTTCGTCGCTCCGCGAACTCCGAGCGAGGAAATGCTGGCTGGTATCTGGTCCGCCGTGCTGAATGCGCCGCGAGTGAGCATGACAGATAGCTTCTTTGATCTCGGCGGCCATTCGTTGATGGCGACGCAGGTTATCTCCCGGGTGCGCGAAATCTTCAAAGTCGAGTTGCCCCTGCGCGCCATCTTCGAGGCGCAGACAATCGCCGACCTGGCTGCGCGCGTGGATGAAGCGCTCGGCGGCGGCCCGGAAATCAAGTCTATGCCGATCGGACGGGTCACACGCACGGGCAATCTGCCCCTGTCCTTCGCTCAACAAAGGCTTTGGTTCCTGGACCGGTTACGGCCGGGCAGCGTCGCTTACAACATTCCGGGCGTCGTGCGCGTGACTGGTCGCTTAGACGTGCAAGCCCTCGAAAGAACATTGAGCGAGATATATCGACGACACGAATCTCTCAGAACGAACTTTGTAATTGCGGACGGAGAAGCCACGCAGGTCATTCATCCGGGTGGAGACTTCGCTCTGGAGCATCTGGATTTCAGCGCGCTGGGAGAGGGCCTGCGTGAAGCGGCGGCGCAGGCCGCCATCCGCGAACGAGTCGCGCAGCCGTTCGACCTGACCAAAGACCGACTCTTTCGCTGCGCCCTCTTGAAGATCAGCGACGAAGAGCGCGTCTTGATGATTTTGATGCATCACATCATTTCCGACGGCTGGTCGATGCAAGTGCTGATGCGCGAGATGGCGGCGTTGTGCGCAGCCTACGCTGAAGGCAGGCAATCGCCTCTCGACGAGTCGCCGATCCAATATGCGGATTTCGCGAGCTGGCAACGCGATTGGTTGAGCGGCGATCGTCTCAACAGACAACTGACATACTGGCGCCAGCAACTCGCCGGAGCCCCAGCGACGTTGAACTTGCTGACAGATCGCCCGCGCCCCGCCGTCCAAACCAGTGAGAGTGAAAAACGGAAGTTCACATTGCCGGCCGGGCTGCGGGATCGACTGGCGGCTTTCAGTCGCGACGAAGGGGTGACGCTGTTTATGACCCTTTTGGCCGGCTTCAAAGCCATACTTTACCGATACTCCGGGCAGGAAGATGTTGTCATAGGCACGCCCATAGCCAACCGCAACCGGATCGAAATCGAGAACCTGATCGGTTTCTTCGTCAACATGCTGGTCTTACGGACGGATCTCGGCCGAGCGCCCAGCTTCCGCGAACTGGTTCGGCGCGTGAAGGAGACCTCCCTCAACGCTTATGGGCGCCAAGACCTGCCTTTCGAGAAACTGGTCGAAGAGCTTCAACCTGAGCGCGACTTAAGCCATACGCCGTTCTTCCAGGTCACGTTCGTTTTGCAGAACTCTTTGCGAGAGAAGCTGAATCTGCCGGACGTGCGGTTCGAGGTTCTGGATTATGACATCGGTCAAGCCAAGTTCGATCTGATGTTGGCCATGTCAGACACGGAGCAAGGGCTGGCGGGGTTGCTCGAATACAACCGGCATCTCTTCGATCCGGCGACTATCGATCGCTTCATCAGACATTACGTCAACCTGCTCGAGGACGCGGTTGCCGACCCGGACGGCCGAATTGGCGCCCTTTTGCTTCTGACCCCGGCGGAAGATCGGATGATGCTCGTGGAGTGGAACGACACTCGCGCCCCGTTCCCTGATGAATTTTGTCTCCATCAATTGTTCGAGCTTCATGCCGCCCGCCTGCCAGAAGCCATTGCCGTAGTTCTGGGGGATTGCCAGATGAGCTACGGCTCGTTGAACGCCAGAGCGAATCAGCTCGCCCACTACTTAAGGGCGCAAGGAATCGGCCCGGAAGAGGTGGTCGGCTTGTGCGTCGAGCGCTCGGTGGAAACGCTCATCGGGTTGCTCGGAATCATGAAAGCCGGGGGGGCGTACTTGCCGCTCGACCCGACCTATCCGCCGGAACGTCTGAGCTACA
>DASTMP010000324.1:0-60165 GCA_035714085.1 Blastocatellia bacterium
ATCGGCAGCGGTTTGCCGTCAATCGCATTGAGCAACATCAGCGGGATCAGTTTTTCGGGAAACTGGTACGGGCCGTAGTTGTTCGAGCAGTTCGTGAGGATCGCGGGCAACTGATAGGTCTCATGCCAGGCGCGAACCAGATGGTCCGCCGAAGCCTTTGACGCCGCATAGGGCGAATTTGGCGCGTAAGGGGCCGCCTCAGAAAACAAACCCGTCTCGCCTAACGCGCCGTAGACCTCGTCGGTCGAAACGTGCAGGAACCGAAAAGCTCGCCTTGCGCTCTCGTTCGACTGCGCCAGGTATCGGCGCGAGGCTTCGAGCAAAGTGAACGCGCCGACGATGTTGGTTTCGATGAACGACGAAGGATCGTCAATCGAACGGTCGACGTGACTTTCGGCGGCGAAATTAACCACTGATGTCGGGCGATGTTCGTTGAAGATCGAGGTCATCGCCTCTTTGTCGGCGATGTCGGCGTTGACAAATCGGACGCGCAAGTCGCGCAGAACTTCTTCAATGTTCGCCAGGTTTCCCGCGTATGTCAGCTTATCAATGATGACTAGTCGGGCGTCGGAGCGCGCCAGAACGTGACGCGCGAAGTTTGAGCCTATGAATCCGGCTCCGCCCGTAATGAGCATTGTGTCAATCAAACATGAATCTCCCAGGAAAATAGACAGGATTTACAGGATTGCTCAGGATTGAGCCCCATTCACAAAATCCTGAGCAATCCTGTAAATCCTGTCTATTTTCCTTGTTTCAGAGCGGCGTTCACCGCCGAATGAACGAGTTCTACTTAAATGATCTTTTGATTTCATCGAATATTGAATGTAATCCGAATCGGGAACTGCTAAATTACACTCTGCGACAGCCGTCGCACAACACCATCGTCGATATGTTGACCGGCCGGGCGCGTTGGAATTATTCTGAATCCGGTTGCGCAACCAAATCTGGTCCAAATCTGACCTGGGCGGACACGCGCCGCTCAAAATATAAAAAGACATATCGGAGACTCTTATGGCAAACGCTATCGCTAACAACTATATGAATCGAAAACCCGATTGGAGCTTCACCGTCGTAATCTCGCTGCTATCGCTGATCATCGCGCTTCCCCTCGCCGCATTCGCCCAAAATGGCGCGCAAGAGGGGGCGCAGGATGGAAAGACCAAGCCCGCCGCCCCGAAGATCGCGTTGGAGGAGCGGGAACACAATTTCGGCAAAGTCAAAGAGGGCGAAGAGGTGAGCCACACCTTCAAGATAAAGAACGAAGGCACCGCCGAACTGGTCATTCACAATGTCTCGCCGGCCTGCGGATGCACTGCGAGCGACTTCACCAGAAAGCTCGCGCCGGGAGAAGAGGGCAAAATCACGCTCGCGGTCAAGACCGCCGGGATGAACGGCAAGAACGACCGCTACGCGGATGTCTTCTCGAACGACGCCGCGCAGGCGGGACTCAAACTCTGGCTGCATATGGACGTCTATAAGGGCGATTCCGGCGCCGCCGGTTCGGAGGGAGCGAACAACATGGCTGAAAAATCGGTTCTCGATTTCACATTGAAGAATATTGAGGGCAAGGAGACGAAGCTGAGCGACTATCGCGGAAAGGTGCTGCTGCTGGTCAACGTGGCGAGCCAATGCGGATACACGCCGCAATACGAGGGCTTGCAGGCGATGTACGCCAAATACCGCGACCAGGGCCTGGTCGTGCTCGGCTTTCCGGCGAACAACTTCGGCGGCCAGGAGCCGGGAACGAATGAGGAGATCAAGCAATTCTGCACGTTGAAATACAAAGTCTCATTCCCGATGTTCGCCAAAATCTCGGTCAAAGGCGGCGACATTCACCCGCTCTACAAATTCCTTACCAGCAAAGAGACCGATCCTGAATTCGGCGGTGACATCAGTTGGAACTTCAACAAATTCCTGGTCGACCGCAGCGGAAAGGTCATCGCCCGCTTTGAAACGAAGGAAAAGCCTGAAGGCGAAAAGGTGACGCAAGCAATTGAGAAGGCGTTGAAATGATTCGCATAGCTCCTCTTATGAACACAGCAGAACTCGGAAATAGCTGGACACGCGGAACATCGCTGAAACGTTCGGCGTGTCCCGCTATTTCCGCGTGTTTCGCGTTTTCAAGACTTTCCTCTCGGACGTTTAATTCGCCAGCATGAAACTCAGCAAAATTTCTACGGGAATTAGCCGTTGGATTCTCACGGTTTTCATCATTGGTTGCGTTCTCAGTTTTACTCATCGTGAATCTGCGGCTCAAAGCCCTGCCACGACTCACAGCCTGATGCCTGTCCCCGCCTCATTGCGCTTCAATTCGGGTCGCCTCGCCATCACATCATCATTCACGATTGCCGTAAAAGGCCACAGCGACGCCAGGTTGCTCGCGGCGATTGATCGAATGGCGCGGCGATTGGAAGCCCGCACTGGTTTGACGTTGGCGCGCGGGATGGCGAGCGACGCGACTGCGGCGACGCTTGTGATCCAATGCCAGTCGGCGGGCAAGGCGATTCCGTCAGTTGATGAAGACGAATCCTATTCGCTCGAAGTCTCGAATTCGCAGGCGGTGATGAACGCTCCGACGGTCGTCGGCGCGCTGCGCGGGCTTGAGACGTTTCTGCAACTGCTCGACGGCTGGAACAGTTACTTTATCCCGGCGGTGAGCATTCAGGACAAGCCGCGTTTTCCCTGGCGCGGATTATTGATTGACATCGGGCGTCATTGGCAACCGATGGAGGTAATCAAGCGCAACCTGGACGGAATGGCGGCGGTCAAACTCAATGTTCTGCACCTGCACATCACCGAAGACCAGGGCTTCCGAATCGAGAGCAAAAAATATCCGAAGCTTCACCAACTGGGATCGGACGGGAACTACTACACGCAAGCCGAGATGCGCGAGATCATCGAATACGCCCGGATGCGCGGCATCCGCGTCGTGCCTGAATTCGACATGCCTGGGCATACGACCTCATGGTTCGTCGGCCATCCCGAAATCGCCAGCAAGCCGGGGCCTTATCAGATCGAGCGCAAATGGGGAATCTTCGATCCGGTGATGAACCCTACAAACGAACAGCTCTACAAACTGCTCGACGGCTTCCTCGGCGAGATGGCTGCGCTCTTCCCCGACGCCTATATGCACATCGGCGGCGACGAGGTCAAAGGCTCCAATTGGAAAGAAAATCCGAAGATTCAGGCGTTCATTCAGGAAAAAGGGTTGAAGGATAATCACGGCTTGCAGGCCTATTTCAACCAGCGGCTGTCGAAGATTCTGATAAAACATGGCAAGAAGATGATCGGCTGGGACGAGATTCTGCACCCAGATTTGCCGAAAGACATCGTCGTGCAATCGTGGCGAGGGCAGCAGAGCCTGGCCGAAGCGGCAAAGAAAGGCTACACGGGGATTTTGTCGAACGGCTATTACATTGACCTGATCGAGCCGACATGGCGACATTATCTGAATGATCCGATCCCTGAAAACACCTCGCTGACGCCCGAAGAGCAGAGGCTGATTCTGGGCGGCGAGGCGACGATGTGGTCGGAATGGGTTTCGCCAGAAACGATTGATTCGCGCATCTGGCCGCGAACGGCGGCGATCGCCGAGCGGTTCTGGTCGCCGCGCGAGGTTAAGGATGTTGATGACATGTACCGGCGGTTGGCGCGTGTGAGCGTTCAGCTTGAAGATGTCGGTCTGTTACACAAGAAGAACCCGGAGGCGATGTTGCGGCGGTGGATCGACGGCGCGGCAAGAACCGACGGAATTAAACCACTGATCGCCATCGTCGAGCCGGTAAAAGGCTATCGGCGTGGCTCATTGCAGAAGGCGACACAATTTACCCCATTGACGCGACTGGCCGACATTGCGCAACCTGATAGTGAACAAGCCAGAAATTTCGCCAAGTTTGTCGATCGATATCTTTATTCAACCTCCTCTCTTAACCAGACCGGGGCCGACCCCATAAGCGGCGCATTGGAACAGTGGAAACAAATAGCGGCGGCGATGAATCGATACATTTTCCCTTCCAATCAGCCGCCCCCCGCCGTGAAGCCGCGTCCAAAAGACGATGAAACGGTGGAGATTGATCTGCAAGTCGTCATACACGCTCCGCTTATGAATGAAGAGGCGGCGCCGCTTGCGAAGGACATGGAGGATGTATCCGACATCGGCCTGGAAGCATACAGTTTTCTACAATCGAACAAAATCCCGACTGAAGAATGGCTTAATGCAAAGCGGGCGCGACTTATTGAAGCAGCCAAGCCAAAAGCCGCTGTTGAGTTGATGATTGTTCAGCCAGTCATGGAATTGGTCATCGCCGCAGCCGAACAGGAGAAGCGCAAAACGATGCCAGCCGAGGAATGGAAGAAACACGTGAAATCGCTGGCGGCGGAAAAGAAGAAACAATGAGGGCTTTGTACTGCGCCGCCAGCTCAGCCTCAATGCATTGATTGCGGCCTGCGCTAGCGCCGATTTTTTCAGCAAGAAAAATTGTAGCTGCTCAGCCCAGGCTGCCGCGTAGCGGCAGCTTGAATTTAGCCGTGCGCTTTAGCGCCAATGGCGTTAAGTTAGGAAAAATGGCAAGCCAAGAGGCCTGCCCGCGTCCTCGCGGGCAGGCCTCGGCAGAAGACCTGCCCGCGAGGACGCGGGCGCACCTCTTGGCTAATTTAATGCCATTGGCGTTTTAACTCACGGCTAAGTTCACGAACCGCTACGCGGCCGGCATTTACGAAATATTTTCCAAACATTTCAAATCTGTCCGCCACATGACCATGGTTAGGCAATCGCCTCCGGCGGATTGATCAGGCGCCTCGACAATCCCGGACGGGACCGGAAAAGGCTTGTGAGGGGATCGAAAGACTGTGAAAAACACCATCCTTCCGAATGATGCGCGTGAGGCGCCTCGGCAAGAGAATGATCCGCGGCGATGTAAGTGGGATCTGACGCAGGAGGCATTCGATCAATTTCTCTCGCTGCTCGACCACGACCGTGATCGCGCTGGAGATATCTATGAATCGTTGCGCCGGAACCTTGTTCAGATGTTTATCTGGCGCGGCTGCCGAGACCCGGAAGCTCACGCCGATGAAACCATCAATCGCGTGATCCGCAAGATTGACGAGGGCGAAGAGGTTCGCGATCCCGTCAGCTACGCGCACGGCGTAGCCCGGCGGTTGTTGCTGGAGATATTCAGGAAGCAGGATCGCGAACAGATCGGAATTGACGAACTCCCCCCTCTCTCCGCGCAGCCGGACCGACAGGACGATGATGAAAACGGCGTCCTCTGCCTGCGTCGCTGTCTAAACCGGCTGCCCGAAGAGAGCCGACAGCTGATCGTGCTGTATTACCAGGGTGAAAAGAGCGCCAAGATCGAGAACCGCAAACGGCTCGCCGAAAGCCTGCGCATCACGCTCAACGCGCTCCGCTACCGCGCCTTCGATCTGCGGCAGCGGCTGCAAGGCTGCATCGAAAGATGCATGCGGCAAGGAATATGACGACACAGAGCGCAAAAGAAGAACGAACGATGACTCGCTACCTGCTGGGCGCGGCGACTGAAGAGGAATGCGTCAAAGTGGAAGAACGGTTCCTGCGCGACGCCGAATACCTCGACCAATTGCGCGCGATGGAGTGTGAGATCATTGACGATTACGTGGGCGGCGGAATGACCGCGGCCATACGCCGAAGCTTCGAGCGCCGCGCGCTGGCTTCGCCGCAGGGCCGGGAGCAGGTTGCGCGCGCGCGCAAATTTCACGCCCAGCTCGATCTGATAGCGGCGGAAGGGCGCGAGCCGGCGCCATTGATTTCCGTCCCGCGAGAAAGCCTGCGGGAAAAGCTGGGCGCCCGCCTCTTCACGACCGCGTCCGTCTTGCGGTACGGGATGGCGGCTGCGGCGTTGCTCTTTCTGCTCGGCGGAATGTGGCTGCTGCGAGAGGAGAGTCTCTCGCGCCGGCGGATCGCGGAACTCGCCGCCGAACGTGACCTGGCGCGCCGGAGCGAAAAGGATTTGCAGGAGCGACTCGCCGCGCAGCGCAGCGAAAGACAACAATTGACTTCACAGCTCGAAAATGAAAGTAGGCGGCTCGCCGCCGAGCGCTCGCGCAATGACCGAATGCAACGGGAGATTCGGGAGAGCCAGTCGGGCTCATCGCCGTCTACGACCCCCAATGGCGATTTCGTCGAGCTGGCTCTGGCCAGTGGAATCGAACGCAATCCCGGAGAACCGCGCAAACTGCGCATTCCGATGCGTGTGAGGATGGTGAAGCTGCAACTCGAGCTTGACCCTTCGGTCAACAATCGCGGCTACCTTGTCGAACTAAACACCGCCGCCGGCGCTCAGGTATGGCTTCAGGGAGAATTGACCGCGCAACAGACCGACTGGGGGCGGTTCGTCACCCTGATGATACCCACGCGCGCCCTGCCGGCCGGCGAATATGAATTGATCCTTCGCGGCTCGACGAACGACAGGAAGGGCGAGGTGGTCGGGTACTATTACTTCATCGCTTCGCCATCCGACGCGCGTAAGCGGTGAACGACTGTGAGCGCAGGCAAGGATGCCTGCGGACAGCTCCGCAGGCATCCTTGCCTGCGCTCACAGTCATGAAGGACTCCTCCAAAGAGGCGCACAATTATGATCCACAGGAGACCTCGGCGAGTGGCGCTGCTCGCGCCGCTGTTTTGCTTCTCCATTGTTTGTTTGCCCGCTGATTCTTCAGGAGCGCTGGGGCGCCAGCCTCAAGCCATTCTGACCTCGGGATCAGTGATTGAAAGAGAGATCGGCGGGGATGAACAGCACGTTTACCTGCTGCCGCTCACCGCAGGCCAGTTTGCGCGCATAGTCGTCGAACAGACCGCTGTGGACGTCGTCCTGGTCATGCTCAAGCCGGACGGACGGCCGTCGGCGGAGGTCAATAACTACGAAATACGCGAGCCTGAGCGTCTTTCGCTGATAGCCGATACAAGTGGCGCTTACCAATTGAAAGTCAGCGCCGCCGACTCCAAAACGACGCGCGCGAGTTACAAAATCAGAGTTGAAGACTGGCGCGCGGCTACGCCTCGCGATTCGCAATTCGTGGGCGCCGAAAGAAAGTTCTCAGAGGCGACGCAATTGTTGCGGCGCGGAAAGGCCGATTCGCTTGCGCAGGCCGCGGGGATGTATGAGGCCGCGCTGCAGCGATGGCGCGAGTTGAGCGAACGTCATTATGAGATGGAGACCCTGATTTATCTCGGAACAGTCAATGAAAGGCAGCAGAAGTTTCAGCGCTTTATTGAACTTTACGCGCAGGCGCTCCCGATAGCGCGCGAACTGGGAGATCGGCGATATGAGGCCAGATCGCTCAGCGGCGTCGGCTGGGGTTGGCACAATCTCGGCGAATACCAGAAAGCCCTTGAATATTACCGGTCAGCGCTGGCTATTAGACAGTCGCTCGGCATCGGACGCGATCTGGCGCAGACCCTGACCGCCATCGCGCTCATTCACACGGAGATGGGCGAGGCGAATCTGGCGCTGGAAGCCTATCAACAGTCGCTGCCGCTGGCGCGCGCTTCGGGCGATAAGACGCAGCATGCCTTTGCGCTTAACAGTATGGCGCTGCTCCACATCAAGCTTAACGAGTGTCAACGGGCCATCAATTTACTACAGGAATCTCTCGCGCTGTGGCGCGAAACCGGTAACCGATACGGTGAAGCTTCCGCTCTCAATCTGATGGGGATGGCTTACAGCGATCTGTTCGATATGCAAAATGCGATAGATTACTACACTCAATCTAGCGAGCTTGCCGAAAAGACGGCCAACCGCTACAGCGCCGCGCAGACAAACAACAATCTGGGCATTCAGTATTGGCGCCTGCAGGATTATGACCAGGCGCTCGCTTGCTACGAGCGCGCCTTGCGGTACTGGCGCGAGATCGGCAACCGCCCTGAGGAATCACGAACACTCGACAATCTGGGTCTTCTTTACATTGAAAAAGGCGACACGGATAAATCGATCGAGTTATTGAAAATGGCGCTCGGCGATAGAGTGAATGGAAAGTATCTGCGCACGGACGCCGGCGCCCTAACCAACATGGCGTATGCCCACCTCAGGCGAGGGGAGATCAAACAAGCGCCGGAAGAGTTTCAACTGGCGCTGGAATGGTATCGACAAGCGCTGCCGCTCATCCGCGAGAACCGTGATATGGAAGCTGAAGTTAGCGCGCTGTCCGGTAAGGCTGAGGCGCATCTGATGCTGAATCAAACTGAATTGGCGCGAAGCGAGATTGATCAGGCCGTCGCCAATGTGGAAAAGATCCGCACGGAAATCGCCAGTCCGGAACACCGCATCTTGTCGCAGCAATGGATGACGCAGGCTTATAAAATGCAAGCTTATGTGCTGATGCGGCTTCATCAAGGGGATCCGTCGGCTGGGTATGATACGTTGGCCTTTCGGGCCAGCGAGCAATGTCGCCTCCGCGCGTTGCTTGAATTGCTTTCCGAATCGAGAATCGAATTGAATCAAGGGATTGACGCAGGATATCTGACACGGCTCAAAGAATTTCAATTGAAACTCGAATCAATGGAAACCCGGCGCGCGCAAGCTTTCAACCGCAAGCAGGCCGAAAAACTGGCGGGGATTGAAAAAGAAATAGAAGAATTACTACGTCAGCGGGACCTGCTCGACGCCGAAACCCGCGTCCGCCACCCTCAATACAACGCGCTGAAAATGTCTACGCCTCTCAGCCCACCAGAAATTCAGCGGCAATTGTTGGACGACGAAACCATACTGCTCGAGTATATGCTGAGCGCTAACAATGGTTATCTATGGCTGGTCACCGCGGATTCGATCAACAGTTACAGGCTTTCTCAGATTCAGAAAATCAATCAAGCCGCGCGCTGCGTTCAGGAATTGCTCGCTTCGCGCAAACTGCCTCCTGACGGTGAAACGCTTAAGGAGAAACACGCGCGGCAGATCAGAGAGAAAGCGGAATTCGATCGGGCCGCCGCAGAATTGAGCCAGATGATACTCGGCCCGGTGGCGGGAAAACTCGGCAAAAAACGCCTGCTGATCGTCGGCGACGGCATACTGCAATACATACCCTTCGGCGTATTGCCCGATCCGAACAGTAAGCAAACTCCGCAATCATCAACGAGCAATGGCGGCAATCCGCAATCCTACGTTCCGCTCATCGCCAATCACGAGATTGTCACATTGCCCTCGGCTTCTGTGCTGGCGACGCTGCGGTTGATCAGGACCGGGCGATCCGCCGCCCCACACGCGCTGGCCGTTCTGGCTGACCCGGTCTTCAGCAGCGAGGACGAGCGGGTGGGACTCAATGCGCGAATGAAGATCGAACCAATTCAGGGGCCCGACCAGGCCGCGAACGCGGGAAGCCGCGCGACGACGGCGAAGATCGTCAGCGACGTCGAAAGGTCGGCGGCGGATTCCGGCGTACAGATTTTCAGACGATTGCTTTTCAGCCGCCAGGAGGCCGAAGCGATCACCGGATTGCTGCCGCCTTCCGAGCGGCTTCAGGCGTTGGACTTTTCGGCTGACCGGCGGCTGGCGCTGAATGGGAAACTCGGCGAATACCGCATTCTGCATTTCGCCACGCATGGCCTGCTCAATAACAAAACCCCAGCGTTATCAGGTCTGGTATTTTCGCTGGTGGATGAGCAAGGGCGGCCGCGCAACGGCTTTCTGCGGCTGCACGAAATTTACAACCTTAAGCTCAACGCCGACCTCGTCGTGTTGAGCGGTTGCCAGACCGCGCTGGGGCAGGAGGTCGGCGGCGAAGGATTGATCGGTTTGACGCGTGGATTCATGCACGCCGGAGCGCCGCGCGTGGTGGCCAGTCTGTGGAATGTAAACGATCAAGCCACAGCCAATCTGATGAAGTTGTTTTACCAGGGGATGCTGAAGGACGGATTACGCCCCGCCGCCGCGCTACGGGCGGCGCAAATAGCCATGTGGAAGACAGAGCCGAACGTCGTCCCTTATCGCTGGGGAGCCTTCATTCTTCAAGGCGACTGGCGTTAACGCTAAATCCATTCTAGATTGCCGCCGCGCCGCGCGGCAGCTCGGGCGGCTCAGCGAGTATTTCTCAGAACTTCACCGCGAACAGCCAAATAATGGTAAGGAGGCATTTCAATGGAAAATACGGCGATCATCCCGACGCTAAGGCGGGCGCCATTAACAGGTCTCCACGCTTCCGCATTTCAGCATCCGCTGGACAAGCAAGCGACTGAGAATCTCAAGAAAATCAAGGGATTTGATTGGCTCGTCAAAAAGGTTCTTGAATACGGCATCGAGCGCATAGAGTACGTAAACAATATTGGCGGCGCAATACGCATCGGGCCGAAGCAAATGTCGAGACATTATGCCATGTTGCTCGAATGCTGCTCCATCCTCGACGCGCCGGAGCCGGAGCTGTATGCGCAACAAGGCGGGGTCAACGCATACACTTCGGGGCATAATCACCCTTTCATCGTATTGGAGACTGGATTGCTGGAACTGATGGACGACGGCGAAGTAATGGCGGTGATCGCGCATGAACTCGGACATATTAAGTGCGGCCATGTGCTTTACAAAATGATGGCCCGCGGCATTAAGCCGCTTCTAGAAATGGCAAGTAACGCGACGATGGGAATCGGAGGGTTGGTCGGCGCGGGCATCGAGGCCGGCTTATTAGTGTGGGACCGGCGGGCTGAACTTAGCGCCGACAGAGCCGCATTGCTAGTGATGCAGGACGTTCGCCCATGCGTAACGATGCTCATGAAACTGGCCGGCGGAGCGAAACGGCATACGGAGTGGCTGGACGCCGAGCAATTCCTCAACCAGGCTCGCGCTTACAAAGAGGGGTTGGATCAAAGCATGGCAGACCGCTTCTACCGTTTTATGGCTAACAGAACATCCACGCACCCCTTCCCTGTCGAGCGCGCGAGAGCCATAGATGAATGGGTCAATAGCCCGGAATATAATGACATCATAGCCGGGAACTATCCTTCCGATGGCCAGATGGCGAAAACAATATCTTGCCCAACATGTAAGCAAACAGCAGTACAGGGTACGAAATTCTGCAGCTCTTGTGGCACTCCACTAGCTACTCATTAGATCGGTTATCTTCCCGCGCCGGGAATACTCCACCCACAGCCGCAGGCTTGGGTGGAGATGAGAGGCGCTAGTCGCTACCCTGCTCTTCGATGTACTTTCGTAGTATTTCGATAGTGGCTCCGCCGGTGGTAATCAGGCAGTAGGAGCGATGCCAGAATACCGGCTTCCGGTAGAAACGATTGACATGCTTTCTGAAATCTCTGCGGATAAGTCTGGAAGAGACGGTTTTCAGGTTGTTGACCAATTTGCTTAGTTGAACCGTGGGGGGTGTTCGAAAAAGCAGGTGGATATGATCTTCCTCGCCGTTGAACTCGATAAGTTCGGAATGCCATTTCTCAAGCGTCTCCTGAAAGATCGCCCGGAGCCGTTCGAGCACTTCCTTCGTGATCACCTTGCGGCGATATTTAGTGACTAGAACTAAATGAAAGTGGAGTGAAAAAACACAATGATGCAAGGCTTGTAATTGTTGTTTCGCCATAATAACTAAAGTATAATGTGGGGCGTGAAGGCCTACAAATACAAGCTCAAGACCAATGCCAGGTTCGTGGCCCGGTGCTCGGCCACATTGGATATTTGCCGCGAGTTGTACAATGCGGCGCTGCAAGAACGGCGTGACGCCTACCGGACTAATGGCCTTTCGATCAACTATCACGCGCAAGCTGTCCAGCTCCCGCAAATCAAACAAGTCCGTGAAGACGTGAGCGAACTTCACAGCCAGGTTCTTCAAGATACGCTGCGGCGAGTGGAGAAGACCTTTGACGCATTCTTCAGGCGTTGCCGGGAGGGAGAAACGCCGGGCTATCCGAGATTCAAGCCTGCCTCTCGATACGATTCCTTCACCTACCCGCAGAGCGGATTCCGGCTTGAAGGCGACAAGCTTCACTTGTCTAAAATTGGTTCGTGTCGCGTCCGCCTCTCCCGTCCGATTGAGGGGACGATCAAGACCTGCACGATCAAGCGCGATGTGGATGGTTGGTATGTGGTCTTTGCAGTCGAGGAGAACCAATGCCGATTCTTCCCCCTTACCGGCGAGACGGTTGGGATTGATGTCGGGATCGAGAATTTCGCCACACTCTCGACGGGCGAGGCGGTTGAGAATCCTGAATTTTTGCGCGAGTCCGAAGCGGAGTTGAAGACTGCTCAGCGCAAAGTCTCCCGGCGCAAGAAGGGGTCGAAGCGACGCGGGAAAGCGGTCAAGCTGCTTGGGAAGAAACATCAGAAGATTGGGCGCCGACGGGCGGATTTCCACCACAAGATGGCGTTGAAGGTCGTGCGGGAGTTTGATGCGATCGCCGTCGAAGAATTGAACATTAAAGGGATGGTGAAGAATCATCATCTGGCCAAGAGCATCAGTGACGCAGGATGGAGTCAATTCATCTTGATCCTTACGAGCAAGGCTGAAAGCGCCGGCCGTGTGGTCATCAAGGTGAATCCGTCCTACACGTCGCAAGATTGTTCGCGCTGCAGCCATCGGAACCGGATTACGCTCGCGACGCGAATCTATCGCTGCTCGCGCTGCGGTCTGGTCATACATCGTGATCGCAACGGCGCATTAAATGTCAAAGGCCGGGCGGGCCTTTCGGGGATGGTTCTCGATGGGGAGTCGTGCGAACCGAGAATCTCCACCTACAACGCCGCTTTGGGCGTTTAGGTGGAGAGCGTCAACAAATCACCCCTCGACGCGTCTATGACGATATGCGCCAGATCGGAGCGGCCAAGAGGTAGGACAGACTAAAGTCTGCCCCACTCTTATAAACATATCGCCCGGCGCCGTATACGTATTTACCAACCTCCATAGGCGCAGCCAAAAAAATTCTCCAAACATTTCGCTTCAATCCGCCAGTTATGATTGAGCGCGAGGCGACCTTCCAACCTCAAGCCATCCTTTCACGCTAGCCTGTCCGTCTACCCGCGGACTTGGTCGAGCAGTCACTAACACTCAACGCTTCGTCGTTATTCGGCGAGGCTTCATGGGAGATATCTATGAAAAGCAAACCAGTAATCATCAGTCGGACACTGAAGGCCCTTGCGATCATGGCCTTCTGCTTTAACTTCGGCGTGATCACACCGACCGCGCCCATGCTCGGCGCCGCAGCCAGGGCGCAAGACGCCAAAACCCAGAAATTCCAATCCATTCTTGCCAAGGCCAATGCAAAACAAGCTCTTCAGCAGACAAACGCCACTAAGTACGACACGGCGATCCGAAACATCAGCGCCCTCGAACAGGCCCCGCTCAAGACCGAAGCCGATGTGAAGAGGGTTATGGATACTTTGCAGAAGAATGAAATCGATGACGGCATGGTATTCGGCAAAGGATTCACGATGGCTATAAACAATTCCTCTTTCAAAGCCGGCGTGGAGGCCGAAGCGAATCGACTTTCGCCCAATGGCGTCGCCACGCAGATAAAGAGCAAATCACTCTCGATCAGCAGAATCGGGGGGTTCAACGATCTGAAGACTGCGCTTAAGCGGCAGTTCGATGGCGACGCCGCAACGCTGAAACGTGTGGGCGCCCGGTTACAACAGGCGGCCAAACAAAGAGGCATCTCGCTTTCGTCGCCAGGCTCGGCGCCGAAGACAGGTATGGCGACCGCCTTTGCATCCGGATTCCTGGGTAAAAAGTCGCTGTCCAATTCATTCATTTCCAAGAACAACTACTGCTCAACACCGGCGGACACTCCGGCGCGGACAAGCGCCCCCACTGTCGAACCGGCCCAGATCGATCCGGTTACAGGCTCTATCCTGGCCGGGGTCGCGCTGGGGGCGGCCGCGTACCTGATCACCAAATATGCGGAGCACAAAGTAATCCATGATCTTGAAGATGATCCTGACACCGGTGTGTCACCAACGGCCGCGTGTCGCACGGACGCAAAAAACGCTCGCAATAGGTGCCTCGCCAAACATGACGGAGACTTCTTTGCCCAGGCAGGATGCTGGGCGCAATACACGGTTGATGAAGCCGCTTGCCTGCTATTACCACTTTAATTGTCTGACTATGCGCCGCAGCGACGTCCATCACATGAATGGCGTTGCTGCGGCATGCGCCATTGCGCTTGGCGATGAGGGCGGAATTATGGACCGGTTCGGAAGAAAAGCGTTGTTATTAGTCTCTTGGCTCTATTGGCTTGGTCTGGCGACGGAAGCGAACACGCGAACTATCGAGTCGCCATTCGCTCTTTCGTCCGACGCGCGCAGCGAATTCAGCGCAAGCTTTCAGGTCTTCAGCGCGGGGCGCATCGTCATCGAAGGCTCATGGACCGTAACGCAGGGCGGCGCGCATCCGCTACGCCTCGCGCTCGTACGCCCCGATGGCAGCGAGGCCGCGCGACGCGAAGGCCAAAGCCCGCTGCGGCTCGAATACGCAATAACCGAAACGGAAACCGACAAGTTCAACTCCGAGTCGCCGGCCAAATGGAACGCCAAGATCATCAACAGCGCGGCGACGACGCGCCACGAAGTATCAGGAAAGTTGCGCATCACGATTCCGACCTCGGCGCGCACGTTAGAAGACACGCAATTTACGCTGCTCGGCTCCGGCAACGCGCAGGAAATCCCGATTCGAGTCATCGCTCCGGGCCGCGTGGCGATCGAGGTCGAATGGCTGAACGATTCGCCGGCGGCGATCGGGTCCGCGCCACTTACGCTCAGCCTGGAGCACCCGGGGACGAATCGTATCTACGCGCGCCGCACCGCGAAAAGTCCGTTGCGAATCGAACAACAGATTACCACCGCCGACATCGAACGCGGGAAACGAATCGTCGTGAGGCTGCAAAACGACGACACGGCCAGAGTCAAAGGCCGCGTCAAGGTTACGTTCGCCCCCGCGTTGTAAAAGATCGAATTTTCAGGATTGTTCAATAACGAAAAAGTATATGCGCAAGTCAGTCTTCAGCCATTACAGTTTGCGAATGACAAGACACGTCTTGTTTGCGATCTGTGTCTTGTTGTGTGTTTCGACCAGGTCGAGGGCGGACGATCTGACAATTCGGGTCGCTTTTGACCGCAAAGCTTCGGTCCTTCCGAGCGAGAAGATCGAACTATTCCTCAGCCGAGCGCTGCAACCGGCGGACGGCAGCCTGGCGGTGTTGATTGGCGATACCGATGTCACAGCGATGCTGATGGTTGAGGCCGCCAATGTGTCTTACACCCCTCGACTGCCTCTGCCGGCAGGCGAAAGCGATGTCACGGTCTGGCTGGTATTAGCTGGCAATCAGTGGAAAGAGATCGCCCGGTTTCCGCTGCGCGTCGCCGCAGGCGACACGTTTAACGGGTCGAGCGGCGCAGCGACAACCGATGGCGCTACGGTTCCCGGTTTGTCAAACGGCGCCGCGTCAAACAACGCTCAGGCCGCCTCGACAAATGACGCGACGCCAACGCCGAAGAGGCGTTGGGGCTTCGATAAGATCGAGCCGATCAAAAATATTTCGCTCAACCTCAAATCGCAGCCAAATTCGGCCGCATTCCCCCAACCGCCTCCTGGAACCACAAGGGGAAATTTCACCGACATGGCCGGGCAGGCGTCGCTCGGAGTCGCGTTCACGCGGGGCGCGATGGTCTGGTCGAATCGTTTTGAGATGGCCGGCTCGTCGTTCCAAAACGAAGCGTTGCGGTTCGGGGAGTTGGGGAAAAAGGCCCCGAATGTCGATCTGTCGAGTTACCTGCTTCAGGTCCAACAAGGCGCATCGAACTTCGCGGTCGGTCACGTCTCGTTCGGCGCGCAGCGCCATCTGATCAACGGCTTTTCGAGTCGCGGGATGACCGCCAAAATAGCTTTGGGTAAGCGCGCAGATTTCACGGCCGCCGCCGTCAACGGCACGAGCGTCGTCGGCTGGAGCAACTTCTTCGGCCTGAACCGGCGCAAACATCAAATGCTGAGCGCCGCGCTGGGCTTCGAGTTCCTGCCCTCCCGCCCGCAGGGTATTCGGATCGAAATCGGGGCGCTCAGCGGTTCATTGCTGCCTCTCAATAACATCAACCAGCGCACGCTGACCGACGCCGAACGCAGCGCGGGTGGAAGCCTGCGTCTGATCGCCAGCGACGCGCAGAGCCGCTTCAAGCTCGACGCTGGATTTACTCGCAGTCGCTTCACCAACCCGTCCGATCCATTGCTCGAACAAGGGTTGAATCTAACGCCGACGCGCGAGACTACGCGTTCAGCGCGCTTCGCCGACGCCAGCCTGGCGCTGTTGCGAGACCTGAAACTTACTTCGCTACAAAAGGCGAATCTGACTCTCAATTTTCGGCACGAACGTGTTGACCCCCTCTATCGCAGCGTCGGCGCCAGCGCGCAGGCCGATCATTTTCAAAATCAATTCGAGTTGGTGGGGGCCATTGGTGAAGCGAATTTCACGGTCTCTGATACTCGGTTCAACGACAATCTGGATAATTTGCCCTCAATCTTAAAATCGCTGACGCGGCGCGACGGGCTGAACGTCAACCTGCCGCTGTCTGCGCTGCTCGGCCTTTTCACAGCCGAGAGACAGCAGTCAAACGGGAAATCGAACGGGAAACCCTATCCGTGGCTTCCGCGTATCGGGTTCACGGTTGACCGCGTCCATCAGTTCGGCGTTTTCATTCCCATCAACGGCGGATTCCGGCCTGACCTAGTGCCCGATCAGATCAGCCTTAATTACAACTTGAACGCCGATTGGCAATTTACAAAATGGCGGATCGGCTATCGGTTCAATCGCTCGTCGCAAGACAATCGCCAGCCGGGCCGCGAGCTTGCCGACCTGGAGAATCTCACCACCGGACTGACACTCGGACTCAATCTCACGCAGGCCTTCGACGTGAATTTCGAGGTCAATAACGAACTGGCGAATAACTTCGAAATTAAACGCGCGGACCGCACGCTGCGCTACGCAGTCAGCACCAACTGGCGAATGACGCCCCGCGCGGTCTTCGCGCTCAACCTTTCGACCATCGGGGCGGGCGATCTGGCGCGGACGTCGAGCAGCCGTACCATCGAAGGCGACGCGCAGTTGTCTTATCGCATGGACAGAGAGCATCCGGTCTGGCGCCGTCTCTTCGCCAATCGCATGCAGGCGCAGTTTTTCATTCGCTACGCCAACCGCTTCGCGCGCACGAGCGACCTGTTATTTATAGTCAACAACCTCAACAAAATCTGGACTCTCAACACAGGCATTAATCTGACTTTTTGAACGCTGATGAAAGAATGAATACGCCCCGGGTACGCGCCGCTTCCAGCGCGCAGTCTCGGCGAAAGACGAATTTATATGAACTCGACCCTCCAGACCGGGGCGTCAGGTTCGATCAATAGGTCTTTAGCCAAGCCTGCGCGCTGGAAGCGGCGCGTACCCAGGGATTTTCCGCAGGAGCGACAATGAACCGCATGCTCATCGCCATCGCCATTTGTACTATGTCCGCCGTCGTTGCCCGGGCGCAAAACGTCCAGGTCAATCCCACCGGCGTCAACGTCAATCCGAGCACCGGCACGACGGTCTTTCTCACTTTCGGCCGGGTACTCGGCTCTCTGCGCCCGGCGGAGGCGATATGGTGCGGAGAGTTGATTCCCGCCGCGCCTGATCTAGGTCTGAAGTGCGATCCGGCGACGATCTTCGGTTCATTGCCTGCGCGTTACAACCTGTCCCGGTCGAGCGGGAATCTGGGCTTTACCGACGTGATGTCCATCCCGCCATCGGTGGCCCGGCGGGCATACCAGGCGGCGATTGACGGCGCCGATTCGAGGTTCTTCTACGTCCGCCGTTTCGCCAATCTCAGCGGCGGGCCGGATGAGTACGTCAATGTCACATGCCGTTTGGCCAGCGGCGGGGCGCGCACGCCGTTCGCTTTGACCGACGCGCAACTGCTGTTTGAACCCGATCTGCCGATAGTATTCGTCCGGCCATCGGCGCTCATGCCGAAGATCAAAGCGAACATACAATACAACGGCACGGGCCGGCTGAAAGGCCGTTGGGAAGTAGTCGCGCCAGGCGAGGAATTGCCGACCGATTTCGATCTACTTCCCGAAGGGTCGCTGCCGTTTGAGCAGCGTGGTAACCAGCGCCGCTACACGCAACTGAGCCGCTTCAACGTCTTCCTACCGCCGGTCGGGCGATTCACGCTCGACGGCCCCGATCCGGCGCGCCTGCCGCGCAACGTCGAAGGCGCGTATCTGATACTGCTGCGCATCGAGGCCAGCGATGACAAAGAGGGCGATTCCGATCTGTCGGCGATCGGCGTCGGGCCGGGGGTTGTGCATAGCGGAGGGCTGTCGGGATTCGCCCTGCCCGTCTTGCGTTACTTCGTCGGCGCCTCCGAGAGTCAGGCCGCCGCGCCTCTCACGTTGATTTCGCCCGCGGAGGGCGCGACGGTCAATAGTGTCCAGTCGCCGCTTTTCACCTGGGCCGAGAACCAGACCGGCGCGTTCGTGCGATTGGAGGTTACCGATCGGAACGACAAACCTCTGCTTAATTCCATTTTGCCGATGGGAACCCTGCATTACCACGCGCCTTCGTGGCTGCGGCTGAAGGCCATTGACGGGAATCTGCGCTGGCGGTTAGTGATGTTCGATCAAGCCGGCCAGCAGATTGCCGCGGCGCCCTGGCGCGGATTGCGATTGGATATATCTGGCGCCGAGCCACGCCAGTGATCCCGGTTTGAAATTCAATCTCCGCGCGGCATAATAAATCTCCCCCTTGGGAGCGCCGCCCATCCCTGCCTGCAGCGTTCCGGCGAGGACCGACTGATCGAAGCAAGCAGGCAGGGATGGGCGGCGCTCCCAGGGTTTTTCTTATGTACGATATAACAATTCAAAACGCCGTCATCATTGACGGCGCGGGACTGCCCGCCTTTCGAGCCGACGTCGCAATCAAAGGCGACCGCATCGCCGCAATCGGAAATCTCAACGCCAAAGCCAAACGGACGATCAACGCGCGCGGCCTGACTGTCATCCCCGGCATCATTGATTCACACTCGCACGCCGATTTGATCCTGCCACTGGCTCCTAAAAGACAGACCGAATTGATGCGTTGCAAGCTGGCGCAGGGCGTCACCACAATCATCATCGGCAATTGTGGTCTGGGATGCGCGCCGGTCGCCAATGAAGATGCCGAGGGCATACTGCGCGCTGTCAACGCCTGGATGACTCCGGAATCAGTCGAATGGAGATGGCGAACGATCGGCGAATACCTCGACCGGATCGAATCGAACGGGCTGGCGATGAACATCGCGACGCTCGCGCCGCACGGCCCCGTTCGTATCTCGGCGATGGGGCTGGCGAAAGGCGTTCCGTCGAAATCCCAAATGAAAAAGATGCGGGCGATGGTCGAGCGGGCGATGATGGACGGCGCTCTCGGGCTTTCGACCGGTTTGATCTATCCGCCCGGAATGTATTCAGACACAAGCGAATTGAAAGAGCTGGCCCGCGTCGTGGCCGATTACGGCGGCGTCTACACCAGCCACATTCGCGGATCGAGCGAGACGCTGATCCCGGCGGTGAAAGAGCTGCTAGAGGTGGGACGCGAGACCGGCGTCCGCGTTCATCATTCGCACAACGAGGCCGTGGGTCGCGAGCATTGGCCCAAGATCGACCGCGTGCTGGCGATGGAAGAAGAGGCCGAGCGCGATGGACTGCGAGTGAGTTTCGATATGTTCCCTTACACCGCCGCGGCCACGATGATGATCGCCATCTATCCGCCATGGTCTTTGGAAGGCGGCGTGGATCGACTCATCGAGAGATTGAAAGATCAAAAGATCCGCCTGCGAATCGAACGTGACATCGAAAGAAAGAAACCTTCGTGGCCGCCGTGGCGTGAACGTGGCTGGCCGCACAATCTGGTCGGAGCCACGAGCTGGGACTCGATCTTCATCGGCTACGTTGAGTCCCGCAGAAACAAACGATACGAGAAACGCAGCCTGGCCGAACTGGCTCAGTTGACCGGCAAGCGGCCTTTCGACGCGATCTCGGATTTGATCATTGAAGAGCGCGGGCAGGTTTCGATGCTGATCTTCGAGATCAGCGGCGAAGGCGAAGAGCGCGAATTGCTCGGCAAATACGCGCGGCATCGTTTGAGCGCCTTCTGCACCGACGCTGAAGATTACGGGCGCGGATTGCCGCACCCGGCGGCCTATGGCGCGTTCGCTCACATACTGTCGAAATATGTTCGCGAAGATCGAGCGCTCACGCTTGAAGAAGCCGTCCGCAAGATGACCTCATATCCGGCGCGGATTTTCGCATTGAAAGACCGCGGCGCGATTCGTCCCGGAGCTTTCGCCGACCTGACGATCTTCGACCCGGGCCGCGTCAATGATCGCGCGAGTTTTGAAAAGCCGAGACGCGAAGCGACCGGAATCAAACTGGTAATCGTCAATGGCCGTGTCGCCTTTGAAAACAATCAGGCTATGGACAATCTGCACGGAGCCGTGATCAGGAACGGCGTCTGACTTGCGCCTGATTGCCCGCGCTTTTTCTCGACTCCATCACTTAAAGGAGGCCCTTGCATATTGTGCGCTGAGGACAGTGATACAACTGATGACTGGCTACTGACAACTGATCACTGGTTCAAAATAAACACAAGCGTTTGGCTCCGAGCGCTGGTTTATTTTTCATCAGTCATCAGTTGTCGGTTGTCAGTCGTCAGGTGTTTCTTCTCTGAACACCAAGGCTAAAAACGCCATAGGCCGAAAAACCTGAGTTTGTCCTGGTCATCTACTTTTGCAGGACGGCGGCTGGCGCCGTCCTGTCAATAAGAGGATCGGCGTGACGATGAATGAGTTTCCACACTCCGTCTTCCTTTCGAAAAACGTGTGTAACTCGCAAAGACATCGAGGCCGGCTTGTCTTGTCCGACCACCAGCGCCTCGCTTCGTTCGATCGTCGCGGTATAAGCTAGATTCCCACTGACTTCAGAGGAAATGTATTCGATATTGACCTTGGCTCCGCTTTCTTTAAACCGGGCAGCCGCCCAATCATACCAGGGGTCAACTTTGGTCCATCCTTTAGCCAGGCCGCCCCAGCCGCCCATGATTGTTACATCGTCGCGATGCGAGGCGTTCTTTTTCCAAAGAGTAGGATCGCCATTGATGAAGCCATTGATCCCGGCATCGAACTGAGGCAAAAACGACTGCAAACTTGAATCGCTATCGTCGGTTTGCGATAGCGCGCTGCCAATACCCAGGATCGAAAGCGCCATGCCAATAATTGAGTAAGTCACGAGTTTCATAGCATCCTTCCTTTTGCATTTGTAACCGATTGCTTTTTTCACAACGTTTTGAGAAACGCGATCAGAGCCTGTCGCTCCGCCGCCGTAAGGTTCAGCCCGAAAGCGTGCCCTTTGACAGCGCGCGTCTTAACCGTCGCGCCACGAAATCCGGTCGGCGCGTAGTCATCTTTCAACCGGCGAGGATCGAACCAATCTTCGAGCGTTGCTACAGAGCCGTTATGCTCTATGGGCGTCCGATACCAGAGGCCTTTAAGCGAGGGGACTTTGTAATAACCTGTGCCCCTTCTGGTCTTGAGCGCCAGCGATGGGTCGGTCCCGACCGAGAGCGGCAGGATGTCATATTTCTTCAGGTGGTCGGCGGGGACATTGAAGCCGGGCGCCGGAGTCAATTTGTTGTTGGTATAAAGCGGCGGAGTATGGCATACGGCGCATCCTTCCCGTTTGAAGATCTTCTGTCCGCGCGCCGCCGCCGCGTCGAACTTGTTCGGGTTGGCCGGAGGCTTAAGGGAGTAGAGATATAGCGCCAGCGCATAGAGCTGCTCATCGCTATACCGGCGTTGCGTTGACGGATCGGGCAGCGTGCGGAAGTCTCTCGCGCCGGGGATAAACCCGCCGAAGCTAGCCAGAAAGTCGCCCCCCTGGTTCAACGCGGAATAACGCATCATGTCTGCGATCGAACGATGCGACTGAAGGCCGGTATGATCAAGATACTTCAATTCTTTGACGCCGATCAGGTCCGGGACCTGTGGCGGATAAAATGGGCTTGAGCCTTGACGGGCAATCACGCCGGGCGGGATAGCGGCGTGCCATTCGGCCATCTGATCGAGCGATATCTGGTCTAGCCCTGCCAGCGGTTCGGGTTTGACCCAGGGCGCCCCAAAAAAGGATCGCTCAAATATTCGGAGCCGCTCCGGAGTGAAGCTCCGCTTCACACTGCGGACGCCGGCTCGTTCGAAGGGGAAATTCCCCTGAGCCCCTTTGATAACTGTCCCATCTGGCATCACACGCGTGTGACACATCGCGCAGGAGATCGTTCCCAACTCGACCTTGCCCTTTTCCCTGACGACGTAGCGGAAGTAGGGCAGCGAACCGTCTGTAGCCGCGCGCGCGCCGGTCTCTTCATACCACATCGGGTCTCTGACGTCGGCGGCCCTGACCACTGCGTCATAGAAGGTTGGGGTATCGAACACGACCTCCCCCGCCTTGATCCAATCCGCCTCGGTCTTGAACTTCGAGGCGTCAAAGACCGTCTCAGGCTCCTGCTGTTTGAGCCATTCTTCGTAACCGGGGGGCTCCTTACCCGGCGCATAAACCGGGTAGCTTTTATAAATAGGCCGTACAGGGATGCTGTAGTAATAATCCGCGGAGACATGAACCCGCGACACGGTAGGGTCGGCGGGTGGAAGCTCCAATGACGCCATCGCCTGATCATCCCACGTTTTTGGGATAGCGGGATTGAAAGCCCTGTCTGTTTTCTGCGCCTGACCACTGCCAATGTGAGCGACGACGCCAAGCAGCATAAACAACGCAAGCGTAAGACGTCTGATGTTTCTCGTGTTCATTTATTTCTGTTGTTAGTGTGATTGAGTGTTGTTACAGCGCCTTCTTCATGTAGGCCACAATAGGGGCGATGTCCTCATCCGGAATCTGCGGCAGCGGGAGCCCGCGCACGGTGTTGATGAAGAAGAAGAACTGCTGGTAGTGTTTGACCACTTCCTCGAGCGTCCTGGCCCGGTGATCGTGGAAGTACGGCGCAGTCTTGTTGATGCCCCGGAGTTGCGGAATGTCGAAGCGATTGAAGACCTGATTGCCGCCGACGGTCTCGAGCGCATGGATGTCGGTGAGCACCGTGCCGGGGTCGCTGGAGACGAGAACCACGCTCGCGCCGTTAGGCAGCGCGACGGTGAAGCGTTGCGTCGGCAGGTCGAAGCCGGGCCCCTGGATTGGACTTGGCGGGAAGCCGGTCGGCGGCGGGTTGGAGACCACGACGTTGAGTGAGAGCGGGTTGGTCGAACCGTCGAAGGGCGGGAAGATGCGGTTCTCGAGGTTCTGGACTTGCGCCGGCCCGCCGTGGCACTTGGCGCAGAAGAACTCGAACCTTTCTTTGCCGCGCCGCTCAAGCGCGTTGAGCGGTGGGTCGATGTCGGGTATTGGACCGCCGGCGTCGATTGCGTCAGACAACTTTTTGACCTTTGCGGAGGAGAAGATATGCCGCTGGAATTCTGCGACCGTTTCGAGAAACTCCTGAGTAGGCTGTACGGTGGGTTCCATGTGCGCGTTGACGGCCTTGAGCGCCTGCTCCTCCAGCGTCTTGGCCGTGCGGTCCTGCTGATAAGGGGCGGTGTGCTTGAGCATGTTGAGCGGGGGAACCGCGCGCGAGAGCGTCACCTGTGTGGCCGCCGGGTCGTCAGTCATGCGCACGCGATCCGGGAGCGGCACGCGCACCTTAATAAGCGCGCGAGTGCGGAGAAGTGTGAAGTCCTGATCGCCGTCGTCAGCGTCTATAGACCTGAAAAGCGGATCGTCGGCGTTCGGATTGATTTGCCGCGCACGCTGAAGCCTCTGCCAGCGAGCCTCGACGGTCGCCGGAGAAAGACTGAACCCATCCTGCGGGTTGTGGCAGGTGGCGCATGAACGCCCGTTGCCGCCAGGGAAAGGCAGGAAGAAGTTCAACGCCCCCTTGAGCGCCTTTACACTATCAACTTCGAGACCGCTGAAATCAGCGCGTTCGATCTCCCGGAGGATGCCGTCGAGGTTTGCGGTCTCGTCGCCGAGGATTACATTCTCTTGCTCAGTAACCGGCGGAGCGGAACCGCCAGAGCCGGCGCAATAAGCGCTGACGCTCGTTAGACCGGCAATGAGAATCAGGCCAAGCTTGATCGAGCGGATGGAAAATGGGGGCAGACGATTACCCGCCAGCCTTAAATTGCTTACTCGAATTAAATGTCCTACCACATTCATCTCTATCTCCTTTTGTTCGTGATTTCGCGCAAGCTAATACGTATCGGCGCCGCTCCACTTTAAAACGAGACCCAGACGGGCAGTGGGCCATCTACTCGAAGGACAGATTCTTGTAGAAACCTTTTTTTATACTCTTCTCGAATCTCCTCGATCTTGATGTGCTTCTCATTCCGCGCAGACACCGGGTAGAGCAGGATCAAAACAACGCTACGCTCCCGTTCTACGTCGCCCTTGGAATTAAGGAACTGCCCCCTGCCATTTAAGACCGTCAACCCATCCGGGAATCGTTCGGTGACAAAGCCAGAGAGAAATCCGTTAAACTCCTTCCGGCTGACCTCCGTGCCATCCGATTTATTTCTCCCAAAATAGAGTTCGGTACGGATGAACGGCGACGCCTCGAACCGCTTCTGTCTGTCGGAATTGTCCTGCGCGGAGGCTTGCGCTGAGACGCCGAGCGCGGGCCGGTCCTGGGCGAACGCTGCGGGCGCCATCAGCGCGGCCACGAGCAAAGTCAGGGCGAGACATTTTTTCTTCAGGAATTCATTCAGGAATCTATTCATCATTATTTGTTATCTCCTATTACTCTTATGTTGTGTTGCGCTACTCGGCGCTACGGCGCCGCCGGCGTGGTGATGCTGCGCAAGCCCAGTAAAGGCAGTAGCTCGCAGGGGCGCCGGCGGCTACTGCTTTGTACTGGGTTACTCAAACGGCGCCCTCGATGTTGGGCGCCAGATTGAATGAAGGGATTGACCAGCCTTGAGGGCATTACCTTCGCTTACGGTTATCAATTCAAGAGCTTCAAGTAAGCCACGATGTCGGCCTGTTCCTGCGCCGTCAGGAAGAACGGCGGTTGACCGTTGGTCGGAATGCCGAAGACGGTTGCGAAGAAGAGGTCGTAATGCCTGACCACATCCTCGAGCGCCTTCGCGGAGTTATCGTGGAAATAAGGGGCGGTGCGGCTAACTCCCCACAGCGAAGGGATCTTGAACGCGTTCACGCTGTCGAAGGCGGCGCTACGGGCATCCCCCGTAATGAGCGCGCGCCCCGGGTCAGGGCTTTTCACCAGCGTCGTGGTTCCGTCCGGGTTCTTGAAGATGAAATCCCGGACCCGGTTCCCTGCAGCGTTGAACTCGGAGACCAGCACATTCTGGAAACGCGAGCCGGGCGGCGCCGGCAGCGGAAGGAACTGGTTCGTCTGATTCAGCATGGGACCGCTGTGACACGCCGCGCAGCTACCCGCTTTGGTAACGGGGTTGATGGGAACGTCCTCAAAGAAGCGCCGGCCGCGTTTTTCAGACTCTGTGCGTCCCAGAGGAAGTGTGGGAGCAGGGCCGCCATTCGCGAAGCGCCGGAGTTCGTGCGAGCTGAAAAACCGCGAAGTCAGTTGAAATTCGGCGATACGCCGCAGGTCTTTTTCGTCAGGCTCCTTTGTGTTCTGAAAGTGGTCGTGGATCGCCCCAAGGGCCTGGCTGGTCAGGTCGGGTTGACGCCCATCAAGCATCAACACCGGGTCGAGCGCGGGCGTGTTAATCGTGGTCGGGATGCCCCGCGCCAGAATAACCGAACGCGCGGTCGGGTCATCGGCCAGGCTCACATTCTCAGGCAGCGGGATCTCGACCAGGATAGTGGCGTCCCTAAGCATTCTGTAAACGCCGTTGCCCTGCCTGTCGTCACTGCCGTCGTGAAGGAAGAGCGGATCCCGAGGGTCGCACAGGAATCGCTCCCGCGCCTCTTCCGGAGACACGGTCCCCGTCTCGGCGCTGTGGCAAGTCAGGCAGGTGCGCCCGTTGCCGCCGAACGTCTCTCGCGTGAAGAGGCGCTTTCCATCCTTACGAATGCCTACGCTGTTTCCATTCCCCTCGCTCTGCGCCCGACCGGATAGAGAGATTATCGCAGCGGACAGGAGGAGCCCCGCAAAAGCGATGAGTAACTTTGAAGTTCTTAGATTATTCACGAATATAGACCTTTCTTGCTTGGACAATTTGCGCTCAGCCATCAGTTTCGACACACTGAGCCGAATCCAGCAATGAAACAGGCGTTAGCTGGCGCCGACCTCAGCGGCGGTAACGCGCTAGACTCTTCAATATGATCTGGATTACCTGGCGGTGGATATCGCCGCTTCTGGCAGGAGGCCGAGTTGCCTTGCCATGCCGATGTCATTGCGGACGGCCCAATGTTCGACGATCAGGCTGTCTTTCAGACGGAACATATGGATGTGTTGTGTCTTGAAGTTCTTGCCGGTAGGCGGGACGCCCGCCAACAGGCCTTCGTGGACGAAAGGGTGTTGGCCAATCCCCTTATGAGTCCCGCTAAACATACAACGCGCCACGACCCAATCCCCCTCCGCCACAATGTTGAGCGGCGTAATTTTCACATCCGGGAATGTAGTCAAGATGTCCTGAAGTATGGCGCGGACCATATCGCGGCTGACCGGGATACCATAATTGATGACCTGGTCAGCGAAAAATTCGCTCTGGGCTGTGAATCCTTTTTGCTCGATAGTCTTGAACATTTGCCAAATGGTAACTTTATTTTCTTCGATTGGTTTCAATAACCCATCTCCTTCAAGCTAAAAATCATTCGACCTATATCAGTTTGTGATTGCGTGTAGGGAAAGGCTCGCCGGATCAGTACCGTGAGCGGTAGCGAGCGGCGCCTCAACGTGAAGCGCACTCGCTACCGCTCACGGTACTGATCCGTAAACGCATTTGAAAATTGATCTAACGCCCTGTTTTCCGAGAGGGATCAGATAAGGTACAATCCGTCTCCTCGGGTAAAGCGGTCATAAGAACAATCCCCACGCGCAAGTTCCTGAGGGTATGCCAAAGCGCCTCCGGAAGTCTTTAGGGAGTTATGATTTCTTGTTTAAAGCGCTTATGAGTGATCAAGCAAAGCAAGCCTATGTCTTCGGCCGGTTTCGGATTGACGCCGTCAAACGTCTGCTCTTCGAGGGGGAGGAGCTCGTCACATTGACGCCGAAAGCGTTCGACACCCTCCTGGCCCTGGTCGAGAACAGGGGAACTGTCCTGAGCAAAGAAGAATTGATGCGCATGGTCTGGGCGGACCAATTCGTCGAAGAGAACAACCTGGCCCAGAACATCCATTCAGTCAGGAAGTCGCTCGGCGAAGGAAGTGAAGGCGTCAAATACATCGAAACGATCCCCAAGCGCGGATACCGCTTCGTCGCAGACGTCGAGGTGGTAACTGAACCACTTCCCGCGGTCCATGGCGCCAGGCCGCCTGTGGCGATCAAGCCGAAGACTCAATACGCGACGAGCACGGGCGGCGTAAACATCGCTTATCAGGTGATCGGCGAAGGGCCGCTCGATCTGGTCTTCGTAATGGGCTGGGTGTCGCACCTGGAATACTCCTGGCAGGAGCCTTCTTTTGCGCGCTTTCTGACGCGCCTCGCTTCCTTCTCGCGTCTCATCCTCTTCGACAAACGCGGCACAGGGCTTTCCGATGCCGTGCCTTTGAGCGAGCTTCCGACGCTCGAACAGCGTATGACGGACGTGCAGGCCGTGATGGACGCCGTCGGCTCCGAACGCGCCGCGCTCCTGGGCATTTCGGAAGGCGGGCCGATGTGCGGTCTCTTCGCGGCCACATACCCGGAGCGAACGGAGGCGCTGGTGATGATCGGCTCCTACGCGAAACGGCTGTGGACCGAGGACTATCCATGGGGCCCTACCGAGCAGGAGCGCGCATACTTTATGAATGAGATGAAAAAGAATTGGGGCGGGCCGATCGGAATTGAAGCGCGCGCGCCGAGCTTGGCCGGCGATCCTCAATTCCGTGAATGGTGGGGCGCCTATTTGCGAATGGGGGCAAGCCCCGCCGCCGCCGTGGCGCTGACGCAGATGAACGCGGAGGTCGACGTGCGAAACGTTCTACCTTCCATCCGCGTACCGGCGCTGGTCATCCACCGCAAGGACGACGCCTGTCTCCCAGTGGAGGGTGGGCGCTTCGTCGCCTCGCGCATCCCGGGCGCGAAATATATCGAGCTCGAGGGGAAAGATCATCTGCCCTTTGCCGGCGATCAAGACGAGATCCTGGACGAGATCGAAGAGTTCTTAACCGGCGCTCGAGCCGGCGCATGGGCCGAGCGACTCTTCGACCGCCTCTTGACTACTGTTCTTTTTGTTTTGTTTGACGATAACGTCTCGCCTGGGTCCGTCCAGAGCCGGCAGGGGATCAAAGATCTACACCAAACGCATACTCGACGCGAGCTTGCTCTTTTCCGTGGCAAAGAGATCGAAATGACAAACGATCACTTGTTCGCGACCTTCGACGGGCCTGCGCGCGCGATCCGCTGCGCGCAGGCCATCCTAGGCTCGGCCACCCGTTTAGGACTGCGCGCCCGCGCGGGTCTTCACACCGGCGAGTGCGACATTCTGGGGGAAAAAATTGGCGGCCTCACTGTTCAATTCGGCGAATCGTTGGCCAGGCTCGCGTCATGCGGAGAGGTCTTGATTTCTCGCACGGTGAAAGATCTGGTGGCCGGCGCCGGCATCGAATTCGAACCGCGCGACAAGCATGCCCTCGAAAATCTTCACGGCAAATGGCGGCTGTTCGCGGTCGCGCGCGGCGTCAACTAATAATCTTTATTTGTCGCGCTGTTCCGACAGATAGTCGAGAAAGCACACCAACATTTCGTCATAGGTTGGATCCCCCCAACGAATGGCCTTCGTCGGATCAGGGTTGAATCTGTTCTTTGCGGAGTTATCGAATGTTCCGGTCACGATGAACCGGGTTCCTTTGGGAACAGTCAACGGCTGTTTGAGCGAATAGTTGGTTTGCCAGGAAAAATCATATTTCGGCACATCGAGCAATACCTTGCTGGCGCCGTCCGGGTAGACAACTTTAAGCTCCATCGCAGAGCCTCGCATATGCATATGCGGCATCAGGGCCAGAACGCTGATCTCTTCCGGCGCGGTCCAGCAGGCGGTCGCGCGGTGACGCTCGGCGCCCGGCGGGATCTGAAAATAGGCGTTGAAGATCATTTGGGAGGCGACCTCGGCCGCGGGCTTCCCTTTGGCGAAGATCATCCCGACGCTGGACCGATCTTTCTGCACGCTGCCGGCCACCTTCGAATAATGAACCTGTAGGATGATTTTCGCGCCCGCCGGAATCCGTTTCACGACTCCGGGCGCCCACACATTTGGCTCCCGGCCCGGAGCATAGACAACTAATTGACGCATTGTGGCGGCCCGCCGGCTCGTATCTCGCGACCACCCGCCGCCGCCGTTCGGTAACTGGCAGGCGTCGTTTGTTACAGGCGCATCAGCCTTCACGCGTTGCAGGAATCCGTCCCTATAACGAATCGATTCCTGCTCCATTTTTGCGCGCAGTTTCGCGGCCTCTTCCTTTGATTGCGGCTGCTCATCGGACGCCTCCTCCAGAAAGGCGACGATGTGATGGACGATTTTTCGATTTCCCGGACGAGCTTCAATGGCCTGCACATATCGATCTTCGCTGAAGTTGGTCGGAATCTGGAAATATTGGTACTCGTCAGCGCCCGAAGCCTCCAGCGTATATTCCTCGGGCATCTGGAGGACGACGTCGGGCTGCCCGATGCTCCAGCCGTCGGCGAATTTGGGCGCGGGCGGCAGATCTTCGGCGGAGCCCTCCTTAGCGCCTCCATCGGTCCAGGCGAGAATTGTATCGATCTCGGCCTGGCTCAAACGGCGGTCGTTTTTGAACTCGGCGGAATGCGGTCCGGCGTGCCAGGGAGGCATCTCGCGGCTGGCGACCTTCTCACGGATAGATTTGGCCCAGGGCCTCGCGTCTGCATAACTGAGCAGGGACATCGGCGCGGCTTCCCCGGGGCGGTGGCATTCGGCGCAATTCTTGAAGAGGATTGGCGCAACGTCTTTGGTAAACGTGACGGACTTTGCAGGTGGTTTCGTTTCCCTGGCCTGGCTCGCATAGAAGGCGCAAACCGCGACCGTGACCAATGCCGCCGCGATCAGCGCCGGGACTCGTCTTCGTTTCATAAGGAATCCTTTCAGGTTTTCCGATGAGGGAGGCTCCGGTCACATTCCCCTCTCAACTCAGGACATTAAAAGTCAGTTTCAATCAGATTCACTGCGCAACCTGAAATTACCGCTTCTGACTCTCTGAAATCTTTAGAGGGTTATGAATTCCTTTTGAAAGCGCTCTTGAGTCATCTACGTTGATGGCCATCCCCGGCGCAGTCGCCGCTGAACGCGACGAATTTATGGAAGAAATGAAAACCCATTGGGAAGGTGTGGTGGGAAGCCGACGCGCGCTGCCGTAGACTCAAAGTTGGTCGGGATCGACGCCCAATTCGCGGAGTTTGGCGGCGAAATGGGCGGCTCGACCTTCGGCTTCCTGCCGCGCTGTGGCTTCGTAGTCGGCGCGTTCGCCTTCCATTCGGGCGCGTTCTTCGCCAGTCATGATAATGTTGCCCTGCTCATCGCACCAGCGCAGCCACGTATCCTCCCTGTCTTCAAAGACGCCGTCCCAGAGCCTCAATCCCAACCCGACGCGCGACAGATAAGGACGCTCCAGTTCCTGGTACTCTCCGTCGCGCAAGACAAAGACGCGCAGTGGGGCGCCCTGCAGCTTCAGTTGCGGGTCGTAGACGACATAGTAGAGCACGCCCATTCGCGCGTAATCGTCCGGCTTGTGATCAAGTTCGCCGCGCTCGCGGTTCGAGACGATCTCGACAACCACCTCCGGGACTTTGCCGAATTCCCAGACGAAGTACGACCGATTCTTCTTCTCGTGCCAGTCGGCGCGCGGCTGCGCGTCGAGGCTCAGGAAGAAGTCTGGCGCGAGCGGCGGCTCGCCCATCGCGTAAAAGAGGCCGATGTCGGCGTCCGCCAGGAACGGGCGTTTCTGACCAGGCGGTTGACGTTTGCCCACAGGCGGAGTCCACGAGGCGTAGAGCGGGCGCTTCAGAAGAGTTTGTTGTTTGGCGGAGAAAAGATTGTCCAGGGGTTGATCGTTCTCCGTCACCACATGCTCGTAGTAGGCGTCCAGTTCGCGCTGGATTTCTTCATCCAATTGATAGGCGTTTTCAGTCATCGTTCCGGACATCGCTTTTCACCTCCATTTGTCTGATTGGACTGCTGCAATTGGCGTCGTGCGCCGGGCAGTCTAAATCAGGTTCTCGCTATTTGTCATTGCCGGAACCTCATACGTCGCGCATTAGCGAATGACAAAGGTAAAATGAGTGGTACAGTCAGTAAATCGCGAAATGCTGACTGTTCCGCCGTTTTCCGTCATCGCTTAACAAAAAGGAGATCTCTCAATGTCATTCACCGATGCCCAGCTCAGCCAGAATCGCCCGGCAAGTGTGCGCGACATCGCCTTGCCGCGCCGCGAACGATATCACCCCTCGCCCGCCGATTGGCGGGACGAGACGCTCTATTTCCTGCTACCTGACCGCTTCAGCGACGGGCAGGAACAATTGCGGCCTTTGCTCGACCGCCGCAATCCGGCCTCCGCCCGTCCAGCGCTGCCCAACGGCGAGGCGTGGCGATGGGATCGCTGGGCGCAATCGGGAGCTGAGCGGTGGCAGGGCGGGACGCTGCGCGGGGTTCGTTCCAAACTCGGCTACCTGAAAAATCTCGGCATAACGGCGATCTGGATCGGGCCGGTCTTCAAGCAGCGCGGCCATCTAGACACTTATCACGGATACGGCATTCAGGACTTCCTCGACGTCGATCCGCATTTCGGCGACCGGCGCGACATGGTCGAGTTGGTCGCCGACGCGCACGCGGCGGGGTTGCGCATCATTCTCGACGTCATTTTCAATCATTCGGGATCGAACTGGCTCTACCCGCCGGAGACGCCGGGCGGGCCTTTTATGCCGCGTTACACTTCGGGGCGCTATCCTTTCGGTTCGTGGCGCGGCGACCTGGGGCAGCCCGTAGCGCAGATTCAAAGCCGGGAAGACGGCGTGTGGCCGATAGAGTTGACTGACGCTGAAGATTACACCCGAGCGGGCGCGGGAGATCTTGGCGCAGGAGATCTGGATGATCCGCAGGCCGAGCACAGGCGGTCGGACTTTTACGACCTGCGCGATTTCCGGCTAGATCGCGGGCAGACGCTGAATGACCTCACGCGCTGTTACAAATACTGGATCGCTTTGACCGATTGCGACGGCTTCCGCATCGACACGCTCAAGCACGTGAGCTACGACGAGGCGCACAGTTTTTGCGGGGCAATCAAGGAGTTCGCCGCGAATCTGGGCAAGAGCGATTTCTTCCTGGCAGGCGAGGTCGCTGGCGGCGATTACAACGAAGATCGTTACCTGGATGTCATTGGGATGAACTTGAATGCGGCGCTCGACATCGGCGAGATGCGAATGAGTTTGAACGGCGTCGCCAAAGGACTCGACGCGCCCAGCCGGTATTTCAACGGCTTCGATCCGGGCCACGCGGTGATGGGATCGCACCGTAGTCTGGGGCGGCGGCACGTCTCGATCCTGGACGATCACGACCACGTCTTTGGCGATAAGCTGCGATTTTCGAGCGCGGCGGCCTCCGATCATCAGGTCGTGGCCGGCGTGATCCTGCAACTCTTCACGCTGGGCATTCCCTGCGTTTATTACGGGACTGAGCAGGCGCTGGCCGGCCCCGAAGCTTCGGAGACCATATGGCTGCCGGAGTGGGGAAGTTCGGATCGTTATCTGCGCGAAACGATGTTCGGCCCGGCGCATCCACGAAAACCTGGAAAGGACGGTCTGGCGCCGACTCATGATGGTTTTGATACCTCCTTGCCCGGCTTCGGCCCGTTCGGAACCGCCGGTCATCATTGTTTTGATGAAGCGAATCCGGTCTATCTGCGCATCGCCGCGGCTTGCGAAGCGCGGAAGAGATACCCCGTTCTCCGATACGGTCGGCAATACCCGCGCCCGATCGCCGAAACCGAAGTGGAGAGTTTCAGAGACGCCGGCGCAGGAGACCTCGTGGCATGGTCCCGGATTCTGGACGACGAAGAGGCGCTGTGCGTGATCAACGCCAATGGCGGCGAAGAGCGCGGCGCGCGCGTTCTTGTAGACTCAGACCTCAATCCGCCGAATAGCGCGATGACCGTTGTGTTGAACACAGCGCATGCGGCAGGGGGCGGCGTGCCGTATCAAGCCGGGGAGACGATACCCGTTAATAGAACTGCGGACGGAAAAGCCTATGTCGAAATTCACGGCCTTCCCGCGTCTGAGGCGCTGGTGTTAATGAATCATCCGTAGGCATCCGAGATTGTAACCACCACGCGTCATTCGCCGTATTCACTGTTGCTATATCTTCATTTTTAGCGACACACATTGCAACAATGAAAATCGCCCCGGGTATCCATCGCTTCCAGCGCGCTTAGCATCATCGCTCGCGCATTGATCGAAGCTAGGCGCGCTGGAAACGGCGCCCACCCAGGGATTCCAGAGAGGATTGCTCATGCGTAGGAACCTGTCTACCCGCTGGTTTATTATAGCGACGCTCGCGCTGCTCCACTGCCTTGTCGTTGCGGCAGCCGCGCAGAACAAGCTCACAAGCCCCAAAGACCATTTCGGTTTCAACATCGGCGACGACTACCAGCTCGCCAATTACACACAATACGAGGCCTACATTAAAAAGCTCGACCAGGAATCGGATCGAATGAAGGTGGTCGAGATTGGCAAATCGGCCGAAGGCCGCACGATGTATCTGGCCATCATCACCTCGCCCGAAAACCACAAGAAGCTCGAACGCTACAAAGAAATCTCGCGGCGGTTGGCGCAGGCCGAAGGGCTGACCGATGATCAGGCTCGGGCGTTGGCTCAGGAGGGCAAGTCTGTCGTCTGGATTGACGGCGGGTTGCACGCGACCGAGGTCCTGGGCGCGCAGCAATTGATCGAAACGATCTGGCAGTTGAACAGCCGCGCCGACGAAGAGACGACGCGATTTCTGAATGATGTGATCGTGCTCTGTTGTCTCGTCAACCCCGACGGCATGGAGTTGGTGTCGAACTGGTATATGCGCGAGCCGGACGTGACGAAGCGAAGCACTGCGAGCATCCCGCGCCTCTATCAAAAATACATCGGCCATGACAACAACCGCGATTTTTACATGTCGGCGCAACCCGAGAGCGAGGCCATCAACCGCGTCTTCTACCACGAATGGTTCCCTCAGATTATTTACAATCACCACCAGACCGGGCCTCCCGGCACGGTGATCTTCATCCCGCCGTTCCGCGACCCGTTTAATTACCTCTTCGATCCGATGATCGTGAGCGGACTCGATCTGGTGGGCGCCGCGATGCAGCACCGGTACGCGGCTGAGGACAAACCGGGAGCGACCAATCGCGGCGGCTCCAATTATTCGACATGGTGGAACGGGGGGCTGCGCACGACAGTCTATTTCCACAATATGATCGGCCTGTTGACCGAGGCCATCGGCAACCCGACGCCGATAGAAATTCCATTCGTCATCAACCGCCAACTGGGGCAAGGCAACCTGCCATACCCGATCGCGCCGCAGAAATGGCATTTCCGCCAATCGATTGAATATGAGCTTACGGCCAACCGCGCCGTGATCGACGTCGCCTCGAAGAACCGCGAAGACTTTCTGTTCAACATCTATCGGATGGGCAAAAACTCCATTGAACGCGGGGGCCGCGACAATTGGACGACCTATCCAAACCGCGTCGCCGAAGTCCAGGCCGCGGTTGACCGTGATCGCAGGCAGAGCGGCGAGGGCAGACCGCAATCGGAAGAAGCCCAATCGGACGCCCCCTCTTTCGGCAGACTCCGCGGCGGCGTCCCGATGAAGTATTACGAGATGCTACGCAAGCCGGAGCTGCGCGATCCGCGCGGGTTCATCATTCCTTCGGATCAACCCGACTTCCTGACCGCGACCAAATTCGTCAACACGTTGATCAAGACCGGCGTCACGGTCCATCGCGCGACTCACGACTTTCAGGTCGCGGGCAAATCGTACCCCGCCGGGTCATACGTCGTGAAAGCGGCGCAGGCGTTCCGACCTCACGCGCTCGACATGTTCGAAGCCCAGGATCACCCGAACGATTTTCAATATCCCGGCGGTCCGCCGATTCCGCCTTACGACAACGCCGGATGGACTCTCGCCTTTCAGATGGGAGTGAAGTTTGACCGCATCCTGGACGGCTTCGACGGGCCGTTCGAGAAGGTCGCCGGATTGATCAAACCTTCGCCGGGCAAGGTCACGGCGGCGCCAAACGCCGTCGGTTATCTGACCAGCCATCAGGTCAACGATTCATTCATCGCCATGAACCGGCTGCTCAAAGACAACGAGGAGGTTTATTGGATCAAGCAGTCCTTTAGCGCCGGCGGCAAAACGTATCCCGCAGGGACGATCTTCATTCCCGCGAAACCCTCGACCCAGGCGAAGCTGCAAAAGATCGCCGCTGAATTGGGTTTGAATTTCGAAGCCATCTCGACGAAGCCTGCGGGAGAAGCGCTCAAGCTGCGGCCCGTGCGGATCGCGCTGTGGGATCGCTACGGCGGCTCGATTCCGTCGGGGTGGACGCGGTGGTTGTTCGAGCAGTTTGAATTCCCGTTCACCGTCGTCTATCCGCAGACGTTCGACGCGGGCGACCTGATCAATAAATTCGATGTGATCGTCTTCGTCACCGGCGCGATCACGGCGCGCGACGCGCGCAGCGGCCCCATTCGTGGAGGAGGAGGCGTCGGCGATGAAGCGCCGTTCTCACGAATGCCGAGGGCCGAAGAGATTCCCGAAGAGTTTCGCGGATGGCTGGGCAACGTGACCGCGGCGAAGACCGTCCCGCAACTGAAAGCCTTCATGGATGCGGGCGGGGCGGTATTGACCATAGGCAGCTCGACCAATCTCGGCTACCTGCTCAATCTGCCGATGGCGAACGCGCTGGTGGAAAAGACGGGTAGCGGAGACGAACGACCTCTCAGCCGCGACAAATACTACATTCCCGGTTCGGTCTTGCAGGTCAGCATCGACAATTCGAACCCGCTGGCCTACGGAATGCCGGAGCAGGTCGACGTGTTTTTCGACAACAGCCCTGTGTTCCGATTGAAACCTGAAGCGGCCTTGAAAGGGGTCAAACCCGTCGCCTGGTTCTCGAACGACAAACCGCTCCGCAGCGGCTGGGCCTGGGGACAAAAATACCTGCAGGACGGCGTGGCGGTGGTTGAGGCGAATGTCGGCAAGGGCAAATTGTTTATGTTCGGGCCGGAAATCAATTTCCGCGGGCAACCTCACGGCACGTTCAAATTCCTCTTCAATGGGATCTATTACGGGCGCGCCGAAAGCATCAAGTGGTGATTGGGGAATGGGGAGTGGGAAATGGGGAATGGGGAAAGATGCTATTCCTTATTCCCCACTCCCTACTCCCCACTCCCCATTCCCTATCGGTTTCATTTTCAATACAGTGGCTGTATGTTGGCAAAACGCTCATTAAAAGGCCGCCGTATCCCTTCCCATCACAGCGATCAATTCCCTCGCCAGCAAGCCCTTTCCGTCTGTGGCGTCAAACCACTGTTATTACTTATTTCTAGGTCTTTAGCGCAATAACTTCGCCATTTTACGAATATAGGAACAGGAAATGCTGGTATTTGCGCCCGTGCAAGGCGCCAAATCGAGCGCGCCTACGACGAGCATTCAAGAAACTTTTGAGACCACGGGGTGATGTATCGGAGCTTGCGCTCAGTCTCGGAAGAGCGTTTGGCGTGAGCGTTTTCGCGTAAGTCAATCATGCGGATGCGTGGTCTACGCCTGCGCCCTGCTTATCAGCAAAAACGGAGAGACTCTATGAGAATGTATTCTTACGACCAAGTTCTGACGGACGTCAAAGACGTATATGAGCAGATTACGGGCCTGCCCGCTCCGGAGATTGACATAAAGAAGCCCCGTTACCCATTGCCTAAAGGAATCAATGCTGTGGCCCTGGTGCAAAGCGAAATCAACCAGCTCAATATGTGTCTGATCAACAGCGGCGTCTCGTGGCGGTTGTCGAAGTCGCCCGCCTGGGCGCCGCCCGCGGAAGTTTACGAGACCCAGGACGCTTATGTGGTCAATCTGGAATTGCCAGGGCTGAGCCAGGAGGACGTCAAAGTGAGTCAGACCAACAACATCCTCACTATCCGCGGCGCGCGTCGATTCAAGAAAGCGAATGAGGAAGCCATCTATCACAGTTCAGAGCGAAACTACGGAACGTTCGAGCGACTCTTTCCGCTGCCGGGCAATGTCCTGGCGGAGAGAATCAAAAATAAATTTACCAACGGGATTCTTCAGATCACTATTCCGAAGACCAAGGCTGACTTGTCAGGGAGATCGGAAGATTAGTCCAGTTTCTTTGTCCGAAAGGAGGCAAATCAATGGCTTGGGCTGCTCCGGCGCAAAACCAAATCAATAATCCCAGCGAGATGAACAGCTCGCAGATCTCACATGAAGAAATGGAGAAGCTTCAAGAGATACATGAATTGATCAACCTGCTGTTTGCTGAGATGACATCCAGACTGCCGCAAGGCGCGACTCCGGCTTATCTGACTCCAGGCATGACTCCCAGCCTGACTCCGGGTATGACTCCGGGCATGACTCCGGGCATGATGCGCGCAATGCCGCCTACGGCCTATGCGCATTCAATGTTCCAATACGCATGGGGGATGTCGCCCTATTTGAGAATGCCAGGCTTTTAAGCCTTCAGTAAGGCGCCGGGAACGATAGCGACTGGGCGGCGGTGAAGGCTCACCCGAAAGCATTCGGTCGCTACCATTCCCGGCGCCCTAACACAGGAATAAAACAGACGAACACCTAATTCCTCATAAACCCCTCGAACGACGCATTGGCGCCAGAGTTTGGCAGGATAGCGATATCTTGCCTCTCTTCAGTATCGAGTCTCGCTTCGACAATCGCTTTGGAGAAGTGAGAAGGGGAGGTGTGTCTTTTGCGTGAGAGCGCAAAAGCGCCTCCTGACAATTGTCAACCGAGGTCTTTGAGACACTCATGCAACTTAGGAGGCATTTTTTATGTTCCCGAGAATGAACATCACGACTCCTCTTCCATCGTTCGCCTATTGTCCCCCCCAATATGGCGCGGGGGTGGGTTTTGGAGGAATCAATCCGATGGTTCCCTACATGGCGAATCCATATGTAAACAGCGCTTCGCCAATCCCGTATCCGGTGATCGGACCGAGTCCGTACGCCGTTCAACCTGTGATTCCATGTCCGCCTGCGCCGATCGGCGCGGGAGTCAGCCCATGGTATAGCCCGATCAGTTGGAGTCCCTACGCTTTCGCGCAGCAGGCGTCAGCATATCCGGCTATTCATCCAGCTTTCGCAGCCATGGCCCAGGCGCCCTACAGCGCCCCGGTCACCTGCATCGATCCGGTAACAGGAGCGGTCATTCCACATCCTTATCCGGCGGCGCAGGGTCTGCTTCCGATCAGGCCGCTTATCACGGCCCAACCGGATCCAGTCCAGATGGCCGCAATGTGCGGAATGATGGCTCCTCAGGTGGTCGATCCTTATTCGGTCATGGCCCAGGCCTGTCTGACGCCGTCTATGGCTGTCAGCCCGGTTTCACCGGCCATGAGATCGCCGCTTTATCTGTCTCCGATCGGGTCGTCGCAGGTTGGCGTCCCTTATACGGTAGCCGCTGGAATCCCTTGTTAGGCGCGGTCGGCGATTTCAGATAACAGCGCCGCGCGTGTCAGCAAGTGGTTCCGTGATGGGCGCCGCTTGCAGCGCGCGCGCGGCGTTGCATTGAATCAAGAAGAGACGCAAGATCTTGCGTCTCTATATGCGCGGTATTGCGCCGAACATTTCATATGGCATATGAAATATGGCATATGAAATATGACATATGAAATGGTCTTTTCTAGCTACCTAATGCATGCCCTTCAGGGGCAGGTGGTGGGGCGAGAGTATGCCGTCGCGGCGCTCGTGCGAGCGGTCACACTGGCTCTGGCCAGCCGCCGCTACTCCGATTCAAGTCGCCCGCTCGCGACGCTCCTGTTCGCGGGGCCGACGGGGTCCGGAAAAATGCACGTCGCGCAGGCGCTCGCCCGCATTCTGCTCGGCAACGAGTGCAAGTCCATCTTCGTTAACTGTCAGATTTTGAGTCAACAGCCGAATCCGTACACGCAGTCGAGCTTATACGAACAGTTGATGGCCGGAAGCGCTCTGTCTCAAATGACGCCTCCGTTTACTCACGCGCCTTTTTCCATAGTGGTCTTCGAAAAAATCGAGATGGCGCCTCCGGTCTTCCGAGATTACCTGGCCGAGGCGATTGACCGCGGCGTCCTCTGCGCGCTCGGCTGCATGTTCTCGCTTCGCGACACTTTCATCATCCTGACCAGCGACCTATCGAAGAAGCAGACCGATCAACTGGCCGGCAGGAACATTGGCTTCAGCGACGAGGAGACCGACCAGGAGGCGCCGCGCCAAAACCTGGTTGTGCTGGAAGAGATCGACAATCTGCTGGGCGGCGCCCTTGTCAACCGGATTGATGAGATAGTGATCTTCGATCGGCTCAACGAGCAGAATGTCATCACGCTGCTGGAACGTTCGCTGACCGAATTTGATCAGAAGCTTGTCGCATCGGGCATCGGCTTCAAGATCGAGGAGGAGGCGAAAACATTTCTGCTCAGAAACTGCCTGGACGACACTACGCACAGGGTGCGCCAGCTCAAGCGTGTGGTCAGAAACTACCTCGAGTTTCCGATTTACGATCTGATGCTCTCAGGGCAATTGGCCTCCGGCATGGCGGTTGTGGTCACACATGAGGCGCCGAGGAATTTCCTCAATTTCCGGGTCATGGTCCCATTCTATGACTCGTGGACAAACATTTCTCCGACGCCGCAAGCGACCGCAAGACCAGGTATGTCATTGCCTCGGACCAATCTTTTCCAATGACAAATCACAGACTCGGTATGCGACATTTTCGTTCGCCCTTACGGCGGCGTATTCCTCTTTAGTCAAAATCGCCTTCAGCCAAAGTTGCAGGTCGCGGCTACCCAGGGCCAGCCACTCTCCTCTTGGGCTGAAAGCCACGGAGTTGTAGCTGATATCCTCGTATCTCAGACGTTTGACGACCGCGCCGGTCTCCATCTTCCAGACAATCACGACCTGCCCCAGACACCCAGCCGCCAATAATTCGCCGTCGGGACTGAACGCGACCGAGATCACGCTGTTGCGATGCCCGCTGAAGGTCCGCACCTCGCGTCCAGTGGTCAGGTCCCAGAGCTTTACTGTCGCGTCTTCGCCGCCGGAAGCCAGCCAGCGCCCATTTGGGCCGGCGCCGGGGCTTACGGCCAGCGAGCCGACGCCTTTCGAGTGGCCCGTCAGAATCCGAGTCGTCAACCCTGTCGCGACACTCCACAACCTGATGGTCTTGTCCCAACTCGCCGAGACAATCGTCTGTCCGTCCGGAGTGAAAATGGCCGCCGTCACCTGCATCGTGTGGCCTTCAAGAGTTTGCGCCTCACGGCCGGTAACCACACGCCAGATTTTGATCAGACGGTCGTGGCTGGAAGACACCAGCCATTGCCCGTCGGGACTGAACGCCACGGCGCTCACCTCGCCTTTATGCCCACGCAGGACCTGAAGCTCATGCCCGGTGTCCGCTTCCCACAATTTGACCGTGTTGTCGCGGCTGCCTGTAGCCAACCACATGTTGTTCGGGCTGAAGGCGACCGAGGTGACGCTGGCCTGATGCGCCACATGAGAGTAGAGCATCACCCCGGAGCCGACCTCCCAAACCTGCATGGCGCCATGCAAAAAACCGAGAGCCAGCAACCGCCCGTCGTTGCTGAAGGCTACCGATCTCACATAATCACGCGGGTCAATCTCGAATTGCTTATAGTAGCGGTCCCGCAGTTCGTGCAAATCCTGTTGAATCTGCGAAAGCGCATCCAGCAATTGCAATCCGGTTTGGTAGGTCGGCGATTCGGCGGCCTGGAGCTTGACTTGATGAAACGCGCCGGCGATCTCCTCTTCCATGGACCTGGCGATCAGATAGCCGTCGAATTGCGCCGCATCCTTTTTGACCTCAACGATCTTCTCTCTCACAGGGCGCATCAGTTGGTCGAGCAGAATCTGGACCTGCGGGCGAATCGAGTCAAAGGCCGCGTCGCTCTTGGCGCGCTCGTAATACCGCGCGTCGCCTTTGATGGCGTGGGCCAGACTGGGGACGGCATGTTCGCCAAGCGAGAGCAACGAAGCGACGCGCGATTGCTCATAATGAGCCTCGGCCAGTTCGGGGTTGAGTTCCGTGGCCTGCCGCAAATGCCCCAGGGCCGGCTCCAACTGGCGTTCGATCACGCAAACTACGCCGGCGAAGTAATGAGCCTCGGCCGCCTGCTTTTGATCGCTGGGCCGGGCGTATTTGGCGGCCTTGAGGAAATACTCCAGGGCCTTCGGGAGATTGATAATGTGGTAAAGGCAGATCTGCGCGATCGAACGATGAACCGTGTAATCGGGATAGTTGCGTTTTTCGGCTTCCAGAAAATCGTTGAGCGCCTCTTCATACCAGCCGTTCAGATAAGCCCTCTCGGCGCGCGTGCGGTAAGCCCTGGCCTCGCGCTCGAACTCGGCCATGCGGATTTCTTCGAGAATGCTCGTGAGCGACTCCTGCTGCATCTCCGAACGCCAGACGAGGTCGCCCAATAGCAAATTGAAATCAGCCTTAAGACTCTCCAAACCACCAGCTAGCTTTTCAATCCCCAACGCCATCCTAATGGCGTTCTCGCTCGCGCGGCGAAGGTTCTCTGGATTCAAAGCGCCCAACCCCGACCTGAACGCGACCTGATGATCATGCGCCGTCAGCCCGACCGGCTGCGTCCTGGACTTATCATCGGTCGAAGCGGCGCCGGTTCGACGCGGCGATAACCCCTCAAGAGCGGTAAATGACGCCTGGCCGCCGAGGAAATCCTTCCATGTCTGATGTCCTTGATAAACATCCAGCAATCCCATCAACTCCTCCTAGAAGGTGTCAGGTATCGGGTGTCAGGTTAAAGGTTCAAGGTTTCAGGGTTCAGATTTCAGGTTTCAGCTGTGAGGAGCCAGATAGGAATCTATGGCTTCACTCTTTTACTGACACCTGACACCTGACACCTGACACCTACTCACACCGAAGCGCGATCATCGGATCCACTTTCGACGCCCGCCGCGCGGGGATCAAACACGCCAGCAGCGCCACAAGCGCCAACAACAACGGTATGCCGGCGAAAGTCAGCGGATCGGTCGCGCTCACGTTGAAAAGCAGAGTCTTCACCAACCGCGTCAACACGAAAGACGCGCCCACGCCTATCGCCATGCCCGCGAGCGTCAACGTCATACCTCTTCTGACAACCAGCCGCAACACGTCGGTCGCCCGCGCGCCGAGCGCTATTCTCACGCCGATCTCCTGCGTGCGCTGCGCGACCGAGTAGGCCATCACGCCGTAAATTCCCACGCCGGCGAGCAGCAGCGCCACCATTGCGAAGATCGTCAGCAGCAAAGTGTTGAAGCGCGCCCGCGCCACCGAGGTCCCGATCAGGCTCTCCATCGTGCGCACATCGGCGACGGGCTGCTCCGGGTCGAGCGCGCGGATGACGTTGCGCGCGGCGGACGCGATATCCGTGGCGTCGCCCCGCGTGCGGATGACAAGCGTCATGCCCGAATAGGTAAGCTCCGGTTGCGGCCAATAAGACATCGGCTTGACCTCGGCGTCCAGGTTCATGTGCTTCGAGTCGCCGACGACGCCGATTATCTCGCAAGGCTGGTTGTCGTCCTTCATATCGATCACGACTCGTTTGCCTAGCGGGTCTTCGTTCGGGAAGTGCTGTCGCGCGAATGCCTCGTTGATGACGACGACGTGGCGCATCTCCGCCGCTTCCTGATCGGTGAAGAGCCGCCCGCGTTTGAGAGGAATCTGCATCGCGCCGAAGTAGTTCCCATCGGTAACTATCACGCCGGTGACCAATCCCTGTCCAGGCGGCAGTTTTGGCCGGCCCTCGATTTCAACGCCGGTGCCCGCGTGCGGCGCGGCGAAGGGCAAGTAGTTGGCCGCGCCGACTGACTCTACGCCCGGCAGCGATTGTATCTGCGCGATGGCCTGCCGGAAAAAGTCAGTCACTTTGCGATCCTCTCTATACTTCCGCCCCGGCAAGCTCACCCGCATCGTCAACACGTTGTGCGCGTTGAAGCCCGGATCAACTCCTTGCAGCCGCGCGAAGCTGCGAATGAGCAGCCCGGCGCCAATGAGCAAAACGAGCGCTATCGCGATTTCGAGGATGACCAGGGAGTTGCGCAAACGCTGGCTGCGAATGCCGCCGCCGACGCTCTTGCCGCCTTCTTTGAGCGATTCGCCCAGATTGAGCCGCGTGGCCTCGAACGCCGGCGCGAGGCCGAAGATGACGCCTGTCGCGAGCGAAATTCCGAGCGTGAAACCAAGCGCCGCGGCGTTGATCGTCACCTGCGGCAAATTGAGCAGATCAGGTGGGGCAAGCGAAATGAGCAGATCGGTTCCCCACCACGCCAGCGTCAAACCGGCCACGCCGCCCAGCCCCGCAAGCAGCAAGCTCTCGGTCAGTAATTGCCTGATTATGCGACCACGGCCCGCGCCCAACGCCACGCGCACGGCCACTTCCCGCTGTCGCCCGGCGGCGCGCGCCAAAAGCAGGTTCGCCACATTCGCGCACGCGATCAACAAAACCATTCCGACCGCGCCGAACAGCACCAGCAGCGCCAATCGAATCTCGCCCGTGAACTGCGTGCGCAGCGGAACCACGTTCACGCCCCAGTTGGCGTTGAATTCGTTGTATTGCTGTTCCAATCGCCCGCCGATGGCGTTCATCTCGGCTTGCGCCTGCTCGAAGGCGACGCCGGGTTTGAGCCGAGCCATCGCCATGGCGAAACGGCCGGTACGCCGTCTCAATGACTCATCCACTTGCCACGGCGCCCACATCTCGGCGACTTTGCGGGTCATTGACCCCGCCTTAACGTGCCAGTTGAAGTCCGCCGGCATCACGCCGATCACAGTGGCCTCACTACTGCTAAACAAATTCAAGCTCAGCTTGCGCCCGATAATCTGCGGGTCGCCGCCGAATCGCCGCTGCCATAATCCGAAGCTGAGCACAACCGCGCGCGGCTGCCCGGGCTTGCCGTCGTCCGGAGTGAAGGTTCGCCCAAGGATGGGATTCGCGCCGAGTATATTGAAAAGGTTGGTGGTGGCGATCTGTGACGGGATCTCTTCCGGATCTCCGCCGCTCGTCAGGTTGGCGGTTGTGTCGAAGAAAGCCGCCATATCCTCGAAGACGCGGTTCTGCTCCTTCCAGTCGAAGAAGTTGCCCATGTTGATCACGTTCTGAGCGTTGCCGCGCCGGCGATTGTGCTCCCACACCGTCACCAGCCGGTCGGCGTCGCGGTAAGGCAGCGATTGCAACAACACGGCATGGACCACGCTGAAGATCGCCGTGTTCGCGCCGATGCCGAGCGCCAGCGTGATCACGGCTATAATCATGAATGTCGGATGTTTGAACAATGAACGCGCGCCCTGGCGCAGGTCCTGCCATAATGTCTCCATAATCGCCTCCTTGGGAAAAGAGTTGGTAGTCCCGACTTCAGGCGGGACCTTTCGCTGACGAACCATACCGCCCGAAGGCGGGCCTACAAACCTTTACTTCTGTTGCGGTTTCAACTCCCACAGCACGTTGACGATCACCCAGCGCCCGTTGAATTTCGCGACATGCAAATAATCAATCCAATCCGTCGCCACGATCTTCACGCTCGCGGCGTTTTCAAAAACGTCGAGTATAGTGACATCACTCTGCCGCTTCTCTTTCGGAGTGGGGCGTGAAGCTCGCGATCGAGTGCCCAGCGTCAGCGTCATCGCGCTCATCTGGTCCAGCCGGCTGCGTCCCGAATTCGGGTCAGTGATGACAATGCGTTTGGCCAGTTCTGGATGCAGCGCGCGCTCCATCCGTTCCCCATTGCCTTCGTAGTACCCTTCGATGTAATCGAGCGCGGTCTGTTTGATCGCGGCCAGATCAGATTCGGAAGCGCCGGACGGTTTCGCCGTGGCTTCTGGCGACGATTGCTGCGCTTGAGCTTCGAACGTCAGAGCGAACATCGTCACAAGCAACAATCCGATTGATAAAAAATGCCGAGATTGAATCTTCATTGTTGGTCTCTCCTTTTGCGGTCTCTATCACAGCCTAATGCGAGCATCGGAGGGCCGCAATTTGCCTTATCGCTCGTATAGCCAAACAGCGTGCCAGTCGGATTGGAGTGATAAATCCTTATTTCACTTAGGTCGACGCGCGCCGTACGAGGAGAGAGTCGCATCGCAGTGTGCGATTCTGGGATCGGGGAATCCCATTTTCGGTCCAGATCAAAGGCTCAAAAGGCCCTCGACAATGCCCTCGACAAGGTAAAGATGATTCCTTGCATACGCGCCAGGCCGGTCATATACTCGCGTCATCCCTGTCATTTTTGATTTGATAAGTCGCTGCGACTCTCATTTTCTTTAGCGCAGTCGCTGTCGCTAAGGAGGCGCCATGTCACGGACATTCGGCTACATCATTGCGACCATAATAGCCGTGGGCTCTATCCACCCTACCGCGACGTTGCAGGCTAAATTGCGCGATCCCTCGACGGCGCTCACTCCGCGTCAAGAGCCTGACTCAAAACAGACGCAAAAAACCCCTCAGGACAAACTTGTTATAAACACCAAGCTGGTGAATTTAACAGTTTCGGTAAACGATAAACTCGGGAGGTTTGTCGCCGGCCTATCAAAAGAAGACTTCGAGATTTTCGATGACAACATCAAGCAGGACATTGCGTTCTTCTCCGACGACGACGCCCCTATATCACTGGGGATAGTCTACGACGTGTCAGGCTCGATGGGTAACTTCAGTTCTCGCGCCCAGTCCATGCTCAGATCCTTCTTTGATAATTCGCATCCTGAAGACGAGTTTTACATCTATGCGTTCAACAACCGCGTTCAACTGGTTCAGGATTTCACATCGCTGCCGGAGGCGATCATGAGCCATGTGACATATATCAAATCAGGAGGGAGCACAGCTCTGTTCGACGCGACATACGCGGCCGTCGAAAAGGTCCGCCAGGGTCGGCGCCACAAGAAGGTGATCCTGATCTTCTCCGACGGCGAGGAGAACAGCAGCCGGTATTCTGGCAGGGAGTTGCAGAATCTGCTCAGGGAAACTGACGTCCAGATTTACGCCATAGGCATGAGCGAATTTTCTAGCGGCGCCGGAACGCTGAAATTCATAGCCGAACCGACCGGAGGCCAGGCGTTATTTCCGTTCGACTATGCCTCGGCCGAGGTGGTCTACACGCGGCTGGCATTGATGCTCCGGCGGCAATATGTCATCGGCTTTTACCCAAGCAATCTGACAAGCGGAACCGCATGGCATAAGTTACAGGTGCAAATCAAAGCGCCAAAGCAACTGGGCAGGTTGAAGCTTTCATACAAAAATGGTTACTGGATGACCAAGTAAAATTGAGGCGCCTGATGATCAGTAAAAATCTGGGCTGGGCCTTGCTCGCGCTGCCAATGTTACTCTTTCAAGCGCGCGCCGCCGAGAGAATCACCAAAGAGACGCTGGAATCGCAAGGTAAAAAACGGACTTACTACCTGATGATTCCCGATTCGGCGAAATCGCCCGCTTCCGTTCCACTGATCGTGCTGCTCCACGGGTCAGGACGCAACGGACTCTCATTGATGGAGAAGTGGAAAGAGCTTGCGAGCCGTGAAGGCATCATCATCGCCGGGCCTGACTCGCGCGACACGCAGGGATGGCAAATCCCCGGCGACGGCCCCGGCTTCATCCACGACCTGGTCGAGGAGCTCAGAGCGAAATATCCGATCAATCCACGCCGCATTTACCTCTTCGGGCACTCGGCAGGGGCCGTTTTCGCTCTCAACCTATCGATGATGGAATCGGAGTATTTCGCCGCGACGGCGGTTCACGCCGGCTCGTGGCGGACTGAGAGGGAGCTTTCCGCCAGGGATTACGCGAAACGCAAAACTCCGCTCGCGATCATCGTCGGAGACAGGGACGCGTTCTTTCCTCTGCCGTCGGTCAAGGCGACTGAGGCCGCGCTGAAGGAACGAGGCTTCGCCATCGAGGTGAAGGTCATGAAAGGGCACGACCACTGGTATTACGACCTCGCGCCGCAAATCAACCGCGACGCCTGGGACTTCCTCAAGGCGCGCGAGTTGAACGAAGACCCGAGATATGAGGCTTATGATCACACTCTGGAACCGAAGGGAGCCAACGAGGCGATGGATGTCAACGCGGCGGCGGGGGAGATCAATTCGCTCAGGGAGAAGGCCAACGAGTCTACGCTGCGCTTCTATGCTAAAGAAGCGGAGTTGAGCGGAAAAGATTTCGTCAAAGAGAAAGCCGCCGTCGCCGCAATCGCGCGTGAGCAGATAGAGGCGCTCAAAGCAGGCGCGTCCGCGCTCCGCGACGCCGCGCTGAAAGCCGATCATCTAAGCAACTTGAAACTTGGAGGCGGTTACCCGCAGTACTACACCCTCGCCGCTCAGATGGAGCTTAAAAGGGCCGAGATTCTGGAAGCGATGCGAGAACGCGCGGAGCTGTTGCTGAGCGATGAGCCGACCGACACCATCACACTCAAAAGGAATGAGATGGTTGTTAGAGTTGAGAAGCTGAAAAAAGAGGCAGAAGAACTGGAACAGAAAGCCGAGCGGATCAGATCCGGACAGAACCGGTGAATGGGAGGCGAATCAATGAACAAGCGCATATGGATTATAATCACGGGTCTGGCGCTGTTTAGCGCCGGCGTTATGGCTTTTTGGCAAATAGTGGCCCGGAACTGGTTTGCCTATGGCCAGTCGCAAGAAAGAAGAAACTCCACACTTCCCGCTGAGCGGGTTAAAATTGTGTCCGTCATCAAAGAGTCCCAAGCTGGGACGAATATCAGCCTCTACGTCCCTGAGCCTTACAAACGAGTGAATGAGAAGGCCGGCGCCGTAAGGGGCGCGGACCAGAGGGCGATTCGGGAATTGGCTGACGCCGTTTTGCAGTTGATCACTGGCGACAGCCTGCCTAGCGCAATCGTGAACCCTTTTATGGAAAGGGTGGCGCAATCTGAACTCAACTATCGGAGCGGACGAAAAGCAGGAATTCCGGAGGCCAACATCGTTCGCGTCATCGATCATCTTGCGGCAAAGCTTGGCGCTCCCAAATACGCGAGAACAGACGAGGATGAAGTGAGAGACATGCGCCTATCAGTCTCTCAAATGATGCCCAATTTTATTCCCAGCCGTCCACTCGGCGCGGGAGAAGAATCGCCGCTGGGATTCACTTATACGGTTGACCAATTGATGTCCCCGCTGGAGGCTGTCTATGTCACACGCTTTCTCATCCAACAGAAAGAGTTCAGTGAATTTTCTTTGTTGACCACTGAAGAACGCGCGGATGTTAAGACGGCGATCAATAAGCTCAAGGAAAGTGGCGTCCGGCTGACGTGGAGAGAGCGGGCAGAGGTAATGATGGCTTTAACTGAGCAGAAGCTGTATCCCGAAAAGTCTCATTTGACTGCGGAGGAACTGGCGGCGGAGGCCCAGCGGCGGAGCGCCGAGCAGGAGAACAACCAGGCCGGAAGATTTCTTCAATTGTGGGAGCCTTCGACTTCGAGGCATAAGGAGATGCAAGAGGTTTTTCATCGCGCCTACAGGATGAAAGTGAGCGACGCGCTGGAATTGGCGAATAGATCAATGGAATTACTAGGTATTGAGGACTGATTTATAATCGCAACCAAATGGCTTGCGCCAATCCACCAATGCGCAAAGAAAGGAGTCCACGATGCCAGATCGTAAAAAAGTAAAGATAGAGCAGGACGCGAATCGGGTTGTGAGCTGGTTGGCCCACAACCGCGCCGAATTTGAAGAGCGAGGCATAAACGAAGGGTCGTTGGCCGGCGCTGTAGAAATAGGCGGAGTCGACCAGGTTCGGGCGGCCATAGACCGTCTCGAAAACAGAGAAGTTGTGGTGAGAAGGCCGTTATCTCTGACAAGCCCGCCGCAATTCCTGCTGACGCCAGGACGAACGTGGCCCGCCGTTCGCGATAAAATTGCGTGATCGGGACAAAGCGTAGAGGCGCCCTTTTCCCCGCCCAGTTGCCTGAATCACGGACGCGAGCGTGGAAAAGGACGCCCCTACGTTGTTTCCGATTTAGCCCCAACAACCTTCAGCGGCATGTTTATGTTCTTCTGCGCTGACCTGGCCGAGGAATTCCCGGCTCAGCCATTCGAAGTCCTGTGCGGCGCCGCATGAGTTGTCGTACTCAATTACAGCTACTCCCCGGGCCGCGGCTTCAATAATCCTCGTGCTGGTCCGGATATGAGTTTGGAAGAGGTCGTCGCCGAAAATGCGCTGGATCTCCTGTATGAACTCACGGTCGAACCGCCGGCGCTCGTCGTAATTGTTGAGAACTACCTTGATTGAGGGCATCGGCTTGACAAGCCGCTTTTGAATCCCGGCTATCCAGTCAACCACAGCGATCATTCCCTTCAGCCCGTACATCCCACAGGAGACGACCAGGATGACCTGATCGGCCGCGTCAACGCCGACCTGAGTTGACCGGCACAGCCCGGCCGGAGTGTCAATGATGACGTAGTCATAACGCCTCAACGCCGAGCCGAGTTGATTTCTTAATAAGTCCGGGGAGAGCGGTAGCCGGTCCACAGCTTCACGCAGATCTTTCTGAAACTTATTGTGAATGAGGTCGATATTGGGACGTACACTGATGATGTACTCGTCGATGTCGACCTTGGGGACGACCAGCAGGCGGTCGGCGGTTTTCGGATTATTGATCTGGTCGTAGACCAGCCCATGCCCCAGGTTGCCCTGTGGGTCGAGATCGATGCACAGCAAACGTTTATTGTGGCGTAACCCGAAACAGACAGCCAGATTTTGCGCAATGGTGGTTTTACCGGTGCCGCCTTTCTGATTGACAAAGGCGAGGACCCTGGCCGGCTCTTTCTTTACCGGAGCGACCAAAATTTCACGCTGAAGCCGCTCCGCGCCAAACGGGACACCTGTTTGATCTAGCATAACTTCGGCTCGCTTGCTCGTTTACGGGGAGGGGAATCTTGGCAGATGCTTCAGACCAGATAACGTGGGAGGACGTATCGGAAGTATAGACTCAGGCGGCGGCGATTTCAACCACGTTAATGATCAAGCTTCTTTGGAATAAACCTGCCCCAGAAGAACGCTATGTAGCGATTCCTGATCGGCGTCACAGCGTGACAAAGATCAGTCGCTATTACGGTCGGCGACGTCAGAAATTCTCTCTCTCTCTCTTCCCTCCTTGCCCAATCCATCGGCGAACAGCCGCGCGCCGAGAACGAAGAGCGTGATGGCAAGCGCTGGAGAAAGCTGCGCCAAAGCGTAGCCGCGCTTGAACAGATTGCCCTCCACAGAGGTCAGCAGGCTGCCCCAACTGGCCTCAGGCTCCTGCAGGCCGACGCCCAGAAATGAGAGCGCTGACTCGGCGAGCAGGAATGCGGGGAGAATGATGAACGCTTGCGCGGCGAGAGACATCGCCGCGCCCGGCAGTATGTGTCGAACAATGACGCGGGCCGGCGAACAGCCCAGACTCACAGCGGCCGTCACGTATTCGCGCTGGCGCAGATCCATGGTTAAGCCGCGCGCGAGTCGCGCCATCTCGGCCCAGCCCATCAAGACGAACAGGGTTAATAGCAATCTGATCGCGTCAGCAGGGGCCAGTCCCGGCGGGAAAGTGGCGCGCACGGCCAGAATCAACACCAAGGTCGGGAGCGCCAGCATCACGTCCGCCGCGCGCATCAACACCGCATCCGTCCAACCACCGACATAACCGGCCGCGCCCCCGATCAGAACGCCGAGCGCGCTCGCAAGCAGTGCGCCGGTCGGCCCTATAAGCAGCGAATAGCGAGTGGCCATGAGCAAGCGCGATAAACAGTCTCGTCCGAATTTATCCGACCCCAGCAGGTAGACGCGTGGGACTTCAACTCCCGCCTCAGCGCGCGCGCCGAACAGGTGCAGATCGGTCGGGAAGAGCCAGAGAAGTTTGTAAGAATAGCCGCGAGTGAAGAGCTCAAGCGGGTAGTCGCGGTCTATGATCTCCTCGTATCGTTGCGTCTCGGGATCGACCAACCGCCGCGCATAAATGAACGGCCGCGCATGCCATCGCCCTCGGGCGTCGTGGAAACGGATTGTTGTCGGCGGCGCGGATGGTTCCATGCGCGATAACGAAGTGTAGTCATAGGGCGCGAGCAGATCGGCGAAGACGGCGATCAGGCAAAAGAGCATGACCACGCCCGCCCCGACCAAAAGCGCCCCACGGCCACGCAGCCAATTGCGGATCGCGGATTGCGGATTGCGGATTGCGGATTGATTTTCGCCCGGCGCTGTCCGGTCTCGATCTTCACTCTCACTCGGTGTCATTATCTTCATCTTCATGTGGCAAGTTGATTGCTGTGAATCCGCAATCCGCAGTCCGCAATCCGCAATCATCCGTTTCGCAGTCGTGGGTTATTCAGCCGCAGCAAGATATCCGCCGCGAGATTGCCAGCCATAACCGACGCCGCCGCCGCCAGCGTCACTCCCAGCAGCAGCGGTATGTCACGCGTCCCGACGGCCGAGACTGTCAATTGACCTAACCCCGGCCAGCCCATCACCGTTTCGACAATGACCGAGCCGCTCATGACGCCGCCAAGCGAGAGGCCGAAGATCGTAATCAGTGGCCCCGCAGCCGGCCGCAGCGCGTGGCGCAGCAAAATCATCCATTCCGGCGCCCCACGAGCGCGCGCCACACGAACGAGATCATCATCCAGCGCCTCCCTGATGGCGACGCGAGTTTGCGAGAGAAAGATTGCGAGGAGCGGGACGGAGAGGATGATCGCGGGCGGGATGACTCGAAAAGACAACACCTCGGCGCCGGAATTCGTCGTCGCGACGATGAAGGGCATCAGCGGCGTGGAGGAAATTAGAGCCAGAGCCAACAGCGCCAGCGCGAGTCGCGGCGTTGAGGCAGCCAATAGGATAATCACTGAACAGAGGCGATCAATCAATGAGCCGGGGCGCCGGGCGGCGGCGATCCCCAGCGTGAGCGAGAGCGACCAGGCGATCAACAACGCGACCGTCGCCAGCACGCAGGTGCGCAACAGAGGGAGCCATATGAGGCTCCCCACCGGCGCCTGCAAAACGAATGAATGACCGAGATCGCCGCGAGCCGCATCGGCGAGCCAGTTCAGGTAACGCTCCATTAACGGGCGATCCAGACCGTTAATGCGGCGAATGTTCTCCGCGGTCTCCTCCGAACGGGCTGATCTGTTGAGCATGCTTACCGCGTCGCCCCCGGCGCGCGTAAGCAGCGCAAAAATCAAGAACGAAATGATTAGCAGAACCAGAACGCCCTGCAGCAACCTGGAGAGAATCAGCTTTAACATGACCGGGCAGAGATGTTAGTCTTACGCCTGCGCCACAAGCCGGGCGCGGCAAATTATCTGGTTATTTAATTCATTTGGAGATCTGAAGGGCCCCAGACCTTTGCAGATCTCTTGACCGATGAACGCTCCCACCTTGCTACAGCGTCTTCTACCCAGACGCGACTGGGTTCATGTCGCGAGACAGATGCTGGCAGCGATCACAATAGTACCCGCTCGGCCTGGCCGGCTTGATGGGATGGCCTTACTGGTCCGCGCGGAGTTGCCCCAAGGCCTCGCAAACAATGAGATTTACAATCCTGCGGCAATTGGCCCTGCCCGCCTTACTCGCCCTGGTTTGGACCGCATCCGCCTGCCGACCCCGCGCCACGACTGGCGAACGCGCGGGAGGCCGGCGTGGGGGCGAGATCATTTATCGGGTCTCGTCGGCGCCAGCGACTTTCAACTATCTGCTGGCCAGCGACGAGAATTCGTTGATCGTCGCTTTCTACCTGATGGGCGGGCGGCTGTTCGAGTTCGATCCCAAGAATCAGAGATACGTCCCCGGTCTGGTGGAATCGTTGCGGCGGCTCGACGACGGGAAAACAGTCGAACTGACTCTGCGCGACGGCATCAAATTTTCGGACGGCCATCCGATCACTGCCGAAGACGTCATCTTCACACTTCGCGCGGTATACGACGAACGCACTGGCTCTCCCGTTTTTCGCGACGCGATGATGATCGGAAACCGTCAGATCGAAGCCACGATACCCAAAGGGACCGACGGAAGCAATGGTCAGGGCGGGCGGCGAGTGCTGATGGTCTTTCCCGATGTCGTCGCGTCGCCCGAAACTTATCTCTCGAACCTGGCAGTATTGCCACGTCACATCCTCGAAGCCGATTTCAACCGCGGCGCATTGCGTGACGCCTACGGGCTGACCGCCGATCCATCGCGGATCGTCACCGCCGGCCCATTCGCCGCCGAATCGGCCGCGCCCAATGAACGCGTCACGCTCAAACGCAACCCGCACTACTGGAAAAAAGACCAGTCGGGCGCGCCGCTGCCGTACCTGGATCGGCTGGTGATCGAGGTCATGAAGGACGCGAACAACGCCTTCCTACGTTTGCGGCAAGGCTCTCTGGACATCTACGACCGTCTACGCCCGCCGGACTTCATAGAGTTGCGGTCGCAACCAGGAGTAACACAGGTCTCCGATCTCGGTCCAGGACTGCCAACAGACCAACTCTGGTTCAACCTCAACGTGGGGGAACTGAACGGGCGTCCAGTAGTGAGCCCAGTCAAACGCGCATGGTTCAACGACACGCGATTTCGCCAGGCCGTGTCGAGCGCGATCGACCGCCAGACCATCGCTTCGATCACCCTGCGAGGACTGGCCACGCCGATATCCGGTTTCGTCTCGCCGAGCAATCGCGAGTGGGCCGCCGCGGATATTCCGCCCGCCGCATACGACCTGGAAAGATCGCGGACGCTTTTGCGCGAGGCCGGTTTTACAACGCGCGGCCCTCAGGATCGCCCCGAGTTGTATGACGCGAAAGGTAATCCCGTGGAGTTAACGCTGATCGTGCTGTCTGTGAACCAGCCGATAAAAGACATGGCGGTAATAATCCAGGGAGACCTGGCCCAGCTGGGGATCAAGATGCAAGTGGCCCCGATTGATCCCGGCGATCTTCTGCGCCGCATATCGGAAAGTTACGATTATGACGCCTGCCTACTGGCATATTCCGTCACCGAGCCTGATCCGTCCTCCTACGCCAATTTCCTGAGCAGCAGCAGCCCTACCTGCCGTTGGCGTCCGAAGCAGTCAAAGCCCGCGACCGCATGGGAAGCCAAAATTGACGACCTGCTCGCGAAGCAAGCCCGCGAGACCAACGCGGATCGCCGCCGCGCTGTCTTCCACGAGATTCAACGAATCCTCGCCGAACAATTACCGGTCATCCCCATCGTCGCGCGCCATATACCTGTGGCAGCCAATCAACGCATAGGCAATTACAGCCCGAGCCCCGCCGTCCCCTACTCGCTCTGGAACGCGGAGGAGCTGTTCGTGCGTAAGTAGGAAGCTGGGAGTATGGAGTGGGGAATGGGAATTGGGGAAAATACATATTCCCGAATCCCCATTCCCCATTCCCCACTCCCCGCTCTTCATTGCGTAGCCAGTCTGATTATTCCGGCCATTGCGTGAGCGAGTTCGATGCGCTTCATCGCGTCGTTGGGGCGGAAGAGTCCGCCGTCGGCGGTCATCAGCCCGCGATCGAGGGCGACCTTGACGTAGCCGCGCAGGTTCGACGGGATCTGCGCGGCGTCGGTCAGCGGCAGCGAGCAGCCGGGCATTGAATCGGCCTGGGAGCGCAAGCCGGCGGCGCGCACCAGGGCGATCGCCGACGTGAGCCGCGTGGCGCGGTCATTGGGCCGGAAAGCGCCGCCCGGGGACGCGTCATTGAACAACGGTCCGCCCGGCGCCGCTTGAACGCTCTCGACCATGATCCTCGTCGCCCTGTTAGTCGCGTCGGTGAAGCGCGGCTGCCCCGCCATGTATTGCGGCACGCGCCCGCCGACCACCAGCGCCGAAGCCAGATCGAAGCGTGAGATGGTGAATTGCGGGCGGAAGCCGTTGCCGGATGTCGCCATTACGAACGACCGCAGATTCTGATAGGCATCGGCCTTCTGCGCCATAGTCAAGCCGCTGATGTCGCTGAGATTCGGGTATTCGGCATGCGTGGTCTCCAGCGTGCCTATAAAATTCTGTGGCGTGCCGATGAGTGTGTGCGTCAACTTCACGCGCCAGGTTCCCGGTATCGGATTTTTGATAATGGCGCGCTCGCGGCGTCCGGTCAAGACCGGCAAGTTGAGCGTGTTCGATACGGGTCCCGCCGCGCCGGTAGGATCGAACAATTGCATAGATAGATCGTTAATGGACGTCAGCGGCCCCCACGCGACCTGCACCGAGGCCACCGAAGTGTTCTGTGGGATATTGATATTGGCCGTGTAGGAACCGAGGAGGCCGAGCAACCCCAGCGGCACAGTCCCGGTGAACATCCGCAGCGAGTCGTTGACGTAGCGCGCCTGCTGGCGGTCGAGTGTGGCGCGGAACATTCCCATCCGGCGCGCGGAGAAGGCCGCCTCCAACACCGCCGCGTAGGCGTTGAGCATCCCGGCGCCTACCTCGTAGCGGTAATAAGGTGGCATCGGAGTCGCCGTGCGCTGCAAGATGTCTTTTATCTGGGCCGGCGTCAGCGACGGGTTGACGTCTAGCATCAAGGCTATTGTTCCCGTCACTTGCGGAGTTGAAAAACTGGTACCGCTGCCGACTGTGTAATTGAGTAAATCCTGGGCCGAGAGGCGCGAGAGATCGCCGCCCAACCCGAGATTGAGCAATCCATTCACGTCGAGGCCGCTGGCGCGCAGGCTGACTACGTTGACGCCCGGCGCGACTAACGAAGGCCCGGACATTTTTGTGAGTGAGCCGCGCGATGAGAAGCTGGCCAATTTCCCTTGTTCATCCGTCGCGCCGACGCTAACCACCCAAGGCGCCATCGCGTAGGGATTGAGCGTGTCCATGCCCGGCCCGTTGTTGCCCGCCGAGAAGACCACACTGACGCCACGGTCAGTGAGCATCTTGCTTGCTATGTTGACCGGGTCGTTCGGGTCAAAGAGCGTGTCGGCGGAGAAGCTGCAATTGACTACCTTTATGCCCAGTTCTTGCTGTTTCCAGAGAATGTAATCGAAGCCTTCGACAACCGAGAGCAAATCCAAGTTGCCCACACTCACCCCAACCAGCCTGGCGCCGGGCGCGACACCGGTGTATCTGCCGCTCGAGCGCGCGCCGTTTCCTGCGATCACTCCCCCGACGAACGTGCCATGCCCGGAGACCGGATCTGTGGTGGGCAATCCTTCGACAGTGACTGGATAAGTAAAGTTGACGCCCAGCCCGGCCACACCTACGGTCAAGGCATTCCTGACGACTCGTCCCGACAGGTCTCCGTGCGTGCTGTCCAGCCCTGTGTCGAGCACGGCCACTGTAACGTTCCTTCCATTGACGGTTTGCCCCCCGTTGACCGCAGTCAGGTCCGGATCCGTCTTCACACGCTCCGTGCCTGTCAACCCATTGCCAGGCTCTGCAAGTATTTTCAACGTCCGATTGCTGTAAATCGAGCGCACATTTGGCAGATGCGAAATCTGCAAAATCTGTCTCTTGGTCGCCGTCAGCGTAACCAATGGCAAAACGTGATAACGCTGTCCCAGAAGAACCCCCATCTGTCGCAGAGTCGCAATATCGGCGTCCGTCACCGCATTGTAATAACTCACAGCTGCGTTGACGTTGCTGTCATCGGTCAGACCGTCGAGCGTTTTCACCAGCGCAGCGTCAACGCTCTGCAAACCTGTCTGCGCGGCCGGCGGGGCAGCATTAACGTCAACGCCAAGGGGGCCAAGAATACTGCCAACAATTCTGATAATCTGGTTGGCGCCCGCGAAAGTGATATTGCTAACGTCGGTCGCTGTACCGCTGCTGGCGCCGAGGATCGTGAGGTCACCTGCCGGGATCGACTGGATCGTGCCATCGATGGCGTTTAATATGATGCCATTAGCGCCGGTGATCGTAAGAGGCCCATCAATGGCATTGAGGATAATGCCGTTAGCATGCCCAACACTGCCACCATCGATGGCGTTCAATATAATGCCGTCGGCGCCGATAATGTTGAAATTATCGATGGCATTGAGAATAATACCGTTAGCCTGATTGATACCGACTGAATCCGTCTGATAGGTATTGCCGTTCGAGAGGATTGTGAGGCCGTTCGGGGAAGTCGCAGTTATCCCCGAAGCCTGCCCAGTCGTTGCCGAGTCTACCCCGATCAACAGAAGATTAATGAGGCCAGGAATCGTGATGGCGTCAACACCCGCCGTTGCAATGCTCGGAGTTATGGGCGCCGTGATGCCGTTAGTGCTAAAAGCCAGCAGCCCGTCCAGGGCGGTCGCCAAGACGCCACTGTTGCCAGCATAGGTGATACCGGCGCCCGTGGTAGAGGTGATGCCGCTGCCCGTCGTAATAAGAAAACCGGCGCTCACTGAGCTGACGCCGAGAACGACAATTAACGCTAGAGTGATGATCCGCTTTGTTTTCTCACTGGGTTTGTGCATGTGAGTGTTCATAACGTGGCTCTCCTGTATTTAAACTTCTGGGTTTTACAGTGTCGAGCTATCCGATCAGCCCCCGATAAACTTTCTGCGTCTCGGACGCCGGCTCTACTCCCAGTTCCTTTCGTAAAAGAGCGCGCAGAGTCTCGTACTGCTCTTTGACCGCAGCACGGTTGCCCTGCGCGGCGTGGGTGCGCATGACCAAACAATGGATGTCCTCACGGTAGGGGTCGTCACGGAGGATCTGGTTAGCGAGTTGGAGCGCGCGGGGCCATTCTTTCTGGCCGAAGGAAGCCATGGCCAGAGTTTCTAGCATGTGTAGATACTGCTCGTTGTAATAAGACTTTTGTTCCTCAACCCAATCGTCATAGCAACCGCGCATAAACTCGCCCCGGTAGAGTTTGATTGCGGCCTCATAGCAAGAGAGGCAACGATCCTGCTCTCTGGCGCGGCGAGCCGAGTCGCCTTCGGCCACCAGGCGGTCGAACTCCTCGATGTCAATCGAGTACGCAAAATCCGGATTGAGCAGGTAATCGCCATCACGATAGAGTAGGAAATTCTGTTTGAGCGATTGATTGCTGTTGAGCGCCTTGCGGATGTGCGACACCGTCGGGTGAAAATTCTTGGCGACGACGTCGAAATCCGTCTCGCCCCAGAAAGTGTCAATGATCGTATCTTTTGAGGCTCGGCGGTGTCGCCGGGAAGCGATGAAACAGAGGATGTCGTGCGCCCGCCTGGTCGTCCAGGCGTCGGCCGCGAACTGGCGCTTCGGGTCACGGAAGATTTCAACATGACCGAGCAGATTTATCGTCAGATCTGCGAGCGGAACTGGCGATACCTCTTGAACCGACGGGGCGGCGGACGGTTCCCGTATCGCTACCTGAGAAGCGAGATGCTCGCGCGCGTCAGGCGGCAACAGCTCGGCCACTTCAGGCATTGCGAACAGTTGCGGGTGCGCGGTCAATTCCCGCCGCAGCCAATATTCATAGTCATAGCGCGCCGCCAAGTCCAGCGCGCGCCGCACCCGCTCCATCATTTGGACGTCGCGCCCCGCCGCAAAATCGCACTGAGCCAGCGCTATACAGGCCTGAGCTTCATAATAATAAAGCCCGTTCTGGCGAAAGTATCCGAGCGCAGCATCGAGTTCGGCGCGCGCCGACTCCTCCTCACCTTGCGCAATCAGAATGCGCCCCAGAGTGAGCGCTGCCGTCTGATTGCGTAATTCGTCATTCAAGGTTCTGCGGGCGTTGATCAATTGATCAATCAATTTGCGAGCGGCCGCGAGGTCGCCAATCTGCAGTTCGAGCAGCGCCTGTTCATCAAGCAATTCATAGCGCGCCAATTCAACGCCGGCCTTGTCATAATCGCGCGCGGCGCGCTCGTAAAACTCCCTTGCCCGCGCCACATCGCCGAGTTCGCGATACAGCATGCCATAGGTCTCAAACACCTGTGCTCGCACCCCGATCATATTGAAGAGTTGACATCGCTCCATGGCGCGATCCAGGCTCTGCTCGCAAATCTCGAATTCGCCGCGATAAAGGTGGAGGCGCGCTACATTAAAATACACGTCCGCCTCCTGCGGCATGGGAGCGGCGTTGCGCCCTTCACGAAGCGACCGGCGCAACCAACGCAGCGCCTCGCCAAAATCCCCGCGCATGCCCAGCGGTATGCCCAGGTTATGAACAATCCAGCGGGCGTAATACTCATCGCGCTGCTCTTCGGCCAACTGCAATGCGGAGCGGAATTCGCGCTCCGCTTCAGTCCATTTGCCCAATGCCAACAAGCATGCCCCGCGCGTATTGCCGCATTTCACCCGCACCGGGGATTGCTCTTCGCTCAACTCGATTGCGCGGTCGAGGTGCGCGAAGGCCGCCTCGAAATCGCCATGTCTTCGGGCGATTGTCGCCAGCGACTGTAGCGCTTCCGCCTCGCCTTCACGATCATTCTGACCTTGCAGCAAGACCGCGGCGCGGCGGAACATGGCTTGAGCCTTGTCGTATTCTCCGCGCAATCGCGCCACTTCGGCGCGGTAAGTGAGCGCGCGAGGATGGCGCTCCATCGCTTCGGCCGGGAGCGCGTCGGCTGACGCGACCATACTGCCGAGCGCGCCCGATGTGATCCACTCCTGCCCCTTGTCGGCTATCACCTTGGCCGCGCGATCGAACTCATCGGCTTCCAGAAAGTGGCGCACGGCCTGCTCCCACTTCCCACGGCGCAGGAAGAAATCGGCTATCTGCGCATGTTCGGCCAACACTCCGGCCCGCCCGACATCCGAAAGCAATCTGCGCCGCAAAAAATCCCGGAAGAGGGGGTGCAGCCGGTACTCCTCGCCGCTCCCGTCGGTGGCGAGAGTTATAAACACGTTGCGGCTGACCAGCGACGGGAAAATCGTCGAGCAGC
>DASTMP010000325.1:0-21932 GCA_035714085.1 Blastocatellia bacterium
GTCGCTCTTCGACTCCAAGCCCCATCCCGAATGCGCGAAGCCGACGACCGCGCCCTGGCGCTTCGCCCATTGCAGGATCGGCAAATCCCACGTGGGCCAATCTTCCAGAACTTTCGCGCCGGGATAATCCTGATCTTTCAATCGCAGCAGGACGAGGTGGCCGGAGTGCGACGAGGGGAAGCCCGAAACCTCGAGGTCGTAGCGCATCAAGTTGTCGCCAGTCGAGAGCCGGTTGTCTTTGGCCTCGAAGAACTGTTTTTGATAGTAATAGCACGGCCCCCAGGTGAGCACGCTGCCGACGTTCAAGGACTCACCCAGAATGTGGCGGATCATGTCTTCCGGGGTCACGCCTTGCGTCGGGCTTTCGTAATGCATGCACCCGGCGGCGTGAACGTGATGGTCGCCCGAATACCAGCCGAGCTTTGCGACGTCAATCCATCGTTCGAGTTTGAAGGTGAACGTCATGGGCTCGCCCGGCGTAATTTTGATCGCCTGTCGTTTGACGATGTATTCCGGCCCGCGTGTGTATTCGACCGTATACTCGCCCGCCGGGAGTTTGATCCGCTCGCCGTCCGAGCGATAGACCTGCGGATGGAAATCGAAATCGGGCGCGAGCCGTTTGTAACGCGGCGGATAGACGCGGTCCTGCGCGTCGCGAATGACGAATGAAGCCGTCGTGGGCTTGCCGTGTTCGTCAAACACGCGCAGAGTCACCTCAGCGGTGGGCAAGCAATTGAAGAGGATGTCCACGTCGTTGCGGAAACCGATGTCCTGCGTGCCCTGGCCGACGTTGAAGCTGATCCTGGCCTCGCGCTTGCCCGCGTCGCGGCTATAGAGCTGGATAACGCGGTATTCAAGCTCCAAACCTGAGAGCGCCGGTTTGAGCGGAGGTTTGTTGAACATAGCCAGGTCGAGCCAGCGATCCGTCACGTCGCGCGGCGTGACCTGTTGCGCCGGACGCGGATTGCCTCTGCTAGTGGTATAGACCGGCAGAGCGTTTGAGCTTTCGGCTTTGAGCTGCGCGGTCACGCCGGCTTCGTTGCGCACCTTGACCAGAAAGACGCTCCAGCCTTTTTCGACCAGATCCGGTCTGGCCGCGCCTTGTGTGACTCTCACGCGGCTTTCGGGGTTGATGTTAATGTCGAAGAGGCAATATTTGTCGAGCGTGTCTTGAACGCTTCGGCGCGCTTTCGCCGCGTCCGTTTCATTGCCGGCCTTCTCCAACGCCGTTTTATCAGCTTGCTTGATTGGCGCGCCCAGATAATCCAGCGCTTCGATCAGGCGGCTGACCTGAGCAGTGAGCGGCTGCAATTCGACCTGATCGACTTTTGGCGCCTGCTGCGCCGAGATCAGGGCGGGCAGCGCCAGCGACAACACGAGTCCTTTTTTCATGACGGCCTCCTGGTTTGATTGACAGTTAGAGTTAGCGGCGCCTACCTGGTTCGAGAACAGGCGCAATGGTACGCTTTCAGGGTGAGTAGAGTCGAGATGCGAACAAGAGAATTTCTCACGGCGGAGTGGCGGCGACTGGCGATGCTCAACTACGAGGTCGATCCGGTGGTCCTGCGTCCGTTCGTCCCGCGAGGCGTGGAACTCGACACATGGAAGAATCGTCATTTCGTCAGCGTCGTCGGCTTCCTCTTTCTGAAGACGCGCGTTCTCGGTCTGCCGATTCCATTCCATCGAGATTTTGAAGAGATCAACCTGCGGTTTTACGTCCGCCGACGCGCGGAAGGCGGCTGGCGGCGCGGCGTGGTTTTCGTCAAAGAGGTCGTGCCGCGATTAGCGATCGCGACCGTGGCCCGCGTCGTTTATAACGAAAATTACGCCGCGCGGCGAATGCGCCATCGGACCGATCTGGACAACGGGACGATCGCGCCGAACGGATCGGTCGAATATTCGTGGCGCGACGGGGGGTTATGGCATCACGTCCGCGCGAAGACCACGGGCGGCGCCCAACCGCTCGTCACGGGTTCTGAAGAGGAGTTCATCACCGAACATTACTGGGGCTACGCAGCGCAGCGCGACGGCGGCTGCGTCGAATACCGTGTCGAACATCCGCGCTGGCTCGTATGGCGAACGAGCGAAGCCGATTTCGAGTGCGATGTGAAGCGGGTTTACGGCCGCCAGTTCGTCGAATGTCTGGGCGCGAAGCCGGCTTCGGCTTTTGTCGCCGACGGCTCCGCGGTCGTCGTGCGAAATGGAGTGGAGATATGAGGATAGAAGCGGGCCGTGATTATCTACTCTTCGACGGCGATTGCGGCGTCTGCTCGTGGTCAGCCGAAATCGCAAAGCGGATGGATCGCGGCCGCTGGTTCGTCGTCGAACCTTATCAGTCGTTCGACGAGACCGAGTTGATGCGGTTCGGGATCGATTACGAAAAGTGCTCGCGGGCGCTGCGGGTCATCACGCGCAAAGGCCGTGTTTACGCCGGCGCGTTCGGCGTCAATTACTTTTTGTGGCGGCGGTTCCCCTGGTCGTTGGCGGTGCTTTTGATTTATGCGATCCCGGTGTTGTTACTGCTCGAAGTGATCGGCTATCGCATCGTGGCCGAGAACCGCCATCGTATCTCCCGATGGTTCGGAATGCGGGCTTGTCTGATCAAACAACCCGATCATTGAATCCACCCGAAGGCGATGTTTCGTAAAGTTCAATCGAGAAAACCAATATCCAAATTCACTCAGGGAGGTATAGACTCGCCGTCTTCGAATCCAACTATGAACTTTGCATCCACCATTCTCGTTGCCCTTTTAGCGATCATTGCGACCCCTCAGCAATCCATGCCTGATGTGAAAGGTAGCGCCGATCATCCGCTATTCTCCGGTCGCATGCCAGGCTATAGAATCTCGGCCTACGAACAGCAGGACTTTAAATCACATAAGTTTCTTACCGATCCGCAACAAGTTATTGACGGCAAATACACAGAGATCCGCTATGAATTGAAAGATAAGACCAAGGATCCAGGGCCGTTGACCGTTCGCCGCTTTTATGAAAACGCAGTCAAATCGGCGGGCGGCCAGATTCTTCCTCTATTACTCGACTCTTCCAGGGAATATCGAAACGCCATGAAAATAACCCGCAATGGCGTTGAAGTGTGGGTCGAATTGAACACTTATGTTAAACCCGATTACATTCTGTACATTGTCGAACGCGCTCCAATGAAACAGATGATCACGGCTGATGCGATGGCCACAGCTATTGATAAGGACGGGTTCGTCCCTCTGGATATACACTTCGCGACCGGCAAGGCGGAAATCCTGCCGGAATCCAGGCCGATCATCGATGAGATCGTTTCACTGTTAAAGAAACGCCCCAATCTGCGCATCGGCGTGGAAGGCCATACTGACAGCAATGGAAACCCGGCGGCCAACAAGACATTATCAAATGCCCGCGCAAAAGCTGTAGCCGAGGCCATTGCCGCCGCCGGGATCAGTTCTAACCGGCTTGATCCGGTGGGCTATGGGCAGGAGCGACCGATTGCTGATAACAGGACCGAAGAGGGCCGGGCGAAGAATCGTCGCGTGGAGCTTGTGAAAAGATAGCGTCGCTCAAGATTTTGCGCGCAATCTACTCATCTTTCCCAAAGCCAACGGCGCCGTTTGAGCGATTTCGTGCGGTGCAGCCCGAATTTCTGAACCGCGTATTGTTCGATGTGGGCCATCGCTTCGGCAAGCGAGTCGGTGATCATGAAGAGCCGCAGATCGGCTTCGCTGATCGTTCCCGCCCGCGCCATGTCTCTGAAGAAGTCTATCAGTGGCGCGTAGTAATCTTTGCCCATCAGCACTACGGGAAAGTCGAGGATCTTGTGAGTTTGAATCAGCGTCAGCGCCTCGAACAGTTCATCCATCGTGCCTACGCCGCCCGGCAAAACTACGAACGCGTATGAGTATTTGACGAGCATGACTTTCCGCACGAAGAAGTAGCGGAATTCGAGCATCGCGTCGAGGTAGGGGTTCGGCTGTTGCTCAAACGGCAGGATGATATTGCAACCGATTGATCGTCCGCCAACGTCTTTCGCCCCGCGATTGGCCGCTTCCATCACGCCGGGGCCGCCGCCGGTAATCACCGTGAAGCCCAGACTGGCCATCGATGCGCCGACATCGCGCGCAAGCTTGTAGTAGCGGTGATCTTCTCTGAACCGCGCCGAACCGAAAACGGTTACACAGGGGCCTATGAAGTGGAGCTTGCGAAAGCCGTAGAAGAATTCGCGGAGGATGCGCCAGAGCGTCATCGCTTCTGAACCCCGCGATTTTGGACCTTCGAGAAAATATCGTTCGCCGCGTTTGGCGGCGACGTTCGGTGTGGTTTCGATTTTGGTTAGAGGATTAGGTATCGCCATCTTATACAAAAAAGTCAGTAAATCGCGAGATCAAAGAAGAAAAGCATTTTCCAAATGCAAAATGGAATTCTGCGTCCATCTCGCGACCCGCTAACTATACCATGCCCCTCCGCGTTCATGTTTGCCCTCGTCGCGGCGCAAGAATTGACCAAACTGCTCTCATCTTGTAACGTGCGCGTCGTCGTGGCCGAGCGTCACGCCGGTGGAACTCACCTAATCGCATTTCTGATAGAACGACAAATTTAATAAGCGCATCGGAGGACCGCAAATGAAATTGATGTCTGGCCAGATACTGGCTCTGTCATTGTGTACGGCTTTACTGACCGGCGCATCGTTTGTGAAATCCCCCTCGCTCGCCGCGGATTCGCGGGAGGAAGAGGTCGCCCGCGCCGCCGAAAGTCTTCGCGCGAAACTGGTCGAACAGCGGCGTGATTTTCACATGCATCCCGAACTCTCCAATCGCGAGGAGCGCACTTCGCGCGTGATCGCCGAGAAACTGCGCGCGCTCGGTCTGGATGAAGTCAGGACCGGCGTCGGCAAATACGGCGTCGTGGCGCTGCTCAAAGGCAATTTGCCGGGAGGCCCCAACAGTGTGGTCGCCGTCCGCGCAGACATGGACGCGCTGCCGATTCAGGAAACGATTGACCCGCCGTACAAGTCGCGCAACGACGGCGTCAAACACGCCTGCGGTCACGACGCGCATATGACCATTCAACTCGGCGTCGCCGAGCTGCTCTCGAAGATGCGCGACCGGGTTCGCGGCTCGATCAAATTCATCTTCCAGCCCGCCGAAGAAGGCGCGCCGCCGGGCGAGCGCGGAGGCGCTCAGTTTATGATCGAAGAGCGCGCCCTGGAGAACCCGCGCCCTTCGGCGATCTTCGGGTTGCACGTGATGCCAAACATCGAGGCGGGTCAGATCGGCTACAACTCAGGCCCGGCGATGGCCTCATCGGATCGGTTCTCGATCACGATTCGCGGCAAGAAGGTTCACGGAGCCTACCCGCACGACGGCGTTGACGCTGTGGTCGTCGCGGCGGAGTGCGTCATGGCGCTCCAGACCATCCGCAGTCGCCGCATCAACACCCAGGAGCCGCTCGTCATCACCCTCGGCAGCATCATCGGCGGCAACCGCTTCAACATCATCGCCGACGAGGTGAAGCTCGAAGGTACGATGCGCACTCTCAACGAAGAGGTTCGGACCCGTAGCATAGAGATGATGAAGCAGACGCTGGCCGGGGTGACATCGGCCTACGGCGCGAGCTACGAAATAGAGTTCGGCGCCAACAATCCAGTCACTTACAACGATCCGGCGCTGGTCGAAGCCACTCTGCCGGTGATGAGAAAAACAATCGGAGAGAAGAACCTCATCTCCCCAAAGCCGCAAATGGGCGCGGAAGATTTTTCGTACTATCAGAAAGTCATTCCCGGCTTCTTCTACTTCCTCGGCGTCGGAAACAGAGAGAAGGGCGTCACCGCGATGATCCACACGCCGGAATTCGACATCGATGAAGAAAGCCTGGTCATCGGAGTCAAGACGATGTCGAATGTATTGCTGGACTATCTTGATAGAGCGGCGGTCAACAAGTAGTCGTTGCGTAAGGGTGGGTATTCCCTCCCCGCGTCTGTGATTTAAATGAGAGATCGAACATGAGGAATGTTTATATCCATCGATTGACTATGGCGGCGGCGATCTCCGGACTGGCCATGCTTGTCTTCGCCCAATCAGGCAAGAAGACCTTGATCGCGCACCGCGGGGCGTCGGCCTACGCGCCAGAACACACGGTCGAGGCCTACCGCCTGGCGATCGAGCAGGGCGCCGATTTCGTCGAGCAGGATTTGCAGATCACGAAGGACGGCGCGCTGGTCTGCCTGCATGATCTGACGCTCGAACGCACAACCGACGTCGAGGAGGTCTTTCCGGATCGCTTCCGCGCCGACGTGAGTGAAGACCAGCCGCCCGGCAGCCAGCCCGTGAAACACTGGTACGTTTCGGACTTTACGCTCGGCGAGATCAAACGACTCGACGCCGGGTCATGGTTCAACGCGAAGTTCAAAGGCGCCAGAGTCCAAACGTTTCAGGAGGCGATCGATCTGATCCGTGGCAAGGCAGGGCTATACCCGGAAACCAAGGCGCCCGAAGTCTACGGCAAACGCGGCTTCGATATGGAAAAACTCGTGATCGAGACTTTGAGGAAAAACCGTCTGGACAGCCCCGGGGCGGATCCGAAAACGCCTGTGATCATTCAATCGTTCAGCGCCGAGAGCCTGCGCAAAATGAGGTCCGATTTGAAGACGAAGCTGACGCTCACGTTTCTGATCGCCGCCGATCCGCAGAACAAATGGCTGTCGGCTGACGGGTTGAAGAGGGTGAAAGAGTTCGCCGACGGCATCGGCCCTGCAAAAGCGTTGATCGAACGCAACCCCGAAATCGCGCAATGGGCGCGCGACGCGGGGTTGACGGTAACGCCTTACACCTTCAGATCGGCTTCGACCGGGCGCTTCAAAGACGCTCGCGAAGAGATGCGCCATTTCCTGTTCGATTACGGCGTCGACGCGGTTTTCACTGATAACCCCGACCTCTTCCCGCGATCATAGTTTCAAGCCGCTTTGGGCAACGTCAGCCGCGAGGCCAGGTCAGGCATCGCCGCAATTAACACCTCCTCGACGCGTTCGGCGAAGATGAATTCCATTTCGGCGCGCACGTTGTCGGGCAGTTCGCGCAGGTCCTTCTGATTTTCCCTGGGCAGGATGACGCGAGTGATGCCGGCGCGGCGCGCGGCCAGCGCCTTCTCTTTTATGCCGCCGATCGGCAGCACGAGTCCGGTCAGAGTGATTTCGCCGGTCATCGCCGTGTCGCTGCGGACGGGCGTGTCGGTGTAGACCGAGGCGAGCGCCGTCGCCATCGTGATGCCGGCTGACGGGCCGTCTTTCGGGATCGCGCCCGCCGGGACGTGAACGTGAACGCCCGAGCGGCGCACGACGTTCGGGTCGATGCCCATCCGCTCGGCGTGGGCCCAGATGAAGCTCTGCGCCGCCTTGGCCGATTCCTGCATCACTTCTCCCAGGTGGCCGGTCAGCGTCATACCGCGTCCGGCGGGCAGCAGCGTAGCCTCGATGTAGAGCACGTCGCCGCCAGTCTCGGTCCACGCCAGCCCGGTCGCGACGCCCGGCGGCAACTGTTTGCGCGCAAGCTCGAACGTGAAGCGCTCGGGGCCGAGCATTTCGGGCAAGTCTTCGACCCTGACGATCGCTGGCGTCGTGTCGCCTTCGGCGAAGCGCAGCGCGACGCGGCGCGTAAGGCTCCCGATGGCGCGTTCGAGCTGGCGCACGCCGGCCTCGCGCGTGTACCGCCCGATGACGTGGTTCAGCGCCTCGTCGGTCAGTATGAACTGCTGATCCGTCAACCCGCTCTCCTTCAACTGGCGCGGGATCAGGTAGCGGTGCGCGATCTCCATCTTCTCCTCCGCGCTGTAGCCGCTCAGCCGAAGCATCTCCATGCGGTCGAGCAGCGGCGACGGTATGGTATCGATGGTGTTGGCGGTGGTGATGAAGAAAACCTTCGAGAGGTTGAAGGGCAGGTCGAGGTAATTGTCGCGGAACGTGTGGTTCTGCGCCGGGTCTAAAACTTCCAGCAGGGCCGCCGCCGGATCGCCGCGGAAATCGCGCCCCAGTTTGTCAACCTCGTCGAGCATCAACACCGGATTTTTCGATTCGGCGCGGCGCATGGCCTGAATAATGCGGCCCGGCATCGCGCCGATGTAGGTGCGGCGGTGGCCGCGCAACTCGGCCTCGTCGTGCATTCCGCCGAGCGCCAACCGCTCGAATTTACGGCCGAGCGAACGCGCGATCGATTGTCCAAGCGACGTCTTGCCCACGCCCGGAGGCCCGACGAAACAGAGGATCGGCGCGTTGGCCGTCGGGTTGAGTTTGAGTACGCCCAGATGTTCGAGGATTCGCTCTTTGACTTCCTTCAAATCGAAATGGTCTTCGTCGAGCACCTGACGGGCGTGCGCGAGGTCGAGGTTGTCTTCGGTGCTTTTGCCCCAGGGCAATTCGAGGATCATTTCCAGGTAGGTGCGGATGACGTGGTAATCGGGCGAAGCCTGCGGCAGCTTCTCCATACGAGATAATTCGCGCTCGGCCTCTTTGCGCACGTCTTCGGGCAACTGGGCCTCGTCCATCTGTTTGCGGAACATCTCGGCGTCGGCCTGTTCGGGGCTGGTCTCGCCCAGCTCCTCCTGAATGGCGCGCAGTTGCTGGCGCAGCAGGTATTCGCGCTGCTGGCGTTCCATCTCGCCCTGCGCCTGGACGTTGATCTGGTTGCGCAGTTCCAGCACCTGTAGTTCGTGCAGCAGATAAGAATGGAGCAGGCGCAGCGCGTCCAGACGCGTGGGGGCTTCGAGCAATCCCTGCTCCTTTTCGACCGGAAGGCCGAGCACCGACCCGATCAGGTAAGTAAGTTGCAGCGGCTCCTCGTTCTCGGCGAGCATCTGCGTCACCTCGACCGGCGCGTTGGGCTGAGCCAGTTGAATGGCGCGGGCTGAAAGCTCCAGAATCGCGCGGCGCATGGCCTCCACCTCGGTGTTCGTCTCCTCCGGCACTGGCGCCATCCTGACGCGCGCCACGAGGTATGGCTCGGCCTGCTCGATCTTGATCAATACCACGCGCTCGACGCCTTGCACGATCAGGTTCACCGCGCCGTCCTGACGCCGCATCATTCGTTTGACCACGGCCTTGGTCCCGATTGTGTAAAGGTCGCTGACGGTGGGGGACTCGACCGATGAGTCGCGCTGCGTGACGATAAGCAGTTCCTTGTCCTCGCTCGCCAGGGCGGCGTCAATCGCGGCGACGGACGACGGACGACCGGCCGTCAGCGGCATCAGCAGACCTGGAAACAGCACGCTGTTTTTGATCGGCAATACGGGTAGACTTTCGATCTGTTCGTTCATCTCTCCTCCTCGTGACTGGTAACCACACGCACCAACAGCAGGCCGTGGTGGCCTTCTATCGAAATGCTCGCGCGGGACAGGTCGCAGGGCAATTCGATCACGCGTTCGAAGTGGCTGTAGGTGATCTCCATTGAGTGATGGCTCCACCCCTCTTCGACGAACCTGTCGCGACGAACGCCGCTGACCAAAAGTTCCGAGCCGCTGGCCACGACGTTGACGTCCTCGTTTCGCACTCCCGCCAACTCTAATTTGACGACCCACCCCTCAGGCGTGCGGTAAATGTCCGCCGCGGGTCGCCATGCCATGGCGGCCCCCGCCTCGGCGGAGATGAAGAAAAGCGACATTGGTTTCGTTTCCGGCAAGACTTAACCCTCCTGGGTAAATAGACAGGATTTACAGGATTGTTCAGGATTTTGTGAATTGATCTCGATCCTGAACAATCCTGTAAATCCTGTCTATTTTCTTTGTTTCATGGCGTAACCATAGGCGCCATGAACAAGTCCTTCAATCGCCGCCCGCGGCGGCGCTGGTCTGCGGCCCGTCCGGTTGAGCGGTGAAATTCAGTTCGCCGCTCGACCCTTCGAGATCTACGAGAACGGTCTGGCCGTCGCGGACTTCGCCTTTCAGAATGCGGCGTCCGAGCGGCGTCTCGATCTCGCGCTGGATCGCGCGTTTGAGCGGACGCGCGCCATAATTCGGATCGTAGCCGGCGCGGACCAGATGCGTGCGCGCATCGTCGGTCAACTCCAGTTTGATGTGGCGTTCGGCCAGGCGATGTCGCAGCCTGTCGAGCTGGATCTCGACGATCTTTTTGAGGCTCTCTTCGGGGAGCGCGTGGAAGACGATGATCTCGTCCACGCGGTTCAGGAATTCGGGCCGGAAGTGGCGGCGCATCTCTTCCAGCACGGCCTCTTTCATCCGCTCATATTCGGCGCCCTCGAACGCTCCGCGGTATTCCAGGATACGGCGCCCGCCGATGTTCGAGGTCATGATCACGATCGTGTTTTTGAAATCCACGACGCGCCCCTGTCCGTCGGTCAACCGCCCGTCGTCCAGAATCTGCAGCATGACGTTGAAGACGTCGTGATGAGCCTTATCGATCTCGTCGAAGAGGATCACCGAATAGGGACGACGCCGGACGGCTTCGGTCAACTGCCCGCCCTCTTCGTAACCGATGTAGCCCGGAGGCGCGCCGACAAGGCGCGCCACGGTGTGCTTCTCCTGATACTCCGACATGTCGATGCGGATCATCGCGCGCTCGTCGTCGAAGAGGAATTCGGCCAGAGCCCGCGCCAGTTCCGTTTTGCCGACGCCGGTCGGGCCTAGAAAAATGAACGAGCCGATCGGGCGGTTCGGGTCTTTCAAGCCTGAACGCGCGCGGATGACGGCGTCGGCAACCGCCGTCACCGCTTCGTCCTGGCCGATCACGCGGCGGTGCAGTTCATCTTCGAGCGTCAGCAGCCGCTGCAATTCGGCTTCGAGCAGCTTTGTCACGGGCACGCCCGTCCAGCGGCTGACGACTTCGGCGATGTCCTCTTCGCTGACCTCTTCTTTGATCAACCGCGCCTGGCCCTGTTTTTTCGCGAGCAGATCTTCTTCGGATCGCAGCCGTCGCTCGAGCTCGGCCAGTTTGCCGTAGCGCAATTCGGCGGCGCGGTTGAGGTCATACTGGCGCTCGGCCTGCTCGATCTCGATGCGGGTCTGTTCGATCTGCTCGCGCAGGCCGCGCAGCCGCTGCACGCCCTGTTTCTCGGCCTGCCACTGCGCGCGCAGCGCGTCCCCCCGCGACCGAAGTCCGGCGAGCTCTGTTTCGAGCTTCTCCAGGCGTTGGCGCGAAACCGGATCCGTCTCTTTCTTCAGCGCCTCGCGCTCGATTTCGAGCTGCATAACGCGGCGCGAGATTTCGTCCAGGTCCGCCGGCATCGAATCGATCTCGGTTCGCAATTTCGCGGCGGCCTCGTCAACCAGGTCAATCGCCTTGTCTGGCAGGAAACGGTCGGTGATGTAGCGGTTCGAGAGCGCGGCGGCGGCGACCAGCGCCGAGTCCTTGATCCGCACGCCGTGGTGCACCTCGTAGCGCTCCTTCAGCCCGCGCAGGATCGAGATCGTGTCTTCGACCGTCGGCTGCTCGACCATCACTGGCTGGAAGCGTCGTTCGAGCGCGGCGTCCTTCTCGATGTGTTTGCGGTATTCGTCGAGCGTCGTCGCGCCGATGCAGTGCAATTCGCCGCGCGCGAGCATCGGCTTGAGCAGGTTGCCCGCGTCCATCGCGCCTTCGGCCCGGCCCGCGCCGACCACCGTGTGCAACTCGTCAATGAAGAGGACGATTTCGCCCTCGCTCTCCTGAACCTCCTTCAGCACGGCCTTCAAACGTTCTTCGAATTCTCCGCGATACTTAGCGCCGGCGACGAGCGCCCCCAGGTCGAGCGCAATGATCTTTTTGTCTTTCAGACTTTCGGGCACGTCGCCGCGCACGATGCGTTGGGCCAGCCCCTCGACTATTGCGGTCTTCCCGACGCCAGGCTCGCCGACAAGCGCCGGATTGTTTTTGGTGCGCCGCGAGAGCACCTGGATCGTCCGGCGAATCTCGTCGTCGCGACCGATGACCGGATCGAGCTTGCCCTGTTCGGCGAGACGCGTCAGGTCGCGGCCGTAGCGCTCCAGCGCCTCGTAAGTCGCTTCCGGGTTTTGCGACGTGACGCGCTGGCTGCCGCGCACCTCCTGCAGCGCCCGCATCAATCGCTCGCGCGTGACGCCTAAATCGTTGAAGATGCGCCCCGTCGAGCCCATGTCGTCGGTCATCGCCAGCAACAGGCTCTCGACCGAGATGTAATCGTCTTTAAGCTTTTTGGCCTCGTCTTCGGCCTGGGCCAACAGGCGGTTCAACCGCCCCGTGACATAGATCTGATCGGGCGCCCCCGCCGGGCCTGAGACTTTCGGCAGGCGCTGCAGTTCCTGCTCGACGCGCTGTTTGACCGAGTCAGCGTTGGTCTCGGCCTTGTTGAGGATCGAGCCGGCCAGCCCGCGCTCTTGGTCGAGCAGCGACGCGAGCAGGTGCTCGACGTCAACCTGCTGATTGCCGTATCGCGCGGCTTTCGATTGCGCCGCGCTCAGCCCCTGTTGGACACTTTCAGTGAAGCGATTGATATCCATATAAAACTTACAGGGCTTATGGGGCTCATAAGTCTTATAAGCCCCATAAGCCCCATCAAAATCGGATCAAGTCGCGAGGGTTAAATCGCGATTCGGCGGCGAGCCGCTCGAACAACTCTCTCTCCTTCTCCGTGGGCTTCGGCGGCGTGACGATCTTCAGCCTGACGTATTCATCGCCGCGTCCGCCGCCTTTACGGTTGAGACCCTGGCCGCGCAGCCGCAGCCGCTGGCCGCCCTGCGCGCCCGCAGGAATGGTCATCTCGACCGAGCCGTCGAGCGTCGGGACGTTGACGCGCGCGCCGAGCGCCGTCTCCCACGGGGCCACAGGCAGGTCAATTTGAATGTCCCCTTCGGGGGTGATGACGCTGAAGAGCCGGTGCGGCTTCAACCGCAATCGCAGCAGAAGGTCGCCGGGGGGCGCGGCGCCCATGCCCGGCTCCCCTTGTCCGGCCAGTCGAATCACCGAGCCGTCATGCACGCCGGCCGGGATGTTGACATCGAGCGTCTTGGGACGTCTCACAACGCCAGCTCCCCGACACGTCGGACACGGCTTGTTTCCGACCGCGCCCGCGCCATTGCACGAGGGACAGGGCGTCATGGCTTGAATCGTAATCGCCCGCGCAGCGCCGCGATGGGCGTCTTCCAGGCCGATCTCCATCTCGGCTTCGACGTCGCGACCGCGCATCGCGAATGGGACGCCGCGCGGAGCGCCGCGCGGGGCGCCGCGCCTTGCCCCGAAGAGAGTTTCAAAGAAATCGCTGAAGCCTCCTGCGCCGGCCGCGCCGAAGATATCTCCGATGTCACTGTACTCGACCCGGGCGCCCTCCCACGGCGTCCATCCGGGAGGCGGAGTGAAATCGGCGCCCGCCTTCCATTTTGCGCCGAGCTGATCGTAGCGTTTGCGCTTTTCCTGGTCGGAGAGAACCTCGTAGGCTTCACTGATCTCCTTAAATTTCTCTTCCGCCGATTTGTCTTTTGGGTTTACGTCGGGATGGTATTTGCGCGCGAGTTTACGGTACGCCTTCTTAATTTCATCCGTGGTCGCGGCGCGCGGAACCCCCAGAGTCTCGTAATAGTCATGAAACTTTACCGCCATAATCGCCGGGAGTGGGGAATGGGGAATGGGGAATGGGGAAGGAAGAGCGAGTCGCTAAGGCGCGCGTTCTTCCCATTCCCTACTCCCTACTTCCCATTCCCCACTATTTCGCCACACGCACGCTCGCCGGGCGCAACACTTCGCCGTCCCAGAGGTACCCACGGCGCGCCTCATCGGTCACTGCGCCCGGTTCGATCGCGATTCCCGATTTACTGGCGCCGGCCTCAATCGCGCCCACCGCTTCGTGCCGTGTGGGATCGAATTGCTGACCCACGCTCTCGATCGGCGTTACGCCCTGCGCTTTGAGCGCCTCCGCTAATCGTTTATGAATGGCTCGCAAGCCCTCAGCCACAGCGTCGGGCGCCCCGGATGATCGATCGACGTGTTCGATCGCCCGGTCGAAATCGTCCATCACTTCCAGGAGCGCGAGGAGGATGGCGCGCTTGCCGGAACGCTCAGCCGCCCCGCGCTCGCGCTCGACGCGCTTGCGGTAGTTGTCAAAATCGGCCAACGCGCGCACCCGTAATGCGCGCTCGCGCTCCAACTCGTCCCGGATGTTTTTGATCTCAGCCGATGTCAGAAGGCTTTCGATCTCGGTCAGCGGCGCGCCGCCCCTTTCACTCCTGTTCTCTTTCTCTTTAGCCTTTGTCATTGCTTCACCGAATTGAAGAAATAATTGTCGGTCTGACAATCTCTCGCAATGGCCGTGCCTTTAGGACCGGCGCCAGTCGGTAAATCGCGAAATCGGCCGTGATTTACTGACTGCGCCGGCGGCCAATTAAGATCGCGGTTTGAACTCCGCGTCAATCACGTCATCGGGGCCATGCTCTTGTGGTCCCTGGCCTCCGGGACCAGCGCCGCGGCCCGCCGCGGCGCGCGTGTAAGCGGCGCTCGCCAGACCCGAGGCCATTTGCTGTAAATCGCCCGCCAGTTGCCGGAGCCGCGCGATGTCGGTTGACTGGCTTTTGACCATTTCTCTAACCTCGTTGATCATCGCCTCGGCGCGCGCGCGTTCATTAGCGGGCGCGCGGTCTCCCAGCTCGCTGACCTGTCGCTCGACCTGATAAGCGATCGCATCGGCATGATTACGCGCGTCGACCTCTTCGCGACGGCGGCGGTCTTCGTCGGCGTGGCCCTGGGCGTCGGCGACCATGCGTTCGACCTCTTCCTTCGGGAGTTGGGTCGAGCCGGTGATCGTGATGCGCTGCTCCTTGCCCGTCGCCTTGTCGCGCGCGGTCGCGGTCAAGATTCCGTTGGCGTCGATGTCGAAGCTGACTTCGATCTGGGGCAACCCGCGAGGCGCCGGCGCGACGCCTTCCAGGCGGAAATGGCCCAACGTGCGATTATCCCGCGCCAGTTCGCGCTCGCCTTGCAGCGCGTGGATGTCGACGGCGGTCTGGTTGTCCTCGGCCGTCGAAAAGACCTCCGAACGGCGCGCGGGGATGGTCGTATTACGCTCGATCAGTTTGGTCATCACGCCACCGAGCGTCTCCACGCCCAGGCTGAGAGGCGTGACGTCGAGCAGCACGACGTCCTTGACCTCGCCCGCCAGAACGCCCGCCTGAATCGCCGCGCCTACCGCCACCACCTCATCCGGGTTGACCGATTGGTTCGGCTCTTTGCCGGCGGTCATCCGCCGCACCAGCGCCTGAACCGCAGGCATGCGCGTCGCGCCGCCCACCAGTATGACCTCGTCAATGTCGCGGTCGCTCAGTTTCGCGTCCTGGAGCGCCTGTTTGACGGGACCTACGCAACGTTCGACCAGGTCGGACGTGAGCTGATCGAATTTCGCGCGAGAGAGCTTCATTTCGAGGTGCTTCGGCCCGCTCGCGTCCGCGGTGATGAAAGGCAGACTGATCGTGGCCTCGGTCACGCTCGACAGTTCGATCTTGGCCTTCTCCGCCGCTTCGGTCAGCCGCTGTAGTGACTGGCGGTCGGCGCGCAGATCGATGCCCTGGTCGCGTTTGAACTCTTCGGCCAGCCAATCCACGACGCGTTTGTCGAAATCGTCGCCGCCCAGGTGCGTGTCGCCGGCCGTGGACTTCACCTCGAAGACTCCTTCACCGACTTCGAGGATCGAGACGTCGAACGTCCCGCCGCCCAGATCGAAGACCATCACAGTTTCGCTCCCCTTTTTGTCTAGCCCGTAGGCGAGCGCCGCCGCAGTCGGCTCGTTGATGATGCGGAGCACGTTGAGGCCCGCGATCTTGCCCGCGTCCTTTGTGGCCGTGCGCTGCGCGTCGTTGAAATAGGCCGGCACGGTGATGACCGCGTCAGTAACCTTTTCGCCGAGGTATTTCGCCGCGTCGTCGGCCAGTTTGCGCAAGACCTGCGCCGAAATCTCCTCGGGCGCGTACTGCTTGCCCTGGATGTCGAAACGCACCGCGTCGTTCGGCCCGGCGACGACTTTGTACGGGACGTTCTTGATCTCGCTCTGAACCTCGCCGTAGCGTCGCCCGATGAAGCGTTTGGCCGAATAGATCGTGTTTTCAGGATTGAGCACGGCCTGGCGACGCGCGATCTGCCCGACCAGGCGCTCGCCGGATTTGGTGAAGGCCACTACGGACGGCGTCAGACGGCTGCCTTCATTGTTGATGATGACAGTCGGTTTGCCGCCTTCCATCACCGCAACGACTGAGTTGGTCGTACCCAGATCAATGCCTACTGCCTTTCCCATAATCTACCTCCCAATTGCGGATTGCGGATTGCGGATTGCGGATTGCGGATTGCGGATTGATAGAACTTTCAATCTCGATTTCGTGTCCGCAGTCGAATGGACCCGTAAATCCGCAATCCGCAATCCGCAATTCAGTGACTCGGCGCGACCCATCGCGCATGTGGAATCTCTCCGCTCGGATACTTCAGCGACCGCAGTTTGAAACCGAGCGCGATCATCAACACGCCGGCGGCGATGGCGTAGGCGCCGATCAGCCATACGATCGAAAGCGCTCCCGCCACCGGGAAGATCGCCAGCAATAATCCGAGCGCCATCGAAAGGATGCCGACCAGCGCCATCAGCCATTCGCCTCTGATCGCGTGGCGCAGCCTGACGGCGGTGATCACTTCAAACGCGCCGGTCAGGACCGCCCAGAATGCGATCATGTAAAGCAATCCCATGGCGGTCAGTTTCGGCCAGATGAAAGTCAGGACGCCTATCGCGATGCCGATGACGCCTTCAAACAACAGCGCCCACCAACGTTCATGCCTGACGTCCCGCCTGGCGTCGCGCCTGAACGCCGAGACCAGCGCAAAGATCCCGTCGACCAGCGCGTACGCGCCGAAAAGCACCACCAGCGCCCATAACATGACGCCTGGTAAAGTAAACGCGGCGATTCCGAAAAGAATGGCGATCACGCCCCGCAGCGCCATCGCCCACCAGTTTTGAGTCATCAAATTGAACATAACTCTTTCCTCAGAAAAGCGCTTGGAGTCCCGCCTTCAGGCGATATCCTCGGCGCGCGGCGCATCCGCCGGAATGGATTACATTCGACTTCACGGCCTGAAGGCGGAACTCGAAACGCTTTTTGGTGGGCAATTGATATGCCGATTAGGTGAGTTTTACTTCGGCCAACTTTTCTTCTGACGGATAAAGCTCTTCCAGGCGTTTTTTGAGGTAATTGAAGGCTTCGTCTACGGAATCTGTCTTCAGAAAAAGGCTAAGGTCTTCCGCGCTGATCATTCCCCACTTCAATAACCCGTCGAAATTGACGATTTCATCCCAGAACTCCGCGCCGAACAGGACAATCGGCATGGTTTTGCGCGGCTTCTTGGTCTGAATCAGCGTCAATACTTCAAAGAATTCATCCATCGTCCCGAACCCGCCGGGTAACACCACCACCGCCTTCGCCAGGTAGAGGAACCAGAATTTACGCATGAAAAAGTAATGAAATCGGAAGACCAGGTCGGATGTGACGTATGGATTTACTATCTCTTCAGTGGCGAGATCGATATGGAGGCCTACGGTTTTGCCGCCCGCCATCGCGGCGCCGCGGTTGGCCGCTTCCATCATTCCGCCGGAACCGCCGGAGCAGACGACGAAATGACGGTTGCCGGTAAGAGATTTCGTCCACTCGGTCAGGCGGCGCGCCAGTTCCATGGCGTCCCGGTAATAGCGCGACATCCTGACGGCGTATTCAGCCCGCGATAATTCGGCTTTCAATTCGGGGGTGGTCTCTCCCACACGTCCGATTTCATCGCGGACCTCGGCCATCCGTCGATCGGCCTCTTCGGGAGAAAGCGAGCGAGCGGAGCCGAAAAAAATTATCGTGTCGCGGATGCCCGCGCGCCGCATGCGTTCCGCGGGCTCGAGGTATTCCGCAAGAATTCTGATGGGACGGGCCGCGACGCTTCTCAGGAACCCGCGATTCAGAAATGCCAGCTCGTCACTAGTCATTTACCTGATGATCCATTCCTGTTTAAACTTTCTGGTCTCACCGTCGGGCAGGCTGACAACGATCTTGTCTCCCTCAATAGCTTTAACCTTGACTTCTCCATGCGCGGGCAATTTAACCACGTCTCCCGGCCTGATTCGCAACTCTTCTCCCTGGGCCTTGGCAAAAAGCAGATCGATGAAATCGGGCCTTGCGACGCTCTCGGGCGCGCGCGCCTGCACTGCGACGGCGAGGGAACAATTATCGCAATGGCCACACCTCCCCAACGCCGTCGGGCCGATTTGTTCCGACCGCCCCCTGTGCGCGCCGAAATGTTCGAGCATCAGTTTCCAACGACATTCGGGGCTTTGCGCGTAGAGCGTCATCCGTTCCAGTTTTTCACGGTCGCTTTCGCCTTTGCTGGCGTATTCGCCCGCCAGCCGCCTAAGCTCCTGCTCGCCGAGCTCTCTTTTCAGAAGCGTGTAGCGCGCGCCCCGATGTTCTTTTATGAAACCCATGTTTTTGAGCAGCGAGAGAATCGCGCGCACCTTGGCCCTGGGCGCCTCGATTGCGCTCGTTTGTATTAATTCCAGAGGCGCGGGGACGCGGTCGGCGCCGAGCGTTTCAAGCGCGCTGTAAACCGCGACCACCTCCTCAGGCTTTGGAGACCTGCCGTTCAAAGCGAAGACTCGGGCGCGCCGGTCGTCAATCTGAAACAACAATACGCATCGCGCCGGTTGGCCGTCGCGACCGGCGCGGGAGGATTCCCGATAGTAATCTTCAAGCGACTGCGGCATGTTGTAATGAATCACGAATCTGATGTCGGGCCTGTCGATGCCCTTGCAGGCATCCACACCTGGGTCCATGCCGGTCGGCGTCGAGCCGGAATCGCTGACGGCGATGATCGCTTTGAGGGCGCCGGACAATAAGCGCTCCTCCGGCTTTTCGCGGATCTCCGGCGGCTCCGATTGATCATGAGCCGCGACGTTGAAGCCCGCTCGCTCCAGATAATCGGCTAGGGACCTGGCCTCTCTGACCGTCGCGGCGTAAATGACGCCGCCGCCCTCAGTTCCCTTCAGCAGTGGCGCCAGCGACAGCCGCTTCTCGCCCTCGTTGCCGACCCGCTCGACTTCGTAGCGCAGATTTGGGCGGTAGCCCACGGCGCCGGCGATGAGAGATTCCGTCGCGGAAATTTCACGCATAGCCCCATTCAAACCAGAAACTTTATTGATCATAGTCATTTTCCCTGGACCGCGATCTTTGACACTAGTTGTTCTGCCTCTATACACAACTGTAGTTCTTCTGGTCACTCTGACCAGAAGGCGGGACGCGCAGGCGCGGGAGATTGTCTAGCTGCAAACGGCATGCAGAAGCGAAAACGCCGATGAAATGGAATGGGGATTGCCTAATTGGCGCCTCAGGCAGACTCAGTAGATTCAAGATTGCAGCCGTAACAGGGCGGCAGGCATGGGCCTTTGCAGGTTCTGTTTGTGCGGTTGCGTGTTTTTATGTCAATGGAGAGCTGATAATGAAAGAGACTAAGAAATCCGATAAATCGTCGTCTGAAAGTATGGAAATTCCGCAAGCCTCCCCGGTAAGGAGAAGGGAGCCGGCGCCGGCCGGGAATTATGAGGCCGACGGACAGATTGATTTACGCGAACTGATCGCCCGGCGCGCGTATGAAATATACGAGGAACGCGGCGGGAGCCATGGCGACGATATAAACGACTGGCTCAGGGCCGAAGCGGAAGTGAAATCGACCCTGAAGCAGGAGAAGCGCCGTCCTATGACTTCGCGCGTCAGAGCGGGTCAGTAATGAAAGATGAACGCCATTGCCCGCTTCAAATCGGGGCAAATATTTTGCCGCAGGGGGGAACAAGCTTTCGCGTTTGGGCCCCGCGTCGTCATTCGGTCGAAGTCGTGATCGAAGGCGGGCCCGAGCGCGGTTCTAGTGACCGAATTTTCGAACTTACGCCGGAAGACGACGGGTATTTCTCCGGCGTCATCCGATCCGCAGGCGACGGCGCTCTTTACCGCTTCCGTTTGGATGGCGGCGCCAGACTCTATCCGGACCCGGCGTCGCGCTATCAACCTGAAGGCCCGCACGGCCCGTCGCAAGTCGTCGATCCGAATAGCTTCGAATGGACCGATCAGAACTGGCGCGGCGTGACTCTGCGCGGCCAGGTCATGTATGAAATGCATGTCGGGACGTTCACGAGAGAAGGCGTGTGGGCGGCGGCCACGCGAGAACTCGACGAACTCGCCCGTTTGGGAATAACTGTCGTCGAGGTCATGCCGGTCGCCGATTTTCCCGGAAGGTTCGGCTGGGGCTACGACGGCGTAAATCTTTTCGCGCCATCGCGCCTCTACGGCGCTCCCGACGACTTCAGACGCTTCGTCGATCGCGCCCATGCGGTCGGCCTCGGAGTGATTCTCGACGTCGTCTACAACCACCTCGGGCCGGACGGGAACTACTTGAGGGAGTTCTCCGAAGACTACTTCACCGACCACTATAAGACCGACTGGGGCGACGCGATCAATTTCGACGGGGACAACGCCGCGCCTGTCCGCGAATACTTCGCCGCCAACTCCGGGTACTGGATCGATGAATTTCATCTCGACGGATTGCGGTTGGACGCGACACAAAACATCTATGACCTGTCCAGCGATCATATCCTGGCCGCCATCACACGCCGCGCCCGATCCTCTGCGCATGGCGCCCGGGGACGTTCGGTCATCGTCGTTGCTGAGAACGAGCCGCAGGAAACGATTCTCGTCCGGCCGCCCGAGCGGGGAGGGTATGGAATTGACGCGCTCTGGAACGACGATTTCCATCACAGCGCGATGGTGGCCATGACCGGGCGAAACGAAGCCTATTACACCGACTACCTGGGCAAACCACAGGAACTGATTTCGGCCGTCAAATACGGCTATCTTTATCAGGGGCAATGGTACATATGGCAGGAGTGGTGGCGCGGCTCGCCGGGCCTGAAGGTTCCGCCCGCGGCCTTCGTCAATTTCATTCAGAACCACGATCAAATCGCGAACTCAGGGGGCGGCGTCCGATGCCATCAATTGACCAGCCCCGGGCGTTACCGCGCGATGACGGCGCTCCTGCTGCTCGCTCCTGGCACGCCGATGCTCTTCCAGGGGCAGGAATTCGCGGCGTCGAGTCCTTTCCTCTTCTTTGCCGATCACAATGAGGAATTGGCGCCTCTCGTCCGCAAAGGGCGCCAGGAATTCCTCTCGCAATTTCCCAGCCTCGCGGCTCCTGAATCCCGGGCCCTCCTGGACAACCCGGGCGACAGGCGGACTTTCGAGTTGTCGAAACTCGACTTGTCCGAGCGCGAACGCCATTCGGCGATTTACGAAATGCATCGCGACCTGCTGAGACTGCGTCGCGAAGACTCCGTATTCGGCAATTCGGCGGCGCCGTCTGGGAGAGTTGACGGGGCGGTTCTCAGTGACGAGGCCTTCGTCCTGCGGTTTTTCGGCGAAGAGAACGACGACCGGCTGCTGCTCATCAATCTCGGGCTCGATCTGCATCTTACTCCCGCACCCGAACCGCTGCTCGCGCCCCCTGGAAAGATGGAGTGGCGTGTTTTATGGTCGAGTGAAGACCCGCGCTACGGCGGGTCGGGCACGCCCCCGCTCGACGTCGGAAAGAACCTGCTTTTGCCCGGGAACGCCGCGTTGGCGCTCGGCCCCACGCCGACGCCGGAAGAAAAGATTCTGGAAGCAAGGCGGCAAAAGGAAGCTGAGTGGAAAGGGGAACGGCGCCGCGGGCGTTAGCAGGCGGTCTCATATGAATAAATAGCCACAGAGATACAGAGAGAGACAAAGATATGGAGGGAAAGAGGGACAGAGGGAAAAACGTCTCTGCGGCCTCTCCGTCCCTCTTTCTGTCTCCGTGGCTAATCTAACTAAATCCCAGTCTTGAGTTAAACTCAGAAGAGGTCCAACTACGGGGCCACGAGGAACACTGGGAACACGGAGGTAAGTTTGGTTGCCAGGGCGCCAGGGCG